>NZ_LIRJ01000587.1 GCF_001419745.1 Streptomyces silaceus | reverse complement strand
ACACCATGAACTCCTCCATCGCCCTCATCCCGGTCCCGGACGCCCCCGTCGTCGCCGAGCCGCTGCGGGGCAAGTACGTCGCCCACGTCCGCATCGCCCACACCGGCACCGCCGATGAGGGGGAGCGGCTGGTCGCCCCGCTGCGGGAGGTCGCCCCGCGCCTCCTGGAGACCCTCGGCGACATGCCGTACACGGACAGCTCGCTCATCCACAACGACCCGCCCATGCCCATGCCGTGGTATGCGGAGGACGCCATGCTCAGCGAGCTGACCGCGTCCGACGTGTCCACCGTCCTCAAGACGGTGGGCCCCGACGCCCCCGTCATGTGCGTCACCGAACTGCGTCACCTCGGCGGCGCCCTCGCCCGCCCCCAGGGCGCCCCCAACGCGATCGGCCACCGCGACGCCCAGTACCTGCTGTACGTGCTCTCGCCCCTGGTCGGCCCGTTCACCCCGGAGACCGTGCGTCCCGTGCACCGCCAGCTGTTCGACGCGGTGGCTCCCCGGACGAAGGGCCGCTTCCTCAACTTCATGGGGATCGGCGAGAACGCGGGGCCCGAGCAGGTCCGTACGGCCTACGACACCGACGTCCATGAGCGCCTGACCCGGCTCAAGGCCGTCCACGACCCCTCCAACAGGTTCCGCGCGAACTACAACCTGCCTCCGGCACAGGCCCCGGACGCCTAGGCGACGCCCCGGCTTCCGGCACGCCCGCCGTGGCGGTATCCCCTCCCCCGACCGCCGCGGCGGCCTTCCGGCACACGCGAGATGGGAAGCAGCATCGATGTCTGACAGTCCGTACCCGATAGACCCCACAGGGAGCACGCTCGCCGACGAGGCCGCGATCCTCCGCCGGATGGGCCCCGCCGCACGGGTGGAACTGCCCGGTGGCGTGCCCGCCTGGTCCGTCACCCGGCACGACACGATCAAGCGTCTCCTCACCGATCCCCGCGTCTCCAAGGACCCCCGGCAGCACTGGCCCGCCTTCCGCGACGGCGAGATCGGCGCCGACTGGGCGCTCTACCCCTGGGTGTCCGTGGACAACATGCTCACGGCATACGGCGAGGATCACTCCCGACTGCGCCGACTCGTCGCGGGCGCCTTCACGGCGCGCCGCACCAAGTCGCTGGAACCGGCCGTCACGGACGCGGTCGAGGAGATGCTGGGCAAGCTGGCCTCGCTGCCCGAGGGTGAACCGGTCGATCTGCGGGCCGAGTTCACCCACCCCCTGCCGTTCCAGGTGATCTGCCGGCTCTTCGGCGTTCCGGAGGACATCGGCGCGTCACTGATGCGGATGATGGACGATTTCTTCCGCAACCCGGGGACCGTCGAGGACATCCAGGCCCGTGGCCACGCCATCTACGAGGTGCTCGCCGATCTGGTGACGTACAAGCGCTCCCGGCCCGGCGAGGACCTCACCTCCGCGTTGATCGCCGTCAGGGAAGGCGACGGTGAACGGCTCGGCGAGCAGGAGCTCGTGGACACCCTGATGCTGATGATCGGGGCGGGGCACGAGACCACCGCGAACCTGCTCGGCAGCGCGATCCTCGAACTGCTCTCCCGACCGGAACAGTTGGAGCACCTGCGCACGGGCCGGGCGAGCTGGCCGGACCTGGTCGAGGAGACGCTGCGGCTGCACGGGCCGGTCGCGCACATGCCGCTCCGGTTCGCGACCGAGGACATCGACTTGGACGGCGTCACGGTCCGTCGGGGGGACGCGATCCTTGTCTCGTACGCGGCGGCGGGCCAGGACCCTGACCAACATGGTTCCGAGGCACTGGAGTTCGACACCACCCGGGCGCGCCGGGAACACCTCGCGTTCGGGCACGGGGTACACCACTGCCTCGGCGCCCCGCTGGCCCGCCTGGAGGCGGGCACGGCACTGCCCCGGCTCTTCGAGCGCTTTCCCGCGATGCGGCTCGCACGGCCCCGCGAGGAGATCGCCGGCTCGGGTTCCTTCATCGCCAGCGGCCCCCGCGCCCTTCCGGTGCACCTGAACGCCTCGGCTCTCTAGAACGCTTCGACGGGCCACTCGGACGAGCACGCCTACGAGGAACGCCCCTTCTTCTCGCATGTTCGCTCTCCCAGGAGGTCCGCCCATGCCGCATCGCCTCTTCACCTCGGAGTCCGTTCCCGAGGGCCACCCCGACAAGATCGCCGATCAGATCAGTGACACCGTCCTGGACGCGGTGCTCACGCAGGATCCCGACGCCCAGGTCGCCGTCGAGACACTGATCACGACCGGGCAGGTGTACCTCGCCGGCGAGATGACGACCTCCGCCCAGGTCGACATCTCCGCCCTGGTGCGCCGCACGGTCCTCGGCATCGGATACGACGAGTCCCAGAAAGGGCTCGACGGAGCGTCCTGCGGGGTCTCGGTCTCCATCGGTGCCAGACCGCCCGGCACCGGCCAGGGCACGGACACCGCCGGCGCCGGGTCCCCGGGGCCCGTGTTCGGCTACGCCTGTGACGACACCCCCGCGCTGATGCCGCTGCCGATCCAGCTCGCCCACGGTCTCACGCGACGGCTCGCGGCGGTCCGCAAGGACGGCACTTTGCCCTATCTCCGCCCGGACGGCAAGGTCCAGGTCACCGTCGAGTACGACGGGCACCGCCCGGTCCGGCTCGACACCGTCGTCGTCTCGTCGCAGCACGCGGCGGAGATCAGTCTGGAGAGCCTGCTCACCCCCGACGTCCGCGCCCATGTGGTCGAGCCGGTCCTCGCGGCGCTCGCCGAGGACGGCGTGAAGCTGGACACCGACGGCTACCGCCTTCTGGTGAATCCGTCGGGGCGCTTCGAGATAGGCGGTCCGATGGGGGACGCGGGCCTGACCGGCCGGAAGATCATCATCGATACGTACGGCGGCATGGCGCACCACGGCGGCCGCGCGTTCTCCGGCAAGGACCCGTCCAAGGTGGACCGTTCAGCCGCGTACGCGATGCGCTGGGTCGCCAAGAACGTCGTCGCCGCGGGCCTCGCCCGCCGCTGCGAGGTCCAGGCCGCGTACGGCGCCGGCGGCGCCGATCCGGTCGGCCTCACCGTACGGACGGCCGGAACCTCCGCGGTGCCGGTGGCACGCATCCAGTCGGCCATCGCCGAGGTCTTCGACCTCACTCCGGCCGGGATCATCCGCGCGCTGGATCTGCTGCGCCCGATCTACGCCAAGACCGCCGCCTACGGCCACTTCGGCCGGGAGATCCCCGAGTTCACCTGGGAGCGTACCGACCGGGCCGAGGCACTCGCGTCGGCCGCGGGACTCTGACGGCGGGCTTCACCCCGCCGGTCGTCCGGCCCCTTCCGCGTCGCTGCGGTACCCCCCCTCGTCCGGTGTGGTCCGTATCGGTGCGGTGGGGGCTTCCGCACGTGCCCTCGCCCGGCCTGCCGGTGACGCCCCGGGGGCCACCGGCGGCACGGCGGTCTAGTCCGACGCCGCCGGCCTGATGTTGTGGTTGAAACGGAAGGTGTTGGCCGGGTCGTGGCGGGCCTTCAGGCGGGTCAGCCGCTCGTGGGCGTCGGGGTCGTAGAGGGTGGGAACGCGGTGCGGGGGTGTCGGGCGTCCCGCGCCGTAGACGAAGTTGCCGCTGCGGCCGGCGGCCCCGGGGGCCACGGCCGCGAGCAGCTTCTCGTGGACGGGGACGACCTCGCCCACGCTCCACGGTCCGACCGGTGACAGGACCCGCAGGATGTACTGGGCGTCGCGGTGGCCGATCGCGTTGGGGGCGCCCTGGGGGCGGGCGAGGGCGCCGCCGAGGTGACGCAGGTCGACGATGCACATGACCGTGGCACCGGGGCCCGCGAGATCCACGACCGCCCGCAGGTCGGCGGGGCGAAGTGAGTCGAGCAGGACGTTGTCGCCCGCGTAGCCGTGCGGATGGACGGGGTCCTGGAACACGGAACCACTCGCGCTGTACGGCATGTCCCGGAGGGTGTCCTCCAGTCGGGGGGCCACCTCCCGCAGCGGGGCGACGAGTCTGCGTCCCTCGACGGCGGTGCCGGTGTGGGCGATGCGGACGTGGGCGACGTACTTGCCCCGCAGCGGCTCGGCGACGAAGGGCAGATCGGGGTGGACCATGAGCCCGATGGAGGAGTTCATGGTGT
>NZ_LIRJ01000586.1 GCF_001419745.1 Streptomyces silaceus | reverse complement strand
GCACAGTACTGCCCCCCCCCAGGTGGACTAGCCCGCTTGGGCCACCCCGAACCACCCGAAGAGACAAGCAAGTTGGGCTGAACCGTCCGGCCGGGTGATACGTCATTAAGCAGGAGGAGCCGCTGCAGCAAAATCCCTGCGGATTGACAGCTCGTGGGGCAACACTGGGATCGGACCGACTACAACGGGGGGCGGTTATGAACACCGCATCGAGTCACAGGACAGACGTCACCACCATCTCACCGCAGCGAAAGAACCCTTCCATGTGCCAGCACCAACCACCGTGCCCGACAGCCGACTCCGCCGACCGGGAGGCCGCCTTCCTGATGGCGAGCCACCCGGAGCAGGGCTGGAGCCTGCTGTGCAACGGCGTCCTGCTCTTCGAGGACACCGGTGAGCTGCTGCCGGACGGCCAGATCATCGCCCCGCACCGACCGCTGGGCACCGACCAGGTCATGACAGCTGCCTGAGCACACCGGCACAGCGCGGACACCGGCACACAGCCGGCCACGGCGCGTCGCCGACATACGCACCACCGAACAACGAGGGGCCGGCCCGGAGAAGATCTCCGAACCGGCCCCACCGCATGCCCGCGTCGACGGGCGGGGACCTCAGTCCTCGTACGCATCCAGCGGCGGGCAGGAGCAGACCAGGTTCCGGTCGCCGTGCGCCTGGTCGATGCGGCGCACCGGCGGCCAGTACTTGTCCGAGGCGGAGACGCCGGCCGGGAAGACGGCCTCCTCGCGGGTGTAGCCGTGCTTCCATTCACCGCCCAGCGCGGCGGCGGTGTGCGGCGCGTTCCGCAGCGGGTTGTCGTCGGCGGCCCACTCGCCGGAGCCGACCTTCTCGATCTCCGCACGGATCGCGATCATCGCCTCGCAGAACCGGTCGATCTCGCCGAGGTCCTCGCTCTCCGTCGGCTCGATCATCAGCGTGCCCGCGACCGGGAACGACATGGTCGGCGCGTGGAAGCCGTAGTCGATGAGGCGCTTGGCGATGTCGTCGACGCTGACACCGGTCGTCTTGCTCAGCGGGCGCAGGTCGATGATGCACTCGTGCGCGACGAGGCCGCCGGGGCCGGTGTAGAGCACCGGGTAGTGCGGCTCGAGGCGCTTGGCGATGTAGTTCGCGGAGAGCACCGCGACCTGGGTGGCGCGCTTGAGGCCCTCGCCGCCCATGAGACGCACGTACGACCAGGAGATCGGCAGGATCCCGGCGGAGCCCCACGGCGCCGCGGAGATCGGGCCGACGCCGGTCTCGGGGCCCGCGGCCGGCTGGAGCGGGTGGTTGGGCAGGTAGGGCGCGAGGTGCTCGCGCACACCGACCGGGCCGACGCCCGGACCGCCGCCGCCGTGCGGGATGCAGAAGGTCTTGTGCAGGTTCAGGTGCGAGACGTCGCCGCCGAAGTGCCCCGGCTTGGCGAGCCCCACCAGCGCGTTGAGGTTGGCGCCGTCGACGTACACCTGGCCGCCGGCCTCGTGCACCGACGCGCAGATGTCGGCGACGTGCTCCTCGAAGACGCCGTGCGTCGACGGGTAGGTGATCATCAGCACGGACAGCTCGTCGCGGTGCTTCTCGATCTTGGCACGCAGGTCCTCGACGTCGATCTCGCCGTCGTCGGCGGTCTTCACGACGACGACCTTCATGCCGGCCATCACGGCGCTCGCGGCGTTCGTGCCGTGCGCGGAGGACGGGATGAGGCAGACGGTGCGCTGCTCGTCGCCGTTGGCGCGGTGGTAGCCGCGCACCGCGAGCAGTCCGGCGAGCTCGCCCTGCGAACCGGCGTTGGGCTGCAGCGAGACCTTGTCGTACCCGGTCACCTCGGCGAGCCGCTCCTCCAGCTCACGGATGAGCGTGAGGTAGCCCTGCGCCTGCTGGGCCGGCGCGAAGGGGTGCAGCTGGCCGAACTCGGGCCAGGTGACCGGCTCCATCTCGGTGGTCGCGTTGAGCTTCATGGTGCAGGAGCCCAGCGGGATCATGCCGCGGTCGAGCGCGTAGTCGCGGTCGGCCAGCTTGCGCAGGTAGCGCAGCATCGCGGTCTCGGAACGGTGCTCGTGGAAGACCGGGTGCGTGAGGTAGTCGTCGCCGCGCAGCAGGCCCTCGGGCAGCGTGTCCGCGGCCTCGGCGTCGAGCGCCTCGATGTCGGCCTCGACACCGAAGGCACCCCACACGGCGGTCAGCTGCTTGCGGGTGGTCGTCTCGTCGCAGGCGAGGGAGACGTGGTCGGCGTCGATCTGGTGGATGTTCACGCCGCCTTCGCGGGCGGCGGCGACGAGCTCCTCGGCCTTGCCGGGAACGCGCACGGTCAGCGTGTCGAAGTACGCGCCGTGCACGACCTCGACGCCCCCGGCCGTGAGCCCGGCGGCGAGCAGCGTCGCGTACCGGTGCGTGCGCCGCGCGATGGACTTGAGCCCCTCGGGCCCGTGGTAGACCGCGTACATCCCGGCCATGACCGCGAGCAGCACCTGGGCGGTACAGATGTTGCTGGTGGCCTTCTCGCGGCGGATGTGCTGCTCACGGGTCTGCAGCGCGAGGCGGTAGGCCTTGTTGCCGTCGGCGTCGACGGAGACGCCGACGAGCCGGCCCGGCAGGCTGCGCGCGAACTTCTCGCGCACCGCCATGTATCCGGCGTGCGGCCCGCCGAAGCCCATCGGCACACCGAAGCGCTGCGTCGTGCCGACCGCGATGTCGGCGCCGAGCTCACCGGGCGAGGTGAGCAGCGTCAGGGCCAGCAGGTCGGCGGCGACGGTGACGACGGCGCCGATCTCGTGCGCCTGGTCGATCAGCGGCTTGATGTCGCGTACGGCACCGGAGGCGCCCGGGTACTGGATCAGCACGCCCACGACACCGCGCTCGGCGACCTCGGCGGGAATGCCCTCGCTCAGATCGGCGACGACGACCTCGACGCCGGTCGGCTCGGCGCGGGTCCGGATGACGGCGACGGTCTGCGGCAGCGCGTCGGCGTCGACGACGAACACGCCGTTCTTGACCTTGCCCATGCGGCGCGAGAGCGCCATGGCCTCGGCTGCCGCGGTGCCCTCGTCGAGCAGGGAGGCCCCGGAGGTGGGCAGGCCGGTCAGCTCGGCGACCATCGTCTGGAAGTTGAGCAGCGCCTCCAGACGGCCCTGCGAGATCTCCGGCTGGTACGGCGTGTAGGCGGTGTACCAGGAGGGGTTCTCCATGACGTTCCGCAGGATGACCGGCGGCGTGAAGGTGCCGTAGTAGCCAAGCCCGATCATGGAGTCGAGGACCTGGTTCCGGTCCGCGAGGGAGCGCAGTTCGGCCAGCACCTCGGCCTCGGTGCGCGCGCCGGGCAGCGCCAGCGCCTCGGCGTTCTTGATCACATCCGGCACCGCGGCGGCGGTCAGCTCGTCGAGCGAGCCGTACCCGACCTGGGCGAGCATCTTGGCCCGCGCTTCCGCATCGGGCCCGATGTGCCGCTGCTCGAAGGGGATGCCCTGCTCGAGCTCGGAGAGCGGGATGCGATTGGTGGCAGTCATTGCGGAGGCCTCCTGGTCTGCGCGACCTACGAGGGGTACCACGGCGCGGGTACCCGGACGGCCTCCCCCTCTGTCATCTCAACCTGAGAGCTTCACAGGCCCGTCCAGTCCAGCGACAGATCTGCTTTCACCGTCGGTGAGGAAGGGTCCGGATCGTGCCCGCCCGACGCCCGCCCTGCTTTCCAGAGTGACCTCGTCCGTGCGGTACGGGTGCCTGAGAGATTCCGGGGAGGATTTGCTCCTTCGGCGCCTCCGGAAGTCACTTCCGGAGAGCTCTCCCGCACGGGGTCAGCAGCCAGCCGCCAGCCTACCAGCGAGGACAACGGCCGATCCTTCGAGTGGCCACCTGCCCCGAAGTGCTCTTTCGTAGTGAGTACGAGCGATTAATGATGAGTTACGCCCAAATCTGAATCCCCTCGACCAGCTGGAGGGCCCGTGCAGACCGACATCGATCCGCGGAACCTGATCGGCCGCAAGGCCTTCGACCGGAACGGGGCGAAGATCGGCACGATCGACGAGGTCTATCTCGACGATGCCACCGGCACCCCGGAGTGGGCGGCCGTCCGCACCGGCCTGTTCGGCCGCGACGCGTTCGTCCCGCTGGAGCCGAGCGAACTGGTCGACGACGGCACCCTGCGCATCCCCTTCGACCGCTCCCTGATCAAGGATGCCCCTGACTTCGGCGTGGGCCGCCATCTCTCACCCGAGCAGGAACTCCAGCTCTACCACCACTACGGCCTGGACATCACACCCCCGAGCTCCGCGCCCCCGCCCGACCAGTCCTTCGGCCGGATAGCGGGCCAGGACAGCCCCTGACGGCCCCCAGGACGCCCCTCACCAC
>NZ_LIRJ01000585.1 GCF_001419745.1 Streptomyces silaceus | reverse complement strand
GGGCGGGGCGGTGTCCGTCGGCCGGGCGGGCGCGCCACAGCTCCAGGCCGATGTCGACGAGGCCGACGCGGTCGAGGTCCGGCACGGACTCCAGGGGGTGCCAGGCCGCGAGGTCCGTGGAGCCGTCCGTCTCGTGGCGCAGCTCGCCGCCGGTGACGCGCCCCTCGTACACGATCCGCAGTCCGTGGAAGTCGGCGACGGCGCCGAGCCTGCGGGGGTAGCGGCGGCGCAGCGAGTCGACGCCGAGGAGCGCGACCGGCTCGACGACGTAGCCGGTCTCCTCGTCGGCCTCGCGGATCACGGTGTCGTAGGGGTCCTCGCCGTGGTCCATGCCGCCGCCGGGCAGCGTCCACCGTTTGCTGCCGTCGCCGGCGACCCAGCGGGCCAGCAGGATCCGCCCGTCCCGTACGCATACGGCGTAGGCCGCCACCCGGAGCTCTTTGTGCACAGGGTGACGCTAGTCCCCGTTGCCCGGATTGGCAGGGGAGAACTCGGGCTCGGACCAGCGCCACGGGCTCGCGTGCGGCGTCTCGACCGCCTCCGTGAGCTCGAAGCGGACCGTCCGTGACCCGTCGGCCGCGTGGAGCGTGCGGGCCGTGCCGGTGAGCTGGAGGGTGGTGCCCGTCCTCCAGTCGAGGAAGAGGAGGCCGGCGCGGGGGTCCTCGGCGAGGTTGCCGAGGCTCAGGAACATCGCGTTGCCCGGGAAGTCGTCCCATTCCAGTGCGTACAGGGACGGGACGCGCACGAAGCCGGGGTTGCCGCCGCGGTGGCTGGCGTCGGCGCCGTGCGCGTGGACCGTGGCGAGGAAGAAGGTGTCGGCCGCGGCGACGAACGCGCGCTGCTCGTCGGTGAGCCGCGTGCCGCGCCGGGGCTCGCCGGGCTCCTCCGGCCGCCGCCCCTCGTGCAGCTCCCGCTTCTGCAGGTACTTAGGGCAGTTGGAGAAGACCTGGTCAGCGGCGATCGCCAGGCCGCGGGGCGTGGGGCGGGCCCGGCCGTTGAGGCGCATGCGGCGGCGGGTGCGCGGGTCGAGCGCGAGGGTGCCGACGGGGGTGTCCTCGCGGGTGAGGGCGGCGGCGAGGGGGTCGCCGGCGCGCGGGGCGGCGGCGACGGAGATCTGGCGGGGCCCGGTGGCCCGGACGAATCCGGCCTCGCCGGTCAGCACCGAGGCCCAGACGGCGCCCGCCGGGTCGGCGCCGCCGAGCACCAGCAGCGGCTGGAGCTCCAGGAAGGCGGCGGCGACGGGGCGGATGCCCTGGCCGATCGAGCGGCCCACGTGGTCGGCGAGGTCCCGCACGCCGACCTTGTCCTGCACGGTGCGGGAGCCCTGGTGGTAGGGGGTCCGGGCGGCTGCTTGCGGTGTCATCGGCGGGCTCCTGTCTGCGGGTGCGTGGTGGCCTGTCGCGCGGTTCCCCGCGCCCCCTGCGGGGCGCTCGCGGCGGGGCGCCTAGAAGAAGCCGCAGGTCGGCGCCGACTCCACCGGGGCCTCGGCCTCCTCCGCGCCGGACACGGCGAAGATCTCCAGGCGCGTCCCGTCCGGGTCGTGGAAGAAGATCCCGCCGGACGCGGCGCCCTCGCCGTGCGGCACGACGCCGTCGTACGCGAACTCCACGCCGTACTCCCGCAGCGCGTTCTCGTACTCCCTGACCTGCTCGATGGTGTCGACCTCGAGAGCGAGGTGGTGCAGGCCCGCGCGGCCCGCGGCGTACCCGGCGTCGGCCTGCTGCCAGAGCGTGAGCACGGGGCGGCCGCCCTCCCCGAGGAAGGCGAAGCGGCGGCCCTCCTCCTTGCCCTCGCCGATGACGCCGTACCCGATGACCTCGCGGTAGAAGGCGAGCGAACGCTCCAGGTCGGTGACGTTCAGGCCGATGTGGCCGGTGCGCGGAGCGGTGGACACGGTCATGACTCTCCCCTGGTCTGCCTTGGATCCGCCGTGCGGACCAACTGCGCGGACTAACCTTTCAACGCAAGATTAGGGGTTAGAAGTCGCACCCGTCAACCATTCACGTAACCTTGAGCGGTTAGCACCGAAGGGAGCACCCATGTCCGCCGCCCGGCAGCCGCACGACCCCCGTCCGCTTGTCGGTGAGCCGCTCTCCCTCGACCTGCTCAACACCGTCTGGATGCACGAGGGCGAGCGCCGGGACCTGCTGACCGGCACCGAGGGGCTCGCGGTCTGGCTCGCGGCGAACGGCCTCGACACCCGCTTCACCGCCGACGCGGCGACCCTGGAGCACGCCCTGCGCGCCCGCGACGCGCTCGCCGCCGTCGTGGACTCCCCCGGCGACCCGGCGGGCGTCGCCCGCGTCGACGAGGTGCTCGCGCACGGCCGCATCCGCGCGACCCTGACCGCCGAAGGACCCGGCGAGGAGCCCGAGTTCGCGGACGCCGCCCGGGGCCCCGCCTGGCTCGCGGCGCGCGACTACCTGCGCCTCCTGGCCACCGCGCCCGACCGGATCCGCGGCTGCGCCCACGAGGCGTGCGTCCTGCACTTCTTCGACACCTCGCGCAACGGCACCCGCCGCTGGTGCTCCATGGCAGCCTGCGGCAACCGCGCGAAGGCCGCGCGGCACTACGCGCGCTCGCGCGAGACGTGACGGGGCCGGGAACAGTTCCCGGCGCAAGTCCCCCTATGCACCGCCTTGTCCGCCATGGCGCATGGCGGAATTACGCCATGCCCCGATCACAGCTCGGACAACTCTCCCCAAACAGCAGCCACTTGCGTAAGGCTGAGCGGTCATCCGGCCCCGGATTCCGGAACATCCCGGTCTCCGGGCCTGATGGACCCTCCTTCCCGACCTTCACGCACAGGGATGCCGATGCCCAGATCCAGTTCCAGCGCCAGACGCGCGCCCCGTCTCGCGATAGCCGTCGGTCTCACCGCCGCGCTCTGCGCGACCGGGGCCGTACCCCTGGCCTTCGCGGCGGACGGCGGCGGGCCCGCCGACAGCACCGCCGCCCCCAAGTCCACGGCCGCCAAGCTCGGTTCGGCCGACGCCGACCTGCTCGCCGACGCCAAGGCGGACGGCGAGAAGACCGTCACGATGATGGTCGCCACCGCACCCGGCGCCACCGAGCAGGTCGCCGACCAGCTCGACGGCGTCAAGGGCGGCTCCGTGGGCCGCACCGACGACAAGCTCGGCTACGTCCGCGCGACCGTGCCGACCGCCGAGGCCGACGCCGCGATCACGTCGGCCACGAAGCTGTCGTCGGTGCACGCCATCGATCTGCGCCACGAGATCGAGCTGGACGACCCGACCCCGGCGGCGGACCGCGCGAAGGGCGCGAAGCCGGCCGCCAAGGGGACGTACCCGGGCCCGGACAAGAACACCCCCGCGAAGAACCCGTACAACCCGTCCGCCGAGACGGGCGCCGTCGACTTCGTGAAGAAGCACCCGAAGGCCGACGGCCGCGGCATCACCATCGGCATCCTCGACTCGGGCATCGACCTCGGCCACCCGGCCCTGCGGAAGACGACGACCGGCGAGCGCAAGATCACCGACTGGGTCACCGCCACCGACCCGATCGTCGACCAGGACGGCACCTGGCGCCGCATGACCAACCCGGTCAGCGGCCCCACCTTCACCTGGGACAGCGAGACGTGGCAGGCCCCCGCGGGGTCCTTCCAGGTCAACCGCTTCCGCGAGTCCGCCACCACCGGCGGCGACGCGAAGGGCGACATCAACCGCGACGGCGACACCACCGACAGCTGGGGCGTCCTGTACGACCCGGCCGCCGGGACGGTCCGTGTCGACCTGAACGACAACAACGACTTCACCGACGACGAGGTCCTCAAGCCGTACAAGGAGGACCACCAGGTCGCCTACTTCGGCAAGGACGACCCGGCGACCGACGTCGCCGAGCGCGTCCCGTTCGTCGTCGAGATCCGCAAGGACGTGCCGACCGACCCGTACGGCGGCGACTGGGTCGGCAAGAAGGCCGACTTCGTCAACATCGGCGTCATCGAGTCCGAGCACGGCACGCACGTCGCGGGCATCACCGCGGCCAACGGCCTGTTCGGCGGCAGGATGAACGGCGCCGCGCCCGGCGCCAAGCTGGTCTCCTCGCGCGCCTGCACCTGGACCGGCGGCTGCACCAACGTCGCGCTCACCGAGGGCATGATCGACCTCGTCACCAAGCGCGGCGTCGACATCGTCAACATGTCGATCGGCGGCCTCCCGGCCCTCAACGACGGCAACAACGCGCGCGCCGAGCTCTACACGCGGCTCATCGACACCTACGGCGTCCAGCTGGTGATCTCCGCGGGCAACTCCGGCCCCGGCGCGAACACCATCGGCGACCCCGCCCTCGCCGACAAGGTCATCTCGGTCGGCGCGGCCATCTCCAAGGAGACCTGGGCCGCCAACTACGGCTCCCAGGTGGAGCGTTCGTACGCCATGATGCCGTTCTCCTCGCGCGGCCCGCGTGAGGACGGCGGGTTCGCGCCGATCATCTCGGCGCCCGGCTCGGCCATCAACACCACGCAGACCTGGCTGCCGGGCTCCCCGGTCGCCGAGGCCGGCTACCAGCTGCCCGCCGGCTACTCGATGCTGCAGGGCACCTCGATGGCCTCCCCGCAGGCCGCGGGCGCCTCGGCCCTCCTCCTCTCCGCCGCGAAACGGGAGAAGATCGACCTCACCCCGGCGAAGCTGCGCACCGCGCTGACCTCGACCGCGGACCGCATCCGCGGCGAGCAGGCGTACGCGCAGGGCACCGGCCTGATCGACGTGGTCGACGCCTGGGACGCCATCGAGGACGACGCGACGGCGCACACGTACACGGTGAAGGCCCCGGTCGACACCGCCCTGGAGCAGGAGCTGAAGAAGCCCGGCACCGGCGTCTACGACCGTGAGGGCGGCCTGAGGACCGGCCAGAAGCGGACGTACGACGTGACGATCACCCGCACCTCGGGCCCGGACCGCGGCATCCGCCACGAGCTGGACCTGGTCAACAACCACGAGGGCACGTTCAAGCTGCTGACCAAGGGCGACGTGACGCTCCCGCTGAACAAGCCGGTCACCGTCAAGGTCCAGGCCCAGGCCAAGTCCGCCGGCCTGCACAGCGCGATCCTCACGGTCGACGACGAGCGCACCGAGGGCATCGACCAGCAGATCATGACGACGGTCGTCGTCTCGACCCCGCTGGCCAAGCCGTCGTACACCTACTCGGCGTCCGGCTCGACGCAGCGCAACACCCCGAAGTCGTACTTCGTCACCGTCCCCAAGGGCGCCAAGTCCCTTGAGGTCTCCCTCGGCGGCCTGAAGGACAAGAGCCAGACCCGCTTCATCGCGGTGCACCCCTACGGCGTCCCGGTCGACTCGACGTCGTCGATCGTCTGCTACCCGAACTACGAGAACCCCGCCAACACCTGCCGCCCGGACCTGCGTTCGTACGCGGAGCCGCAGGCCGGTGTCTGGGAGATCGAGGTCGAGTCGCGCCGTACGTCCCCGCTGCTCGACAACCCGTACAAGCTGAACGTCGCCGCGCTCGGCGTCGCCTTCGACCCCGCCGTCCAGACGATCGCCGAGGCGAAGGTCGGCACCCCGGCGCCCGTCTCCTGGAAGGTCACGAACAACTTCGCGGCCGTCGACGGCAAGCTGAAGGGCGGCTCGCTGGGCTCGGCCAAGTCCGCGAAGCCCACCATCAAGCCGAACCAGACCCAGGTCACCGAGGTCGTCGTGCCCGAGGGCGCCGAGCGGCTCGACGTCGCCATCGGCTCGACCTCGGACGTCGCCGCCGACCTGGACCTGGCCGTCAAGAAGGACGGCAAGGTCGTCGGTTCGTCGGCGGAGGGCGACTCGGAGGAGTCGGTCAGCCTGACCAAGCCCGCCGCCGGCACGTACACGATCGAGGTGACGGGCTACTCGGTGCCGTCCGGCTCGACCACGTACGACTACCGTGACGTCTTCTTCTCGGACGCGCTCGGCAAGGTCACGGTCGACGGCACGAAGCCGGTCGAGCTCGCCAACGGCGCCACCGCCCAGGTCGACGCCAAGATCGAGGCCAAGGCCCCCGCCGCCGACGGCCGGGAGCTGTTCGGCGAGGTGTCCCTGCTGAACGCGGGCGGCACGGCAGCCGGCAGCGGCAGCGTGAAGGTGGAGAAGGTCACCCCGTAGCCGTCTGAGGGCTACTGCAAGAAAGTCCCGCCGGAATGTCACCTTTGGGTGCATTTCGGCGGGACTTTTCTGCAATCCCCCCTCAGTCCCCCGGGGCGGGGCGGGTGTCGCAGGTGGGGGCGTGTGGGAGGGCCTTGGTGATCAGCTCTCGGCGGGTGGAGCGGTCCTTGCCC
>NZ_LIRJ01000584.1 GCF_001419745.1 Streptomyces silaceus | reverse complement strand
TCCGCGACGAGCTGCCGCACTCCATCGCCGTGGTCGTCGAGGAGATGCTGCCGCGCGAGGACCGCCCGGCGGACAAGCCGCTGCTCGACATCCACGCGTTCGTCTACATCGAGCGGCCCAGCCAGAAGGGCATCATCATCGGCCCCAAGGGCAAGCGGCTGAAGGACGTCGGCATCAAGTCCCGCAAGCAGATCGAGGCGCTTCTCGGTACGCCCGTCTTCCTCGACCTGCACGTCAAGGTCGCCAAGGACTGGCAGAGGGACCCGCGGCAGCTGCGCAAGCTCGGGTTCTGAGGCACCGCCTCCGCGGCCCGCCGCGTGGTTCGGCGCGCGACCTTCTCGCGCGCCTCAGTCCACGCCCTTGATCCGCCGTACGAGGACCGCCCCCGCCAGCCCCACCACCGCCGCCGTCAGGTACAGCACGCGGTAGCCGCCCAGGTGCGTCACGATCGGGGCCGCCAGCGCGGGGGCCGCCACCTGGGGCAGCGAGTTGGCGATGTTGATGATGCCGAGGTCCTTGCCCCGGTCCATGGCCTCGGGCAGGACGTCCGTCATCAGGGCGAAGTCCACCGACGTGAACACGCCGAAGCCGATGCCGAGCACCGCCGCCGCGACGATCGCGCCCGGCCAGGTCTGCCAGAGGGCCAGCAGTCCCGTCGCCACCGCCATCAGCGCGCCCGACCAGATCACGAAGGGCTTGCGGCGGCCGACCCGGTCCGACCAGGCGCCGCCCACCACGACCGTGGCGAGCATCGTCACGCCGTTCACGGCCGTCAGGATCAGCACGCCCTCGTCCGGGTCGGGCCGGTGCAGCCGGTCCCGCAGGAAGTACAAGAGGTAGAGCAGCACCAGCGAGTTGCTGACGTTGATCAGGAAGCGCGTCAGCCACGCCCAGGCGAGGTCCGGGTGGCGGCGCGGGCTGAGCCAGAACCCCGCAAGGAAGCCGCGCCACCGCCACGGCGGACGGTCGGCCACCGCCAGGCGCAGGTCCCGGTGGCGTACGACGTAGGGCAGGACGCCCGCGATCGTGAACACCGCGCAGGCCGCGTACCCCGCGACCGTCCCGCCGGCCACCGTCGCCAGGCCCGTGCCGACGACCACGCCGAGCAGCTGCG
>NZ_LIRJ01000583.1 GCF_001419745.1 Streptomyces silaceus | reverse complement strand
GCGGCGACGTCGTCGCCCTCGCCTATCTGACCCGAGAGGTACAACAGCACTCCCCCGTCGTCGAGTTGGACGCGGGCGACCTGGGAGTAGGGGCCCATGGGCTGGGGCGCCGAGGCCGGGTTGTCGAGGGTGATACGCATGGCTGCGTACTCCTTTCAGGGGGTGCGGCGGGCGCGGATGCGGGTGACGGCGCGGGCGATGTCCTCGTGCACGACGTCCGGGTCGGCGGCGGCCGCCTCGAAGTGTGACAACACCGCTTCCATGGCGGGCAGTTCGGCGACGCGGGTGGCCAGGGAGATGTCCTTGACGGCGAGATCGCTGCCGAAGTGCACGCCCTCGGCGAAGGCGCGGGCGACCGCACCCGCGAGCGGCCCCTTGGCGAGGGCGTCCTTGGCGGTTCCCTCGTCCAGGCCGAGCGCGTCGGCGAGCTTCATCGCCTCGGCGACGAGGGCCACGCCACCGATGACGGCGGTGTTGACGACGAGTTTGAGCGCGGCGGCCGAGCCGAGGGGGCCGGTGCGGGTGACGGGACCGAAGCGGGCGAGGACGTGCTCGACGCCCGCCGCGTCGCCGCCCGCGAGGATGCCGAGCCGGCCCGCGGCGGCCTTGTCGGTGCTGCCCATGACGGGGGCGTCGACGAGGGTGACACCGTCGGGCACCCGCTTGCCGAGCTCGGCCACGACATCGGGGCCGACGGTCGACATCTCCACCCAGTACGCGCCCTCGCGCAGCGCGGGGACGACGGCGTCGGCGACCGCGCGCACCGCGTCGGGGCCCGCGAGCATGGTGATGACGACGTCGGCGTCACGTACCGCCTCGGCGGGCGTCGCGGCGGCCGTCGCTCCCGCCTCGACCAGCACCTCCGCCTTCGCGGCGGTTCGGTTCCAGACGGTCAACGGATGCCCTGCGGACAGCAACTGACGGGCCATCGGCTCCCCCATGTGCCCGAGCCCGAGAAACGCGATCTTCTCCGTGGTGTTCTGTGTGGTGTTCTCTGCGGTGTTCTCAGCGGGTTTGCCCGCGATCTTCTCCATGCGTCCGACGCTAGGCCCGGGGAAGGGATGCGACAAGCGAGTCTCTAGCATGCGAGCCATGCCGAATCAGCATGTCGCACGCATGGCCGACACCGCTTTCCCGGAACTCGTGACGGCCGACGTCACTCCCCCGGACCTCTCGACCGTCTGGCTCCGCACGTTCCTGGACGTGGCCCGGCACGGGTCGTTCACGGTGGCCGCTCGGGAACTGGGGTGGACGCAGTCCGCCGTGTCGCGGCAGATCTCCTCGCTGGAGTCGGCCCTCGGCGGGGCGCCGCTCTTCGACCGGCTGCCACGCGGGGTACGCCCGACCGCGCAAGGCCGGGCCCTCCTGCCGCACGCGGAGGACCTGCTGGCCCGACTCCATTCCATGGGGCGGGAGTTGACCGCGTTGCGGGAGGCGACCGGCGGGCTGCTGCGGGTCGGCGCGTTCGCGACGGCGGACGCGGGGCTGGTGCCACGGGCGATGGGACGGTTCCGTACCCGGCACCCCGGCGTGACCCTCACGCGCGAGGAGGGCCTGACGCCCGCGCTCCTGTCCCGCCTCACCGAGGGCGAACTCGACCTGGCGGTGGTCTCCACGACGGGCGGCGCCCTGCCCGCCGACGCGTACGAGCTGCACCATCTGCTCGACGAAACGCTGTACGTCGCCCTGCCCACGGCCCACGCACTGGCGACCGAAACCGAGCTGCGGCTTCCCCAACTCGCCGATGAGGAGTGGATATCCGGCAGCCATCGCGTCGAGGGCACCCTGCTGCACACCGCACTCCGCCACGGCTTCCGGCCGCGCGTCGCACACGTCGTCGCCGAGTGGACGGCGAAACAGGGGTACGTCGCCGCGGGCCTCGGCGTGACCCTGATCCCCGCCCTCGCGGCCGAGTCGGTCCGCCCGGACATCACCCTGGTCCCCCTGCGGGACGACTCCGCCCCGGCCCGCGCGGTGTACGCGGCGACGGCGCGGGGGCGCTCGGTACCGCCCGCGGTTGCGCCGTTCCTGGCGGCTTTGCGGGAGGCGTGTGCGGCGGAGTGAGGGCGACACCTCAGACGACCCGCACCTCAGACAAGCTGCGCACGGGCACCTCAGACAAGCAGTGCACCAGCTCCTCAGACAACTGCCACACCCTCATCCCACCCCC
>NZ_LIRJ01000582.1 GCF_001419745.1 Streptomyces silaceus | reverse complement strand
TACGCGATCCTCGCCACGATGGCGACGATCTGGCTCGGCTTCACCGCGCTGATGATGTGGACCGAGTTCCACCACGGCGGTCCGGCGTTCGACCTGGCCGGCGGCGCGATGGAGGGCAAGGAGACCCGCTTCGGCATCGGCGGCTCGTCGATCTTCGCGGTGGCCACCACGCTCACCTCCACCGGCGCCGTGAACTCCTTCCACTCCTCCTACACCGGCTTCGGCGGCGGCATCGAGATGCTGGGCATGCAGCTCGGCGAGATCGCGCCCGGCGGCACCGGCTCCGGCCTCTACGGCATGCTGATCATGGCGATCATCGCGGTGTTCATCGCCGGCCTGATGGTCGGCCGTACGCCGGAGTACCTGGGCAAGAAGATCGGCACCCGCGAGATCAAGCTGGCGGCCTGCTACATCCTGGTCACGCCGGCGCTCGTCCTCGGCTTCACCGCGGTGTCGATGGCGCTGCCCACGCCCAAGGACTCGATGCTCAACTCCGGGGCGCACGGCTTCTCCGAGATCCTGTACGCCTTCACCTCCGGGGCCAACAACAACGGCTCGGCCTTCGGCGGCCTGAGCGCGGACACGAACTGGTTCAACACCACGATCGGCCTCGCCATGCTCCTCGGCCGCTTCCTGCCGATGGTGTTCGTCCTCGCGCTCGCCGGATCGCTCGCCGAGCAGAAGCCGATCCCGGCCACCGCGGGCACCCTGCGTACCGAAAAGCCGCTGTTCACCGGATTGCTGGTCGGCACCATCATGATCATCACCGGTCTCACCTACTTCCCCGCCCTGGCGCTGGGACCGCTTGCCGAGGGGCTGGCGTCATGAGCACACACACGCACAAGCACGACACGGACGGCCGGGACGGGGGAGCGGTCGCGACCGCGACGCGCGCCCCCCACCAGGACGTCCCCACCGGTCACAAGCCCGCCGACGACGGCAGGGTCGGCGCGGGTCTCTTCGACCCCGCCCAGCTGCTGAAGTCCCTGCCGGACGCCTTCCGCAAGCTGGACCCGCGCGTCATGGTC
>NZ_LIRJ01000581.1 GCF_001419745.1 Streptomyces silaceus | reverse complement strand
GCCCTGGGCGGCGCGGACGGCGGCGGGGCGGCCGACGGCGGCCCCGGCCGGGGCGGTGCGGCCGCGCGGGGCGCGGCGCCCGGCACCTGCTCGGGCTCCGGCTCGGGGGTCACCGGCCCGTCCGGGCGGCAGATGTCCACGTGCCCCGACACGGCCACGCCGGCGGCCTCGACCTGCGCGTCGACGGACAGCCCGGTCCACGGGCACAGGACGGCGATGACACCGAGTCCGCCGGCGTGCGCCCACCCGGTCAAGATCGACTCCTCTTCACGTACTGAAGAAACGATCACGTTCCCGGTTCGATACGGGTGAGCGGCAGAAGATGCCGAAACGCCCGCGGCCCGGCGCCCGGATCCCGTTCCTGGATCCGAACTCCGGGCCGTTTTCGGGCAGTTGTCACCCGGGTGGGCCTACTTCCACGGGCCGGTGAACGACCGGCCGGGCACCGGCTTGGCGATGAGCGCCACGGGGGTGAAGAAGTTGACCTGGCCGATCGCGCACATCAGGGTGGCGAGCGCCTTGGGCTCGTAGGCCTCCGCCACGTGGGCGTACAGCTCGTCGGAGACCCGCTCGCCGTGCGCCGACGGCTGGAGCACGGCCTCCACCAGCGCCAGCGCGGCGCGCTCGGCGCCGGTGAAGTACGGCGAGTCCTGCCAGGAGGCCACCGAGGCGATCCGCTCCTCCGACTCCCCCGCCTTGCGCAGGAATCCCGTGTGCAGGACGGTCAGGTAGGTGTTGCCGGCGATCTGCCCGGCCCGCAGCTGGACCAGGCTGATCGTGGCGCGCGGCACCGAGCCGTTGCCGACCAGCTTGAACAGGGCCGCCGACACCTCGGCCAGCTCGGGCAGGAGCTGTGTCGGGTCCTCGTCCATCCGCGGGGCCATCGGGATCTCGGCCGTGATCGCACGCGTTTCCATCGTCATCTCCTCAGGGCTTCGTGTCGCTCTCACTGCCCTGACGGAGCCCGACGGAGATGTGTGACCGGGTGACCGGAACTTCTTTCGGAAGATTCTTGCGGGCCCGGTCCCGGGGACGCTGCCGCCGGGCCCGGTCCCGCTCGGGCACCTCAGGGACTCAGGCGCTCAGGAAGTCCCGCGCGATGCCCTCGGCCACCGTCTCCAGGATCGGTCCGGCCTCGGCGATGCAGCGGGCCACGTCCGGCTCCACGTCGGTGAGGGCGTACGCGCGGCGGATGCCGGCCTTGCCGAGGGCCTCCGGGGGCAGGGCGAGGCGGCCGCAGACCGCGACGACCTCGATCCCGGCGGCGCGGGCCGCCGCGGCCACCCCGGCGGGGGCCTTGCCGTGCAGGGTCTGCTCGTCGAGCGAGCCCTCGCCGGTGACGACGAGGGTGGCGCGGGCCAGCGCGGGCGCGAAGCCGAGCACGTCGAGCATGACCTCGATGCCGGGCCGGAAGCTCGCGCCGAGCCCGACCAGCGCGCCGTAGCCGATGCCGCCCGCGGCGCCGGCGCCGGGCGAGGCAGCGTACTCCGCGGCCTTGGGGCCGATCGTCTTCTCCAGGACCGCGGCGAAGTGGGCGAGCGCCGTGTCCAGGGCGGCGACGTCCTCCGGGGTGGCGCCCTTCTGCGGTCCGTACACCGCGGGCGCGCCCTTGGGGCCGGTCAGCGGGTTGTCGACGTCGCTGGCGAGGACGATCTCGACATCCTTCAGGCGGGGGTCGAGGCCCGAGAGGTCGGCGGTGGCGAGGTCCTTGAGCGGGCCGCCGCCGGGCGCGACGGGCCTGCCGTCCGCGTCCTCGAAGCGCGCGCCGAGCGCGGCCAGCATGCCCGCGCCGCCGTCGGTCGTGGCGCTGCCGCCGACGCCGAAGACGATCGTGCGGGCGCCCGCTTCCAGCGCGGCGAGGAGCAGCTCCCCGGAGCCGTACGTCGTGGACGTGAGCGGCGCGAAGACGCCCTCGGGGAGCAGCTGGAGGCCCGAGGCCTCGGCCATCTCCACGACGGCGGTGCCGTCCTTGAGCGCGTACGCCGCCGTCACCTGGTTGCCGAGCGGGCCCGTCACCCGGACCTCGCGGCGCTCGAACCCGCCCGCGACGGCCGCGGCGACCGTGCCGTCACCGCCGTCGGCGACGGGCAGGGCCTCGACGGCCACGTCGGGGGCGACGCGGCGCAGCCCGGCCGTCACCCGCTCCGCGACCTGCACGGCCGTCAGGGAGCCCTTGAACTTGTCCGCGGCGATGAGCACGCGTCGCGCCTGCTCGCGCTGAGCCTGCTGCTCGTGTCCCGCCGTCCCTGCAGCGTCCGCCACCTTGCATTCCCCTTGCTTCTTGGGCCTTGCTCGCGTCAAGGCAGTCGCGCCGCTGCGACCATAACCGCACAGAGGGCCCCCTGCCCATGGCCACCCGGACCGCGAGACGGCGCGCCCCGGTGAAAAAACCCCCGATATCGCACCATAGTGGTGCGCCATGAGCACGGAAATGATCGATCAGCCCCGTCCCGGCGAGGGCCCGCCGGACCCGCCGTCGTCCGGCAAGGACCCCACGGGCGCGACACCCCCGGACGGCACCCCCGACTACGTGGTGGTCGGCGTGGGCGTGGCCGTCGTCCTCGCGGTGGTCTGCTGGGCCGCGATCGGCAAGAAATCCTTCGACCGCGCCTCCGACAGCGCCCTCGGCTGGGTCCTGGACAACTTCGCCTGGCTCTTCGTGATCGCCGCGGACGTCTTCCTCGTCCTGTGCGTGTTCCTCGCGCTCAGCCGCTTCGGCCGGATCAGGCTCGGCAAGGACGACTCCGAGCCGGAGTTCACCAACCTCGCGTGGATCGCGATGATGTTCAGCGCGGGCATGGGCATCGGCCTGATGTTCTACGGCGTCGGGGAGCCGCTGACCCACTATCTGAACCCTCCCCCGTCCTCGCCCGCCGAGCCCCGCACGGGCGCCGCCGCCCGCACCGCCCTGGAGTACTCGTTCTTCCACTGGACGCTGACCCCCTGGGCGATCTACGGCATCGCCGGGCTCGCCCTGGCCTACGCGGGCTTCCGCAAGGGCCGCGGCAACCGCCTCAGCTCCGTCTTCGTGCCGCTCATCGGCGCCCGGCGCGCGGCCTCCTGGCCCGGCCGCCTCATCGACCTGCTCGCGGTCTTCGCGACCGTCTTCGGCACGGCCACCAGCCTCGGCGTCGGCGCGCTCCAGGTCGCCACCGGCCTCAACCTCACGACGGGCGTGGAGAGTTCCACCACCCTCCAGCTGATCATCATCGTGTCGCTGGGCGCCGCCTTCGTGATCTCGGCCTTCTCCGGGGTGCACAAGGGCGTGAAGTGGCTCAGCACCCTCAACATCATGCTGGCCGCCCTCCTGATGCTGTTCGTCTTCGTCCTGGGCCCGACCGTCTACGTCCTCGACGCGATCCCGGCGAGCGTCGGCGGCTATCTCCACCAGCTGCTGCCGATGGCCTCGCGCACGGGCGCGTTCACCGACAGCTCCTGGCTCGGCGCCTGGACGATCTTCTACTGGGCGTGGTGGCTCTCGTGGGCGCCCTTCGTCGGTACGTTCATCGCCCGCATCTCGCACGGCCGCACGATCCGCGAGTTCCTCATCGGCGTGCTGCTCGTGCCGAGCGGCGCCACGATCGTGTGGTTCTGCGTGATGGGCGGCACCGGCATCCGCCTGGACGCGACCGGCAAGGTCGACATGGCGGAGAAGGTGAAGGAGGGCGCCGAGGCCTCCCTCTTCGCGATGCTGGACGCGCTGCCGCTGGGCACCGTCACCTCCTGGGTCGCGATGATCCTCGTCATGACGTACTTCGTCACGAGCGCGGACTCCGCGTCGCTGGTGATGGGCTCGCTCACCAGCCGAGGCTCGCTGCACCCGCCGACCTGGCTGGTCGTCACCTGGGGCGCCCTGATGGCGGCGGTGGCCGCGGTGCTCCTGGTCGCGGGCGGGCTCGACTCCCTGCAGAGCGCGACGATCCTGGTGGCGCTGCCGTTCGTCATCGTGATGCTGACGCTGTGCTGGGCGCTGCTCAAGGAGTTGCGCGAGGACCCGGGCGCGGGCCCCGCGCGCGGCCACGCGCTCCACGGGCTGCGGGACGCGGTGCGCATGATGGTCGGTGACGCGATCACCGAGCAGACGCCGGACCGGCACCACCGGCTGCGACGGATCGTCAGGTCGCGCAGCCAGGACGGTGATTGAGCGGTCCGGCTGTCCGGCTGGCGCCCCGCCCCGGGCGTAGGG
>NZ_LIRJ01000580.1 GCF_001419745.1 Streptomyces silaceus | reverse complement strand
GCCGGTGCCGGTGCCGGTGCCCGTGACCCGTTCCCCGGTCTTGTCTGGTTTTGGTCCGGCGGCGGCCCGGCGCGGTTGTCCCGGATGCCGTTTCGCGCAGGCCGAGATCACCTTGGTGCCCGCCACGCTCGCCCAGCGTTTCCGCTTTCGTTGAGCTGATCGTCCGTGCGCCCCGGCCCGTCCGTCAAACCCGCGCTCTCCAGCACCGCGGCACGGCGACCGCCTGTCCACAGGGCCACCCGGATTCCTTGGCCTCCGCGTTCACCGGCTCCGCCAGGTGGGCCGCCATCGGCGGCTGTTGTCCGGGCGGCGCACAGCAGCCCATGCAAGAGGCCTGCGGCAAAGCCCTCACTGGCCTCACTCGTGCCAGAACCTGACGAAGCACCACTAGGCCGTTTCTCTCGGATCACAGTTCCACCGGGGCGGCCGTTCGTGACGGCCTCCTCACCGAAGGCACGCCCGAGGGAATGGGGGAGCAAGTGATCCGCTCCCGGCGGCCGGTCGGTCCATCTCGGTCACGGTGGGGCAACACTACGCACTTTTCAAGATACTCGGTGTCATCACCCCATGCTGCGCGGGCAAAGAGAGACGGTGTGGAGGTGGGCGGCCTACCGGTACCTCGTACGCGTCTGATCGGACGCGCGGTCGAACTGTCACGTCTGGAACGGCTCGTGTGCCGGCGATCCCGGATGGTGACCCTGACCGGGGTCGGCGGTGTGGGCAAGACCCGTCTCGCGCTGGCGACCGCAGAAGCCGTGCAGGGGCAGTTCCGGGACGGGGCCTGGTTCGTTGAGCTGTCGCCGCTGACGGACGGCGCGCTGCTCGCGCATGTCATCGCCGAGACACTGCCGCTGGCCGACCAGACCACCCGGCCGATGATCGACGTGGTGGCTGAGTACCTGGCCGAGCGCGAGACGCTGCTGGTCCTCGACACCTGCGAACACCTCGCCGACGCCTGCGCCCTGGCGGCGGAGTCCTTGCTGCGGGCCGCGCCCGGCCTGCGGATTCTGGCCACGAGCCGACGCCCCCTGCACCTGATCGCCGAGGAGGTGGTCGTGCTCGACCCGCTGCCGGTGCCCGACGAGGGCGGCACTGCGGGTGCCGCGGACGACGCGGTGGCGCTGCTGGCCGAGCGGGCCGCGCAAGCCCTGCCGCGCTTTGCCGTCACCGATGCCAACCGGCCGGATCTCGTGCGGCTGTGCCGCCGCCTGGAAGGGCTGCCGCTGGCGATCGAGCTGGCCGCGGCCCGGCTGCGCGACATGAGCGTGCCCGAGCTGGCCGACCGTCTCGACGACCGGTTCGGCGTGCTGGGCAACGACCGCCAGGCCGTGCACGACGCCGATCCGCCGTGGCATCAGGCGCTGCGCACCGCGATCGGCTGGAGCCACCAGTGGTGCACGCCCGCGGAACGGCTCCTGTGGGCGCGGCTCTCCGTGTTCGCGGGCAGTTTCGACGCCCAGGCGGCGCGTCAGGTCTGCGCGGACGAGCGGCTGCCCGTCGACGAACTGCCGGGGCTGTTGGACGAACTGGTCGAGAAGTCGATCCTGACCTGGCAGCCCACGGGCAACGGCGAGCGCTTCGGCATGCTCGACACCATCCGTGAGTTCGGCGGCCACTGGCTGCGCGCGCTGGGTGAGGAGGACCTGCTGCGGCGCCGCCACCTGGACCACTACCTGGCGCTGGCCCAACGGGGCGACAGTGCCTGGCTGGGGCCGGACCAGTACGCCTGGTGCGGTCACCTGACGGCCGAGCTCGACAACGTGCGTAGTGCCCTGGAGTTCTGCCTGGACCGGCCGGCAGGGCAGACCGCCACGGAACTGGCCGGGGCACTGTGGTTCTTCTGGCACTGCTGCGGATTCACCAGGGAGGGACTTCACTACCTGGAGCGGGCCCTGGCTCTGGACACCGAACGGAGCCGGGCGCGTGCCCGGGCGCTGTGGGTCTGCTCGCTGGTCCTGTCGACTTTGGGGGACACGGTGTCGGCCAAGGCCCGGGCCGTGGAAAGCGCCGACGTGGCCGCGTGCCTGGGGGACACCGGGGCGGCGGACGAGGCGCGGGCCATGCTCGCCTTCGCCGCGGTGATCAGCGGCGACACCCAGCGCGGCAAGGAGCTGGCAAAGGGCCTGTTCGACGGGCACCGGTGCGAGGGCGGACTGGCCTACCCGGTCCTGGCGTCCGCCTTGTTCCTCGGCCACGCGCACACCCTCGACAACGAGATCGAGAAGGCCGTCGCCGTCCTTGAGCACCTGCGCGCCGACTGCGAGCAGTACGGCGAGGTATGGATGCGGGCCTACGCCGAGTACCTGCTCGCCCGGGCTGATCTGGCCCAAGGCCACCACACAGCGGCGCACCATCGCGGCCAGGCGATCCTCAAGGTCAAGCAGAGGCTGAATGACCGCTTGGGCGTGGCCATGTGCCTGGACCTGATCGCCGCCGCCACGGCCGTCGCGGACCCTGGTGAGCGCGCCGCCCGCCTGCTCGGTCTGGCCCAGCAGCTGTGGGACACACTGGGCCAGCCGCAGCTCGGGCTGCCCGAATGGGTCGCCGTACGGGAACGCAGCGAGAAGCAGACCCGTGCCGCCATCGGCGACCACCGCTACGAAGCTGCCTACGAGGCAGGACATGCGGCCACATGGGACGCAGGGATGACCTACGCCCTCGACCGCTAGGCAGTCCCGTTGGGATCGGCTGGCCGTTGGGCCGGGAATGCCGTCAACCGACGCGCAGCGGACACGGATCGAACCGTTACTGCCGGACCGTGCCCCGACGCGGGGCGGCCGGTGGCGCGATCACCGGGTGATGATCGACGCGATTGCCTTCACGATCCACACCGGAACGCAGCGGGTGCACCTGCCGGAGAAGCGCGGCACCTGGACAGGCGTCCACCGCCGAATGCCTGCGCCCCCTCGATGCCGTCTTCACCGCAGTGGCCGACCGGACCCGCGGCAGCCGACCGGGCCCGCCCCCCCTGGACCGCTACGCCAGCCGGAACGATACCGAGGCAAACCCGGTGCGCCGGAACGATCAACAGGCGCACCGCCCGCAGCCGCCCGGCCCGCACCATGACCGGGAGGCCGGCCTCTAGCGCACCGGTGCTCAGGTACTCGTGTCCCCTCCCGGGCCTGCCTGCGCCAGGAGGCAGACCCGGGCCGCGAGTCCTGCCACTGACACACCAAAACGGATACCCGACGCGGGTAAACCGCCTGACCTGCGGTGGTAAGCACCACGACCTGCCGCCCGCCCACGTGGCAAGCGAGCAGGCGCCCTACGAGGCGCCTCACGGATCAGATGCGCCTGCCGCGACCGGTGGTCGTGCTCCAGGTCGCGTTCTAAGTCGTGCTCCAGGTCGTGCTCCAGGTCGCCTTCCGGGTCGCGCCCCGAGTCGCACCGGGGTGCGTAGCTTCGGCCCTCAGCCATGCGCTCTGACCTGGAGGACAAGGGGTCGGGCCGTCGCCAGGCGGGCGCCGAGTACGTCCAATACGGGGTGTCCGCTCCCGTCGGAAGTCTTGAAGGCGTCTGAGGGGCCTTGTTCGATTCGGTGTGGTGGTTCCGCGGGCGTCGGGATGGATGTCTCGACTACTTCCGGCGCCGCCGCGAACGCGGGGACTGGCACTGCAGGCACTCCGGCATCTCTTCAACCGCATGATCGGCCAGCTCTGGCACTGCATCACCACTCACACGGTGTTCGATGAACGGCAGGCTTTCCGCTGCCTCTCGCCGTCGCGGCTTG
This sequence comes from Streptomyces silaceus, assembly GCF_001419745.1. Classification (GTDB taxonomy): domain Bacteria; phylum Actinomycetota; class Actinomycetes; order Streptomycetales; family Streptomycetaceae; genus Streptomyces; species Streptomyces silaceus. The sequence continues at coordinate 2,407 of NZ_LIRJ01000580.1, read as the reverse complement.
ACACCTGGATGCCGTGAGAGGTCCCTGAGGACCTCTCTGGATGCCGCGGTGAAGCCCGCCCCGAGGCCCCGCCGGCCTTCCCGCACTCTCTGGAAGGCCGGTCGCGGCGGCCGGTCTCGCCCTGCCCGGCGCGTGGTGAGCGCGTCACAGCCGATGTCCCATCGGATGTCACAACGGCCGCCGGGCGGTGTGACATTCAGGCTGCTGGCCTGCGGCTGTCCCTGGCTGGGACGGGAGTTTGGCCGAGTCACACGGGGGACAGCAGCGACTTCCCGCAACCCCTGTCAGGTCCTCAACGGACAGCCACACCAGCGGTACCGGCGTGGATAGCGGCCCGGCCCGGCCGGGCGAGCCTGAGGACCACCGCAGGCCAGGGCCTGATTCCCGTTGGCATAACGTGCCGACACCTCTCCTCGCGCCAAGGACGAGGTTCATCTCCCTGCCCGGCGCGCCCTGCACGATGCCGATGCGGGCAAGCCGAAGGCTTCACCGGGCATCCCCCCGCACCGCAACTTGCCCGACCATGCCAAGTACTCGCGCGCCGGTGGCAGTGGGCCGCAGGCGGCGCAGATGCCGCGAAAGCAAGGGCACCGCCTCCGGGTGCGAGCCCGGCCGCGCTCACCCGGCCGGGCCCTTCGACTGCTCGGGCCACGACAGCGAGCGGGACTGGACAGCGAGCGGGACTGGACAGCGAGCGGGACTGGCTCGCGCGCACGGGCTGCTGGAGCCGGACCGAGCGGATCCTGCGGACCTACGACCAGGTCCGCGCCTACGAACTGCCCGCAAAACCAGGTCAAGCAGGTCAAGCAGGTCAAGCAGGTCAAGCAGGTCAAGCAGGTCAAGCAGGGCGACCCGCGGTGGCCGGCCTTCGCCGACCGCGACGGCTTCGACCCGGCCCGCCCGGTGCAGTGGGAGGTGGAGGCGCTGGAGCCGGCCGAACTCCAGCGCCTGGTCCTCGCCGCGGTCGATCCGTACATCGACCGCGACGTCCTCGCCCGGCAGGCCGCGCGCCAGGAAGGGCAGCGCCACGTCCTGGAGGAATTCGCCGGCCGATGGACCGAGGGACCGCCCTGGCGTTGTGCGGGAGCCTGCGCGGCTTGGGCGAAGTGCAGCACGACAGCCTTGGCTCCGGCGGCGACTTCGTCCGGCAAGTCACTGCTGCGCGGAAGGGCGGGGTGGTTCGTCACCCAGATCATGGAGAACTTGATGATCTGATCGATGTCGCTGGGACGCAGCAGGATCGCGTCGCCGGTGTGGAGCGGCTCGGGCTGGCGGTGCTGCCACAGACGGTAGAAGCGGCTCTCGACGTCGTTGAAGCCGAGGTGCCGGTCGCCGTGCGGGTTGATCAGGTGGGTGGTGAAGGGCAGATCGTTCGGGCCCGGCTGCCAGGGCTGTTCCGGCTGGCTCAACATGTCCTCCGCCGGCGCGCGGTGATCACCACGGTGTCGAGTGTGTCAGTGCCGGGCGGGGGGGGGGCGGGCTTCCGGACACTTCGCCCGTGCCGGGGGCCGACGGATACGCGACGGGTCGGCGCCCGGCCGCGTACGGCTGTGGTGGCACCTCTACTGGGAGACCGTCCTCTCGGTGCCGGCGGCACGGTCCGAGTTGCGTCACCTCGCCCGCGCCTATGGAACTGTCCGGGCCGCGTGCCCCGGCGTCTCGGCCGGCCAGGAGCATGGGATTGCGGCAAGGGTTGCGCTAGCTCGGAGCTGCTCAAAGCGGCTCGTGCAGGGCCCGCTGGGCTGCTCGTGCTCCCGCCTCGACGGCCACCTGAGGTGTTGTATCCGCTGTCCGTGCAGATGACCGGCGAGTCGGCGGAGCTCGCCACGACCGGCAGGAAGCGGGGCGCGCTCGGCTTCGGCGGCATCCAGGGCACGAACGGTCCGCCTCCGGTCGTCGCGCTCGCCGATGTCAGTGGCCGGGAGCTGGAGGGGGTGTCCTGCCTGAGTGCCGATGCCTGCGCAGTGGGTCCGTTCCTCCGTGCTGCCGTTGGGCGGGCACCACCATGTCCTCGCCCCGCACAGGGGGCGGTTGCTGCGGCTGGTGGCCGGGGACTGGCCTGGCGGGGGCCCCGTGCTCCCTTGAGGACGAAGCCGCTGGCCCCGGCGCACCCCTCCAACGGACAGCTGACGAACCCGCGGGCGCGGTACTGCTCCCACACGGCCGAGCTCGACGGGAAGCCGGAGGCCGCCTTCGGCGCGCGCAACGAGACCCAACGCACCGTCGTCATCTGCTCCGACGCCAAGTGCACGGGCACGCAGACGATGATGCAGACCGGCGATGAGCTCGGTGACGACGTCATGTCCGGGCCGGTCGGCATCGTGGGATCTGACTGAGGCACACCCTGCCCCGTGCAGGACGTTTCGCCCCGCCCCCCCCACGGACCGCGCAGCGCCCCGTGTGGGGG
>NZ_LIRJ01000058.1 GCF_001419745.1 Streptomyces silaceus | reverse complement strand
GCCCGCGCGCGGGCCGAGGTCGACGAGGTCTGGGGCACCGAAGGAGAACCCGCCTACGAACAGGTGGCCAAGCTGCGCTACGTACGCCGGGTGCTCGACGAGTCGCTGCGGCTGTGGCCGACCGCTCCGGGGTTCGCCCGCGAGGCCCGCGAGGACACCGTGCTCGGAGGCGTCCACCCGATGCGCAGGGGCGCGTGGGCGCTGGTGCTCGCGGCGATGCTGCACCGCGACCCGGCGGCGTGGGGCGAGCGCCCCGAGGAGTTCGACCCCGACCGGTTCGCCCCTTCGGCGGTACGGGCTCGGCCCGCCCATGTGTTCAAGCCGTTCGGCACCGGGGCACGCGCCTGCATCGGACGTCAGTTCGCCCTGCACGAGGCGACGTTGGTGCTCGGCCTGCTGCTGCGCCGCTACGACCTGCACGCGGACCCCGCCTACCGGCTGCGCGTCGCCGAGCGGCTCACCCTCATGCCGGACGGCCTCACCCTGCGGCTCACCCGCCGCGCCCCGGCCGCGTAGGGCGCCATTGTCAGACCCGTGCGCGAGAGTGGAGGTGGCATCCTCCCGATGCCTTTCACGCCACCCCAGCGCAGAGGAGTCGCTCGACATGACCGGCACGACGTCCGAGGAACTGCTCGCCGCCCAGGCCTGCTTGCGCCTGCTGCACACCGCGCGCGCCGCGCTGTCCGACACCTCGTCGGTCTCCCCCGCCGCCGCGGCCTCGCTGCTCGCGGGCCCGCTGGCGGAGGCCGACGACGCGCTGCGCCGCGCGGGCCTCGCCGGCAACGAGGCGGCCCTCCTCGACCGGATCTACGACCTCGCGCCGCCCCCACGAGCCTGCGAGGGGGCCGGCCGCCCCGTGCTGCCCGCCCCGGTGGCCCGGTCCTGTGCGCGGGAGGGCAGCCAGTCATGAGCGGGACGAAGGACGGCACCTCCCAGGGCAACTCCTCGTACGGCCACAAGGAGTTCAAACGCTCCAAGAGCCACTTCGCGGACCGCGTCACGGCCGACGGCGCGGACGGCTGGCCCGTGGAGGCGGGGCGCTACCGCCTGGTGGTGAGCCGCGCCTGCCCCTGGGCGGGCCGGGCGCTCATCGCGCGGCGCCTGCTCGGTCTGGAGAGCGCCGTGTCGCTGGCCGTCACGGATCCGATCCAGGACGACCGGAGCTGGCGGTTCACACTGGATCCGGACGACCGCGACCCCGTCCTCGGCATCCGCTTCCTCAGCGAGGCGTACGAGGCGCGGGAGACAGGCTATCCGGGCGGCGTCAGCGTCCCCGCGATCGTGGACGTGCCGAGCGGCAAGCTGGTCACGAACGACTTCCAGCAGATCACCCTGGACTTCGCGACCGAGTGGACGGCCCTGCACCGGCCCGGCGCCCCGGATCTGTACCCGGAGGCGCTGCGCGACGAGATCGACGCCGTCATGGAGGGCGTCTACCGCGACGTCAACAACGGCGTGTACCGCGCCGGTTTCGCCCCCGACCAGGCGACGTACGAGGCCGCGTGCCGCGAGGTGTTCCGCCGTCTGGAGCTGCTCTCCGAGCGGCTGGCCGGCCGGCGCTATCTGGTCGGGGACACCCTGACCGAGGCGGACATCCGGCTGTTCTGCACGCTGGTGCGGTTCGACGCCGTCTACCACGGCCACTTCAAGTGCAACCGCCACAAGCTGGCCGAGGACCCGGTGCTGTGGGCGTACGCCCGCGATCTGTTCCAGACCCCGGGGTTCGGCGACACGATCGACTTCGACCACGTCAAGCGCCACTACTACCAGGTGCACACGGGCATCAACCCGACCGGCATCGTGCCCCTGGGGCCGGACCTCGCGGGGTGGCTGACGCCGCATCAGCGGGAGGAGCTGGGCGGACGGCCGTTCGGCGACGGTACGGCGCCGGGTCCGGTGCCCGCCGGGGAGGAGGTACCGGCCACCGGGCGCCCCTGAGGACCTGGAGCGCGGAGGTCCGGGGACCGGGGCCGCGCCGGCGGGCCGCCCGTCGACTCAGCCCAGGTCCGCGATCGGGTCCTTGCCCGGCTGCCAGGTGAACTTGTCGCCGCCCACCCAGCGCACGGCGTCCGGGTCGTCCAGGTCCTTCACGGTGATGCCCGCCATCGCCGCCGCGTCCAGGACGTCCGTGACGGACTTCGCCTTGCCCACCACCTCTCCGTCGATCTCCACGATGCGGAACGGCGGGGTGCCGTGCTGGACGCCGAGCACGGTGATCCGGGGGTTCGCCAGGTACAGGTACGCGCTTTCGCTCATGCCCGAAACTCTCCCAGGCGGGCGGCACGGCGGCCTCGCCAGTCGGCCGCTCGGGCTAGGGCCGCGACGCCCGTCGGCCCGTCGCCGTCCGCGCCCGTCGGACGGTCACCCCGCCCAGGCGGGCGTCCAGGTCGCGCCGTCGTGGTCACCGCCCCCGTGGGCGCCCAGATGGTCGCGGAGCGCCCCGAGCGCGGGGTGCGGGTTGTCGTCGCGCCAGATCAGGGAGTGCGGGTAGACCGGGGTCGGGTCGTGCACGGGGATGCGGCGCAGGTCGTCGTCGGCGGGCCAGACGAGCCGGGTCTGCTCGCCGACGAAGGTGGCGAGGCCCGGGGTCTCCGCGATGGTGTCGAGGAGCGGCTCGGTGCCGAAGTCCGGCCCCGTCACCTCGATGGTCAGCCCGAACGCGGCGGCGAGCTCGTCGTAGTAGGCGGCCCACTCCGTTCCGCTGACGATGCCGGGCATCCAGATCCGGTGCCCGGCGAGCTGGGCGGGGGTGACCGAGCGGGCCCCGGCGAGCGCGTGGCCGGGGCCGGTGAGGAGCTGGATCGGCTCGTCGTGGACCCGGGCGGCCTCGACGCCGTCGGGCAGCCGGCCGACGGGCTGGGTGACGGCCCGGAACGCCGCGTCGATCGTGCCGGAGCGCACCGCGTGGACGGCGGCCTCGACGTCGAACAGCGTCACGACGTCGAGCGGGGTGTCGGGGTTCGCGCGGTGGAAGCCGCGCAGCAGCCCGGCCGGCGCGAGCCTGCGGCCGATCACGTCGACGCGCAGGGCACGGCTGCCGGGCCGTACGGAGGCGGCCGCCCGCTCCTCTGCCTGGAGGAGGGCGCGGGCGTGCGGCAGGAACGCCTGACCGTCGATGGTCAACCGTGCGCCGCGCGCGGTCCGGGTGAACAACCGCACCGCGAGGTGCTTCTCCAGCCCGGCGATGCGCTTGGAGACGGCCTGCTGGGTGATCGACAGGTCCACGGCGGCGCCCTGGAACTGGCCCGCGTCCGCGGCGGCGACGAAGGCCCGCACAGCATCGAGATCCATGGCGGCCACCCTAGACGTGCGCTCTCCCCGGACGCACAACCCACGGTTGTGGCTCCGAGGGGGTCCGGTTGTTTGATCGGGGCCAGGTCAGTCGCTTGGATGGCGCGGGGCGACACGGGGTCGCCCGGCGACGACGGCGAGGAGAGCACACGGCATGGGGGACCGACCGGGGAGACGGTCGCTGGGGCGACCGTTCGGATGGCTCTGGGCGTCGTACGCGGTCAGCGCGTTCGGCACGCGGCTGGCCTTCGACGCGTTCCCGCTGGTCGCGATCCTGGTGCTGCACGCCGGGACGACCGAGGTGGCGGTACTGGCCGCCACGGGGCTCGCCGTGGGCGCGGTCGCGGCGATTCCGCTCGGGCCGTGGGTGGAGTTCCGCCGCAAGCGGCCGGTCATGGTGGCCATGGACCTGGTGCGGTGCGCGGCCCTGCTGAGCGTGCCCGCGGCGTTCGCTGTCGGGCTGCTCGGCTTCGCACAGCTCCTGGTGGTGTCGGTGGTGGTCGCCGCGGCGGACATCACGTTCGGCGCGGCGAGCGGCGCGTACCTCAAGTCGCTCGTACGCCCGGAGGACCTGCTCGTCGCGAACGGCCGGTTCGAGTCCACGACCTGGACGGCGACCATGCTCGGGCCGCCGCTCGGCGGAGCCGCGATCGGATTGTTCGGTCCCGTGACGACCGTGGTGGCCGACGCGGTCAGCTATCTGCTGTCCGCCGCGGGGATCCGCGCGATCGGCGGCACGGAGCCGCACCCGGTGCGCTCCGGCGCGGCGCCGCGGATGCGCGCGGGTGACGTGTTCGACGGCTGGCGGTTCATCCTGGGCCATGCGGCGCTGCGCCCGCTGTTCCTGAACGCCGTGCTGGTCAACGGTCTGATCATGGCGGTGACGCCGCTGATGGCCGTCCTCATGCTCGGCCCGCTCGGCTTCGCGCCCTGGCAGTACGCCCTCGCCTTCGCGGTGCCCTGCGCAGGCGGTCTGGCCGGCTCGCGGCTGTCCCGTCGCCTCGTCGCGCGGTTCGGGCAGCGCCGGGTCCTGCTCACTTCCGGTGTGCTGCGCGTGTGCTGGCCCGTCGGTCTGGCCTTCGTCGGCCACGGCGCCGGCGGGCTCGTGCTGGTCATGGGCGTGGAGTTCGGGCTCATCACCTGCTCGGCCGTGTTCAACCCGGTGCTCGCGACCCAGCGCCTGGAACTGACCCCGCAGGACCGGGTGGCGCGCACCCTGACCGCCTGGTCGGTCAGCAGCAAGGCCTCCATCGCCGCCATAACCGCCCTGTGGGGGCTGCTCGCGGCGGTGACGGGCGTCCGCGCCGCGATCGCCCTGGCCGGTCTCCTCATGCTGGCCACCCCGCTGCTGCTGCCGCTGCGCGATCGTGCGACGCGGGTGAGCGGCGGCGTGCCCGCGCCTCACGGGGAGCGTGCGGCGGGGCAGGGAGAGAACATGGCCCGCTGAGACGGCGGCCACCCTGAGCGGGGACAAGGCGGTCGGTCGCGAGCGCGGTCAGGCGAGCCGCTCGACCGCCTTCAGGACGTGTCCCGCGCCGTCCTCGGCGGCCAGCGTCCGGGCGAGTTCCCTCGCGGACCGTGCGTACGCCTCTTCACCGACCACGCGGCCCAGCGCCTCCGCGAGCCGGGGCGCCGTCAGTTCCGCGAACGGGACCGGGGCGGTCGCCGCGCCCAGGGCCGCGAGACGGCCGGCCCAGAACGGCTGGTCGGCGGTGACCGGCACCGGCACGGCGGGCACCCCGGCCCGCAGCCCCGCCGCCGTGGTGCCCGCGCCCGCGTGGTGCACCACGGCCGCGACCTCGGGGAAGAGCAGGGCGTGCGGCACCTCGCCGACGGTGAGGAGGTCGTCGCCGGACGCGGCGAGTCCGGCCCGGCCCGTCTGGAGCACACCGCGCAGCCCGGCCGCGCGGAGCGCCTGCGCCGCGATCCCGCCGAGCCGCTCGCCGTCGCCGGCGGCCATGCTGCCGAACCCGATGAACACCGGAGGCGGTCCGGCCCGCAGGAAGTCGTCCAGCTCCGCCGGAAGCGGGGTGGCCGGGTCGTGGTGCGGCCACCAGTTGCCGACGACGTCGAGCCCGGGGCGCCAGTCCGCTGGGCGCGGCACGACGGCCGGGCTGAAGCCGTGCAGCACCGGCCAGCCCGCGCGTTCCTGGCGGGCCCGGACGGCCCTGGGCGCGGCGGGCGCGAGTCCGAGGCGGATCCGCAGGTCCCGCGCCGCGTCGGTGTAGACGCGATCGACCATCCGCAGGGAGAACCGCCCCAGGGCACGGTTGCCGGGACCGCCGAGCGAACGGGTGCCTCCGACGGCCGGCGGGAAGGCCCGTGTCGGGTGCGCCGGTTGGAGATACGCGCCGATCGCCGGGACGCGCAGTGCCTCGGCCAGGTGCCAGCCGAGCGGCGCCGTGGTGGTGGACAGCACCAGCAGGTCCGCGCCCCGCACGGCGGCGTCGGCCAGGCCGCTCCCGAAGTCGCGTACGAAGGCGGCGGCAGCCCGCAGGAGCTCCTTGCGCCCGCCCGCGCGATGCCCGGTGTCCACGTCGCCGGGCACCTCGCGGAACCTCAGCCCGGCTGCCTCGACGAGCGGCGCGAAGGTGCCGTGGGTGGCGAGCGCGACGTCGTACCCGGCCTCGCGGAGCCGGACGCCCAGGCCGGTGTAGGGGGCGACATCGCCGTACGAACCGGCGGCGGTGATGAGGATGCGGGTCATCGCTTTCCTTCGGGTTCGCGGCGGGAGCCAGGTCCGTCGCACGGGCGGTCGGGGCCGTCGGATGCGCCGGCGCGTCCGTCGGGTGGGGAGCCGTCTCGCACAGGACCCTCAACCTCAGGTCCAGGGTGAGGGTTCACTCGATGTTCGTATCCGTGTTCGCAGCCGTCCCGAGGGTCCGAGCCGCCCTCGGAGCGCTCGTCGGCGTCCGCCCTGACCCGGGCATTCGCCGCTATCGCCGTCCGCAGATAAGCGGCCAGTCCCGGCCGCTGGCGGGACGGCGGCACGACGAGGGCGAAGGCCCGTGGGTCGTCGACGAAGTCGTCCGCGATGCGCAGGTGCATCTCGGGCGGGCACGGGGTGAACCAGCGGGCGATGTGGAGCCGGTGCGCCTCGGCCAGTTCCCGGGCCCGCGCCCCCTCCGCGGGCTCTCCCGCGTCGTGGGCGGCGAGGAGGTCCTCCCGCCAGCGCGCGGCCTCCCCCATGAGCCGCGCCCAGTCCTCCTTGGAGTGCTCGGCGGCGCTCTTCATCGCCGTCCGATGCCCCTCGCTGTCCTGCCATTTCAGTTCCGCCTCGGTGGCGTAGCTGAGATCGAAGGTGATCTCGCCGAACACGTCGAACCGTTCCTGCGGACTCAGGCGCACCCCGGTCTGCTGGACCTCCATGGCGCGCTCGGCGACCGTCACCAGGCGCTCCAGCTTGTCGATCTGCTCGCGCAGCGTCCGGCGCCGGGCCCTGAGCTGGTCGAGGGCGTTGGCCTGCGGGTCGGCCAGGATCTCGGCGATCTCGTCGAGGGCGAAGCCCAGCTCGCGGTAGAAGAGGATCTGCTGAAGGCGGGCCAGGTCGGCCTCGCCGTAGAGGCGGTAGCCGCCCGGGCTCCGCTCGCCGGGCGTGAGCAGCCCCGCGCGGTCGTAGTGGTGGAGGGTACGGACGGTGACCCCCGCGAAGCCGGAGACCTGCCCGACGGTGTAACTCATGGACCTCGCCTTTCGTCGTCGTACAGCCTGGAGCCTGACGCGACGTGAGGGTCAACTCAGGGCCGTCGCAGCGATCCCGGGGTGCGCCCCGCGAACCGGCGGACGGCGCGGGTCAGATGCGCCTGGTCCGCGAAGCCCGCGTCGGCGGCGGCCCCGGCGATGCCGCCCGTGCCGCTCCCGTCGACCAGCGCGGCGACGGCGGCCCGCAGCCGCCGCCACTGCCGCAGCGTGCTCAGCGGAATGCCCACCTCCGTCGCGATCAGGGCGCGCAGCCGGGCCGGGGACAGCCCGAGGTCCGCGGCGACGGTGTCGATGCGGGTGGCGCGGGCGGACGCGCGTACGGCCTGGGGGATTCGGGGGTCGACGACGGGAGCAGGACCGGTCAGCGCGACCAGTTCGGTGCGCAGGGCCTCCGCGTCCGGGCCCGCGCCGTCGCGGGCCGCGGCGAGAAGCCGTCGTACGGTCCGGCGGTCCAGCCAGGTCGGCCCGGCGGGGCTCGCCCGCACGCACCAGGGTTCGAGGAGGGCGGCCACGAAGGCGGACGACGTGGCGCACGTGTGGGTGTACTGCGGCGGCACCAGGACGCCCGCGCCCGCCCGCTCCCCCACTCGCGCGTGGCCGCCGTCGGGCAGGACGAGCTTCCAGGCGGGGTGCCGGTGCCGGGCGACCTCGTACGCGCGGGACTCCGTGAAGACGACGGCGTCCTCGGTGACGGCGACGGCTCGGCTCCTCGTGGCGGTGACGGCGACGCCGCGCGCGACAGCTCCGAAGGGCGCCGGGCCGGTTGCCGTGCCGCGAGCGTTCTGTTCAATACGGCGCCCACGGCTCGCGTCGATCATCGCCGGATGCCCACGTTCACCTCTGCCACCCCGGCCCTCGCCCTCGCCGTCTTCCTGTTCTGCACGGCCCTCGCCCACTTCGCGTTCCCCGCGTACTTCCGCACCCTGGTCCCCGTCTGGCTGCCCTCCCCCGCCATCATCGTCGCGGTGAGCGCCCTGGCCGAACTGGCCGTCGCCGGACTGCTGTTCGCCTCCGTGACGCGCGTGGCCGGCGGCTGGGCGGCGGTCGCGCTGATCACCGGCTTCCAGGTGTCCCATCTGGACGCGGCGCGGCACACCGGCTCGGCGACCCGATGGCTGGACACGGCGTGGGGCGTGGCGGCGCGGCTCGCGGTGAACACGGCGTACGTCGCCTGGGCCCTTGCCGTCGTCGCGGCCGGCACCTGAGGGGCGAGGCGGTCAGGCCCCGCCGTCCTCAGGTCAGCTGGCTCATCAGGTGGGCGCAGGCGACCGACTCGTCCTGGTGCCGGGCGAAGGGGTGGCGCGTGCCTTGTTCGTACGCTCCGACCTCCCACTCCCCGTCCTCGATCCTGCGCAGATAGAGGAAGTCGGTCGGTGTGGGAGTCGGTTCGTGGACGCCCTCGATCCAGTAGTAGCCGTCGGACACGCGGGCGGCGCGCAGCGCCGCCGCCAGTTCTCGGACGTCCACGGTGTCAACCCCCAACGGCCGGTCGTTCGGCCCTTCAGTCGTTCGCGGGTTCGAGGTAACCGTTGTCCAGCAGCCACTTCACATTGAGCCGCTGGCCCTCGCCCGGGTTCAGGAAGATCGGGTCGAGCTTGATCTGCTGACCGCCGCCGGGCTGCTCGAACCAGGGGGCGATGCCGCCCTGCCAGACGACGAACGGCTTGGCCACCTGGTACACCCGATAGTCGCAGGCGAAGGCGGCGTCACGCGTGTTGAGGTTCTGCGGGGGCAGCGCGCGCTGTGCGTACGCGTCCCCGGCGGGCGCCAGGTACGAACCGTACTCGGAGCCGAAGCGGTCTAACTCCTCGCCCTCCTGGAGGAGTTCCGGATGCTTGTCGACCCGGCCGTTGACGGTGTCGAAGCCGTCGTTGGGCGGGTACTTCCAGCTGCCGGTGTCCGCCGGGCCCTCCCAGTACTTCTTCAGGAAGGCCTTCGGCGAGAGCTTCCCGGTCCGCTTCCAGTTCTTCAGGAGCGGGCCGACGGGACGCTCCCACTTCTTGGGCAGCCGGTCCGGACCGAGGCGGGAATCGCCCTGGAACTCGCCCGTGCACACGTCGTGCGCCGCGGCCCCGGACGCCGTGGACGCCGGAGCCGTGGACGCCGTGGCGCTCGCGGCGGGCGCGGCCACCATGACGGTGGCGACGCCGAGCGCGGCCAGAACGGTACGGATCCGGATCACAGGACTGTGGTCCACTCGGCAACTCCTTGTGCGTGTCGGCATGTTCGGCACGGCGCGCGTCGGCCGCGCACCCCGCACGGTCGGGATCAACCGCTCGCACACGGTATAAGAGCGGTGGCTCTCCGTGGTCAACTTGGCATACTGCGTACCTTTGTTGGCCGATATCAGCTCCTGCCCCAGCCGCCCCGGCAGGCGAGAGCCCGGTGAAGGCTCCCGCCCCGGCACCCTTGCCGCCGCACGCGCGTACGGGACACTGTGTCTGCCACATCCGTCACCACCGACGCACGAGGTGCAGCCATGAACAACGGAGCAGGGTCGGTCGAGGCGTCCGGGAACGGGCTGGGGCGGCGTCGGTTCCTCGGCGCGCTGGCGGGGGCGGCCGCCGTCGGCGCGGTGTCGTCCGCCTCGGCCTGCGCGTCGCCGGGCCCGCCGGACGGGGAACGCGCGGCGCGGGCCCGCCAGGACTCCGCCTCCTCGGCCGCCCACCGACCGCGCCGGCAAGGGCAGTTGTTCCTGGGGACGTACACCTCACAAGAGGGCGGGGGTTCCGGCATCGGCCTGGCGACGTACGACGACGCCAGCGGACGCATCACCGGCACCGGCACGCTCACCGGCGTCCCCGACCCCTCGTATCTGGCGCCGCACCCCTCGGGCCGCACGCTGTACGCGGTCGACGAACGGGAGAAGGGCGGCGTGACCGCCGTCGCGCTCTCGTCCTCCGGCGAGCACGAGGTCCTCGGCACGCGTGACACCGGCGGCGCGGCGCCCTGCCATCTGTCCGTGCACCCCGGGGGCCGCTGGCTGCTCAGCGCGAACTACGGCTCCGGGAGCGTGGCCGTCCACCCCGTCGACGCGTCGGGCGCGCTGGGCGAGCGGACCGACCTCGTCACGCACTCCGCTCCCCCGCCGGGCCCCGGCCAGTCGGGCCCGCACGCCCACCAGATCATCACGTCGCCGGACGGCCGCCACGTCCTCGCCGTCGACCTCGGCAACGACACCGTCTACACGTACCGCCTCGACGAGAAGGCGGGAAAGCTCAAGCAGGTGTCGTACGCGGGCCTGCGCCCCGGCGCGGGACCCCGCCATCTCACCTTCCACCCCTCGGGCCGCCACGCGTATCTCGCCAACGAGCTGGACAACACGGTCGTGGTCTGCGCGTACGACCCCGGCACGGGCCGTCTCACACCGGGCGAACCGCAGTCGACGGGCACCGGCGAGGGCACCAGTTATCCGGCGCAGATCGTGGTGACGCGCGAGGGGCGGTTCGCCTTTCTCGCCAACCGGGGACACAACAGCATCACGCGGTACGCGATCGAGGACGACGGCGCCCGGCTGCGGCTGCTCGACACGGTCGACGTCGGCGGCGACTTCCCGCGCCAGCTCGCGTTCTCGCCGTCGCAGGAACTGCTGTTCACCGCGAACCAGAAGTCGAGTTCGGTGAGCGTGTTCCGCGTGGACCGGCGCAGCGGCGGGCTCACCCTGGTGGATGAGCCGTTCGCGGCACCGATCGCGGTGTGCGCGCTGCCGCTCTAGCGGCCGGCGCTCCGACGTCTCAGCGGCCGGCGCAGAGCGCCGTGTTCACGACCGCCCGGAAGTCCCGCTCGCCCGGCTTGGTGAGGGGCACCTGGTTGAGGGCGAGCGCGACGCTGCGGCCGTCCGGGCCGACCGCGCCGAGCGCCCGGTGGCCGCCGGGCACCGTCCCGCCGTGCCCCCACCACCGGCCTCCGCACTCCAGCGGGGTGGAGATCAGCCCGAGACCGTAGCGGGCGCCGGGCCAGAGCCGGTCCGGGTCGGCGGGGACGGAGCGCTTCATCTGGGCGAGCCACCGCGCGGGCACCAGCTTGCCGCCGAGGAGGGCGCGGTAGAAGCGGTCGACGTCGGCGGGCGTGGAGACCAGCGCGCCGCCCGCGCCGCCGAAGGTGAGGTTCCACTTGGTGCCGTCGAGGCGGGCGGAACCGGCACCCGCGGGCCCGGCGTCGCCCGCGTCCACCTCAGCGTCCCTGTCCGTCTCCGCGTCCGAATCCGCCTCCGTCTCCGCGTCCGCCTCCGTGAAGTAGCTGCGGGAGTGCGGCCCCCGGATGCGGGTCTCGTCGCCCGGCCAGTACGTGTCGCGCAGGCCCAGCGGCTCGATGATCCGGCGGGTCACCTCCGTCTCGATGCCGTGCCCGGTGACCCGCTCGACGAGGAGCGCGGCGAGGACGTAGTTGGTGGTCGAGTAGTGCCACTCACGCCCCGGGGACGTCTTCGGGTGCGGCATCTTCAGCGCGATGCCGACCAGCTCGCGCGGCTCGAAGTGGCGGTACCGCCACTTCGCCAGGGGCTCGGCGGCGATCGTGTCGACGTGGTCGGGCAGCCCGCTGGTCTGCTGGAGCAGCTGACGCACGGTGATCCTGCGGCCGTCGTAGCCGTTGCCCCGGATCAGCCCCGGCAGATAGCGCTCGACCGGGGCGTCGAGCCCGACCCGCCCCTCCGCGGCGAGCTGTACGACGACCGCGGCGGTGAACGTCTTGCTGGCGCTGCCGATCCGCAGGCGGTCGCCCGCGCTCATCGGGCGCCCGGTGTCCAGGTCGGCGGTGCCCCGGGCGACCTGCCAGGTGCCGCAGCGCCCGCCGGCCACTTCGGCGGCGGCGCCGGGCACGCCGTGGCGCTCCCTGAGGGCGTCGAGCGACGCGACGACCGCCGCGCGCGCCGCGCCGCACTCCGGGGCCGCCGAGGCCACCGTGGCCCCGCCACGCGCACCGGCCGAGGGAACGGCGACCGCCAGGGCGGCCACCACCGAGGCGGACACGACCGCCGCGCGCCCAAGTCGCCGCGCCCTCCCTGTCCTTGAGACCGTCGTGAGCCTCTTGCGTGTCGTCTCACCGCGCCGTCGATGTGTCATGCGGCAAGACGCTAGCGTCACAGCCGCCACAGGACATCAGGGCCGCCTCGCGTCCCGGCCCACGAAGGACTCGGATTCACCGTCATCGTGACCCTGCGCGAGCTGAAGAGCCCGGGTCCGGCCCCACGGCCCCGCCGCCCCCTCCCGTCTCACGGACGGGACAGCCGCCAGTGCCGTGCCTGCGCACGGGCCTGCTCGGCGGGCAGCTCGCGGACCAGGTGGTAGAGGTTCTCGAAGTACTCCTGCCAACGGTTGGGATCGGGCAGGGAATTGTTCGCCCGGTACGCCCGCTCCACCGCCACCAGAGGCTCCATGCTCTCCCACACCGAGATCACCGAGCCGCCCAGATAGCCGGAGACGGGTTCGATGTCGACGACCCCGTGCGCGACGAGGGCGCCGAGGTTGTCGTAGTACCAGGCGAGGTCGCGTACCAGTTCCTGCTCGTCCTGCGGCAGCCCGGCCAGGCCCGAGGACAGGTCACGTCCGGGGAGTTCCGCGTGCACGAAGTGCCGTGCCCGCGCGAGCCGCTCGCTGCGGTGCTCCCGGAAGAGGTCGACCAGGACGGGCAGGGTGTTCGCGTGCTGTGTCAGCCTCAACTGCCGCAGGGACACCAGGCCGGACACCATCAGCGCCACCACCGACACCGCCAAAGCCGCCGTCTCCACCACGCCCCCTTGCCGCTACGGCTTGCTGAAGACGACGTCGCGGGCCCTCGCCACGACCTCGACCTCGTCGCCCAGGGCCCACTCGGCCACCCGCGAGACCGTCGCGGCGGGCACCACGTCGCTGAAGCCCTCGGCCGCCGGGATGTCGTACGTCCCGTGCGCGTCGTGCGGCAGGACGACGCGGAAGTCCCGTTCGACAGCGCCACGGGCCGTCGCGCTGACGCACATCTCCGACATCACGCCGCACACGGCCAGTTCCTTCACACCGGCCTCGCGCAGCAGCTCCTCCAGCCGGGACTCCTCGAAGCCGTCGTCGACGGTCTTGCGCAGGAGGATCTCGCCGCGGTCCGTGTCGACGGGCAGGTGGACCTCCCAGCCCGGCGTGCCCGGCTCGTCAGGAGTGCCGGGCTCGCCGTCGTTCTGCAACTGGACGACGAGCGCGCCGCTCTCGCGGGCCCTGGCCAGCAGATCGCGGACCCGGTCGAGGAGACGGTCGGCGTGGGGCACGGCGCCGTCGCCGCCCACGAAGGCGGACTGCATGTCGACGACGATCAGGGCCTGCACGGGCTCGACGGGCCGCGCGGGCGTGACGGACGGGTCGGACGAGGCGGACGACATGGCGGGGTGCGTGGGATTCGGCTGTGCTGTCACCCCGCCATCATGCCTGCGCGACGTACGCCGCCGCGCTCGATATTGTGCGTGGACATGAGCACGGAACTGACCGTTCTCCTCGTCTGCGCCGCCGTCCTGGTCGCCGTGACGCTCGCCGTCGCGATCGCGCTGCTCGTCCGGCTCGTCCGCACCCGCCGCGCCCTCCTCAGAGCGGGCCTTCCCATCGAGCGCCAGTGGGTGTTCTGGGCGGCCATCGCCTATCTCGTACTCCCCGCGGACCTGCTGCCGGACCCCATCTTCCTGGACGACATCGGTGTTCTCCTGCTGGCCCTGCGGTCGATGGGGTCAGCCGCCGACAGGCCGTCCGCGCCGCGTGGTTGAGAGGCGGGCGCGCATGAGGAGGGCGTGCATGCACTCCGTCACCTGGGTGATGTCGTCGACGGGCTGGTGGAAGGGCAGCCGGACGTCGGCCTGGCCGCGGGCGCGCTCCAGACGCAGGGAGATCCCGTGCATGTCGAGGGCGAGCGGGCGGACCCGCACCACGCCCTGGAGGCTGTCGGGGCCGATGAGCCGGGTGAGCTGTTCGACGGCGTCCGGGTGGGCGTCGGCGAGGTGGGTGAGCAGCCGCGACTCCGCCTCGGCGAGCGGATCGGGCACCGTCAGCGCGAATTCGTCGAGCTCGACGCCCTGGCGCTCGCCGCTGGACTCCTGCAGCACGGCGCAGGTCGGCTCGAAGACGAGGTCCTGCCCGTCGTACGCGAGGGACCCGGAGAGCCACAGCCGCGCGCGGATGCGGTCCCTGAGCGGCACCGGCGCGACGTCGGTGAACTCGACCAGCGTGGACGGTTCGCCGCGCGGCGCGCAGATGACGGCGGCGGCGAGCGCGCTGTCCTCGGGCGGGGACAGCCGGATCCTGCCGTCCTCGGTGACGGAGTGCGCGCCCACGAGTTCGTCCCTGCCGATCTCCGTGGTCACCGCGCAGGACCAGGCGGTGGCAAGCACTGATCGCGCGCGTGCCGCCGCTGTGGGCACGGCCGTGCTGCTGTGACGGACACCCATCCTCAACCTCCATTAGGTAAGCCTTGCCTAACTTATCGAAGATTGCGGAGCGGGGCCAGTACGTCTCAAGGCCCCGCGCGGCGAACCGCGCGGGGCCTTGAGACGTACGCCGGGAGAAGCGACGGGGCGTCAGCGTCCGTCAGTGTCCCCGGGCGATCCACTCCTCCAGGTGGGGCGCCTCGGCGCCGACCGAGGTGCTGTCACCGTGCCCGGTGCGCACCACCGTCTCCGGCGGCAGGGTCAGCAGGCGCTCCTTGATGGACTCCACGATGGTCGGGAAGTCGCTGAAGGAACGGCCCGTCGCGCCCGGTCCGCCGGCGAAGAGCGTGTCGCCGGTGAAGACGGTCCCGAGCGCGGGGGCGTACAGACTGACCGCGCCCCGGCAGTGGCCCGGTGTGTGCAGCACCTTCAGGACCGTGCCCGCGACGGTCACTTCCTGCCCGTCGGCGAGTTCCCCGTCCGGGGCCCGGTCGGGGTGGGTCATCTTCCACAGCTCCGCGTCGGCGGGGTGGAGCAGGATCGGCGCGCCCGTGGCGGCGGCGAGCGCCGGGGCCGCGTCGATGTGGTCGTCGTGGGCGTGCGTGCAGACGATCGCGACGAGCCGCCGCTCCCCCACCGCGGCCGCGATGGCGTCGGCGTCGTGCGCGGCGTCGATGACGACGCACTCCTCGTCGTCGCCCACGATCCACACGTTGTTGTCGACGTCCCAGGTGCCGCCGTCCAGCGAGAACGTACCCGAGGTGACGAGGTGGTCGATGCGCGCCCCGGCCCCGCCGGTGGCCGTCGTCTCCGCCGCCATCAGAACATCACCACCGAACGAAGGACGTCGCCGTGGTGCATGCGCTCGAAGGCCTTCTCCACGTCCTCCAGGGCGATCGTCTCGGTGACGAACGCGTCCAGGTCCAGGCGGCCCTGCCGGTAGAGGTCGATGAGCATCGGGAAGTCGCGGGACGGCAGGCAGTCGCCGTACCAGCTCGACTTGAGCGCGCCGCCGCGCCCGAAGACGTCGAGCAGCGGGAGCTCGATCTTCATCTCGGGCGTCGGTACGCCGACGAGGACGACCGTGCCCGCGAGGTCACGGGCGTAGAACGCCTGCCGGTACGTCTCCGGGCGGCCGACCGCCTCGATGACGACGTCGGCGCCGTTGCCGCCGGTCAGCTCGCGCACCGCTTCGACGGGATCGGTCGAGCGGGAGTTGACGGTGTGCGTGGCCCCGAGGCCCCTGGCCGTCTCCAGCTTCTTGTCGTCGATGTCCACGGCGATGATGCGCGCGGCCCCGGCGAGGCCGGCTCCGACGACCGCGGCGTTGCCGACGCCGCCGCAGCCGATGACGGCGACGGAGTCGCCACGGCCCACGTTGCCGGTGTTGATGGCGGCGCCGATGCCCGCCATCACGCCGCAGCCGAGGAGGCCGGCCGCGGCGGGCGAGGCCTCCGGGTCGACCTTGGTGCACTGGCCGGCCGCGACCAGGGTCTTCTCGGCGAAGGCACCGATGCCGAGCGCCGGGGACAGCTCGGTGCCGTCGGTGAGGGTCATCTTCTGCTGGGCGTTGTGCGTGTCGAAGCAGTACTGGGGGCGGCCGCGCAGGCAGGCACGGCACTGGCCGCAGACCGCTCGCCAGTTGAGGATCACGAAGTCGCCGGGGGCGACCTCGGTGACGCCCTCGCCGACCGATTCGACGACGCCCGCGGCCTCGTGCCCGAGCAGGAACGGGAAGTCGTCGTTGATACCGCCCTCGCGGTAGTGCAGATCGGTGTGACAGACCCCGCACGCCTGGACCTTCACCACGGCTTCTCCGGGGCCCGGGTCGGGGACGACGATCGTCTCGATGCGTACCGGCTCGCCCTTCGCGCGTGCGATCACGCCCTGCACCTGCTGCGCCATGACTTCAGCCCTTCTTTCTCTTCACGTCTTACCTGCCACATCGTTACAGGTCGAGCACCGGCCGTCCCAGGGGGCACCGACTGCTTCCAGGACAGTGCGGGTGCTACGGGTGGGCGTCAACGCCTCATGCGAGGCGGGCCGCGCTCCGACGGTGACACGATCTAGGGTGAACGCGTGCGTGAACTCGCCGCCAAGGCCCTCCTGCCGGTCGACACGGCGCTCGCCGTGGCCCTGCTCGCGCTGCTCCTGGCAGCCGCCACGACAGCCGCCGTCTTCCGCCTCGCCCCGGACGGGTCGCGCGGCAGGGCGCGCGAGATCCTCGTCGCGGGGGTCCGGGCGGCCGCCCAACTGGCCGTCGTCTCCCTCGCCATCGGGTGGGTGGTGCACCACACGGCGGCTCTGTACGCGTTCCTCCTGCTGATGTTCGCCGTGGCGACCCGCACGGCCGGCCGCCGCATCACGCCGAACGCCACGTGGTGGTGGGCGGCACTGCCGATCGCGGGCCCGGTCGTCCCCGTGGTCACCGGCCTGACGCTCGCGGGCCTGTTGCCGGTGCGGGGCATCGCCATGATCCCGGTGACGGGCATCCTGATCGGCGGGGCCCTCACGGCGACGGTCCTGGCAGGCCGCCGCGCCCTGGACGAACTCCACACCCGGTACGGCGAGTTCGAGGCGGGTCTGGCACTGGGCCTGCCGGCCAGGGAGGCCCGCATGGAGGTCATCCGCCCGGCGGCGTCCGACGCGCTCCTGCCGGGCCTGGACCAGACCCGCACGGTGGGCCTGGTCACGCTCCCCGGCGCCTTCGTGGGCATGCTGCTGGGCGGGGCGTCACCGGTGCTGGCGGGGGCGGTGCAACTCTTCGTCCTCATCGCCCTGATGGCGATCCAGGCGATGGCGGTGTCCCTCACGACGGACCTGATCGCCAGGGGCCTCCTGCACCGAACGGAACAGTGACCCCCGGCATTCGCGTCAAAGCCCTCAGCCCATCGCACGGCAGGTGTCATGCTGACGGCCCGAAAGCGGGAGCCGGCAGGGGGACAGGGCCATGGCACGTGCGGAACGAGCGCAGTTCGTCACCGACCCGACCGAACAGGCCGCAGAAAGGATGTTCGAGCCGAAACTGGAGAAGCTCGGCCTCACCCGGGAGAAGATCGAGGCGCAGAGCCTGGAAGAACTCCAGACCACACTCGTCACCGTCAACCACGCCATCGACCACCCCGATTCCTTCGGCGTGCTGAAGATGAAGATGACCGCCAACATGGGCGCGATCATCGTGCGCAACGAAGCCGAAGCCCACATCGAGGTGGGAATTCTCCCCATCCTGCTGGAGCGCAAGGCCCTGATCCTGGAGCGCATCAACGCACTGCGCCCGACGGAGCAGGTACGGAGCTTCCGCCAGGAAGTCATCAACACGGTGACGGACCCCGAGATGCAAGAACATCTCCTCAAGGTGCTGGACGAACGCGCCGAGAAGGAAAAGGATCTGTCGACCAGGATCGAGAAGGAATCGGAAGAGAACACGTCCCTCATGAGGGAGATGAAACACCTCAGAGAGATGTTCGCCGTGGACAAGCTGCAGAGCCGCCTGGAGAAACTCGAAGAGGACACCAAGCGGATCGAGTCGGAGAAAACGAGCAAGTTCGAGGCCCTGACGATTGCGATGGGCCTTCTCATGGCTCTCGGCTCCCTGGCCGGCATCATTCTCGCCCTGGTCCGCTGGACGACGGGCTGAGTCCGGCACGCGGCGCTCGGTCCAGGGGCTGACGGGGCGCCGTCAGGTGGGGCGGGCCGTGTCGTAGGGTCGCTGGCATGTCTGTCTACGACGCAGTAGAGATCGAGAGCCTTCAGGGCGGCCCTGCCGGCCTTTCCCAGTACCTGGGCAAGGCCGTCCTCGTCGTCAACGTCGCCTCCAAGTGCGGGCTCACCCCGCAGTACGCGGGTCTGGAGCGGCTGCACGAGCAGTACGCCTCGCGTGGGTTCAGCGTGCTCGGCGTGCCCTGCAACCAGTTCATGGGGCAGGAGCCCGGTACGTCCGAGGAGATCGCCGAGTTCTGCTCGGCCACGTACGGCGTGACCTTCCCCATGACCGAGAAGGTCGACGTCAACGGCGACGGGCGGCACCCGCTGTACGCCAAGCTCGTCCAGGCCGCCGACGCCGAGGGGCACACCGGCGACATCCGGTGGAATTTCGAGAAGTTCCTGGTCGACGCCGACGGCGAGGTCGTCGCTCGCTTCGGGCCCCGTACCGAGCCCGACGCCCCCGAGGTCGTCGCCGCCATCGAGAAGCACCTTCCCGCCTGACGGGTCCGCCTCCCGGCGCCGGAGCACCGCTTCGGCGCCGGGGCTCGGCCCCGCCCCCGGACGCCACCGAAGTGACCACCCGATACGCCCGACTGACGGTGCGATACCTCCAGCCGGGCCAAGCCGATCTGCGGACTCCCGGCGGCGCTCCTACGGTGGCTGAATGGTCATCAGGCACCTTCCGCGTTCCTCATCCGTACGCACCGCCGCCCTCACCATCGGGGCCCTGGTCCTCCTGTCCTCACCGGTCTCGGCCACCGAGGTCCCGGCCGAACCGGCGCCTCCCGGGCCGCTCCCCGCGTACTCGTCCACGCTGCTCGACCGGCCCGGCACCCAGGTGCGGCCGAACCGCGGCGCGCCCGGCCTGCCCGGCGACGTGTCCGCCCTGTCGTGGGTCGTGGCCGACGCCGCCACGGGCGAGGTGCTCGCCGCGCGGAACGCGCACCGGCGGCTGCCGCCCGCCTCGACGCTCAAGTCCCTCTTCGCCCTGACCGCCCTCCCCCGGCTCGACGCGGACATGCGCCACGTCGTCACCGAGCACGAGCTCGACGGGGTGGGCGAGGGCAGCAGCCTGGTCGGCGTGGCGCCGGGCCGCGCCTACCGCGTCGCCGACCTGTGGCGGGGCGTCTTCCTGAGCTCGGGCAACGACGCCGTCCACGTCCTCGCGGGGCTCAACGGCGGCGTGCCGAAGACCGTCCAGCAGATGCGCGCCAAGGCCCGCGAGCTGGGCGCGCGGGACACCCACGTGGTGTCGCCCGACGGCTACGACGCCGCCGGGCAGGTCTCCTCGGCGTACGACCTGGCGGTCTTCGGCAGGGCGGGGCTCGCGAACCCGGAGTTCGCCGAGTACTGCTCCACGCGCGTCGCCAAGTTTCCCGCGGGCGGCTGGTCGTATCCGATCCAGAACACCAACCGGCTCCTGACGGGCGCCGACGGCGTGGCCCCCTACCCGGGGCTGCTCGGCGTCAAGAACGGCTACACCAGCCACGCGGGCTCCACCCTGATCAGCGCGGCCCGGCGCGGCGACCGCACCCTCGTCGTGACGGTGATGAACCCTCAGGCAGGCGGCGGCCGTGCCGTGTACGAGGAGACCAGGTCGCTGCTCGACTGGGGCTTCGCAGCGGCCGGGAAGGTACGCCCCGTCGGCTCGCTGCAGGCCCCGGCGAAGAAGGCCGGGACGGCGCAGGGCCCGGCGCCCGCGGCCGCGCAGGCCGCCCTGACCGTGCCGTCCGACGACTCCGACTGGCCCGCGGTCCTGATGGTCGTCGCGGGTGCGGGCGCCCTGGTCGCGGGCCTGGTCGTGGCGGTCCGGCGGCGGGCGGCTACGGTGGCCCGACGCACGGGCGCCCGAAGGGAGTTCGTCGACTGAGCCGGGGCGGGGACGCCGTCGGATGAGGGGAAGGGCCGTCGGATGAGTGATCTGCTGGGAGTCGCCGTGCTCGGCGCCGGCCACATGGGCGCGGACCACGTCCGGCGGATCGGCGGACGTGTCGGCGGGGCCCGCGTCGTGGCGGTCGCGGACCCCGACACGGCGCGGGCGGAGGCGGCCGTGGCGGGGCGCGAGGGCGTGTCCGTCCACCGCGAGGCGCTCGCCGCGCTGAGCGCTCCCGGCGTGGACGCGGTCCTCGTGGCCTCGCCGGAGGCGGCGCACGAGGAGGCCCTGCTCGCGGCCTGCGCGCGTGGCCTGCCGGTGCTCTGCGAGAAGCCCCTCACCCCCGACGCCGTCTCGGCCCTCAGAGTCGTGGAGGCGGAGGCGCGGCTGGGGCGCCGCCTGCTCCAGGTGGGATTCATGCGCCGGTACGACACCGAGTACGCGGCCCTGAAGACCCTGCTCGACTCCGGGCGGCTGGGCCGGCCCCTGCTGCTGCACTGCCGCCACCGGAACGTCTCCTCTCCCCCGCACTTCACCTCGTCCATGCTGATCAGCAGCTCCGTCTCGCACGAGATCGACGCGACGCGCTGGCTGCTCGGGCAGGAGATCACCGCGGTGACGGTGATGCGGCCGACGCCCTCGGAGCAGGCCCCGCGGGGCCTGCTCGACCCGCAGCTCGTCCTCTTCGAGACGGACCGCGGCGCGGTCGTCGACGTGGAGGTCTTCGTCAACTGCGGCTTCGGGTACGAGGTGCGGTGCGAGGCGGTCTGCGAGCGGGGCAGCGCCCGGCTCGGCGACCCGCACGCGGTGGTCGTCCACGAGGCGGGCCACGTACGCGAGGACGTGGCCCAGGACTATCTGACGCGGTTCGCCGACGCGTACGACCGCGAGGTGCGGGCGTGGGTGGACGGCGCCCGGCGGGGCCGGGTGACGGGACCGAGCGCGTGGGACGGGTACGCGGCGGCGGCCGTCGCCGAGGCCGGGGTGGCGGCGCTGCGGGACGGGGCGCGGACCGTCGTGGAGATGGCCGAGCGGCCCGCGCTGTACGGCTGAGTCCGGCGGTCCACGCCTCGGCGGCCGTCAGGGACGCCAGTAGCCGAGCGCGTGCACGCGGTCCTTGGGGACGGACAGTTCCTTGCGTACGTACGCGGACAGGGTCCGGGTCGTCGTGGTGTCGCAGGTGATCCACACGTAGGCGTCGGCGGGGTCGCCGAGCAGGGCGGGCAGCGCGGCCTTCACTTCGTCGACGAGGTGGCCGCCGGGGGCGCGACGCTCGACGACGCGCAGGTCGTGGCGGTCGGGGTCGACGCGCGGCGCGGCCAGGTCGGCGTCGGACCCGTGCTGGGTCTCGAACCAGATGGTCGCGGGCGTCGACGGCAGCGCGGACAGCAGGGAGTGGATCGCCGGCAGCGCGGCCGCGTCTCCGACGACGAAGAGCCGCGCGGGAGCGGGTTCCGGCGTCTCGAACCCGGTGCCCTGGACGGTCGCCGCGATCGTGTCGCCCGGCGACGCCTTGCGGGCCCACGCGCTGGCGGCACCGTCGTGCAGCGCGAACTCCAGGGTGAACGTGCCCTTGTCCGGGTCGGGGTCCACCAGCGTGTACGCGCGCTGGTGCGGCTTGCCGTCCCGGTCGAACCAGAGCCTGACCCACATCGTGGGGTGCACGCCGGTCCGGGCGAGCATGCCGCCGTCCGTGACGTGGATGCGCCGGTAGTACTCGGTGACGTCCTCGACGCCCGTCACGGTGAACTCGAAGTCCTTGCCGCGCATCAGCTTGAGGACGACGCCCTCCCAGCCATGACCCGCCACGGTTCCCCTCCCCTGAACGAAGCCCATGGGTACGGTGAACACACCCGCGAGCCAACTGCGTTAGGGGAGCCTAACCTAATCAATGGAGCTCAGACGCCATCGAGGAGGCGCGAGAGCCCCCGGTCGAGGTCCAGGCCCGCCTCCTCCTCGCCCGCGGGCACCACCGCGTAGGACCGCGTCAGGAACCGGCGCAGCGTGACCTTGTCGAACTGCACCAGGGCCAGCCCCTGGTGCGAGTGGAACTCCAGGACCGTGCGGGCCCGCCCGCACGGCCACACGTGCACGTCGCCACTGCCCGCCGGGGCCACGAGGCCCTCCTCCAGGAGCTGGCGCGCGAAGATCCAGGTGACCTCCACGCCGTCGAGCGAGGCCTGCGAGGGGAAGGTGATCTGGACGGCCAGGGGGTCCGCCGCGGCGTAGCGCAGGACGACGGGCAGGGCACGCTCCTGCCCCTCGGGGGCGATGAGGCGGGCACGGGCGGGCTGTTCGAGGGTGACGGCCATGATCGAGCTCCACTCCTGGTGTTCCGGTTCTCGGGATTCCTGCCGGGAAAGTCCCGTCGTCGGGGATTCCGGTTCATGGACTCCCACCTGTACGACCCCGCGCAAAGGGGGGTCATTACGGCAACACGCCAAGAGATCCATGTGACCTGCGCCACCCACCCCCCAAAAGTCCGACATTTGTCGCCTAGAGTTTCGAACTCGCCCGAACCCCCCAGCGGGACCGGGAACGTCCGAACCCTCCGCAGCGGGAACGGGAGAGTGCCCTGCCATGACCGACGTCCCCTCCGACGTCCCCACCGGCATATCCGCCGTGCCCGCCGGTGGCGCACCGGCCGGCGCGGCCGAGCCTGCCGCCGCGCCCGTCCGTGTGCCCGTCACAGCGGATTACACACGCGTCTTCGAGGAACAGCAGTCCCGTCTCGTCGCCTACGCGCGCTCGCTCACCGGCAACGCCTGGGTCGCCGACGACCTCGTCGCCGAGGCCCACTTCCGGGTGTGGCGCCGGCTGTCCGCGGGGCACGAGATCGAGAACGTACCCGCGTACCTGATGACGACCGTGCGCCACCTCGCGGCGACGGTCGGCCGGGGCGCGGCGGGCCGTGAGA
The DNA here is from genome assembly GCF_001419745.1 of Streptomyces silaceus. Taxonomy (GTDB): domain Bacteria; phylum Actinomycetota; class Actinomycetes; order Streptomycetales; family Streptomycetaceae; genus Streptomyces; species Streptomyces silaceus. Next base: position 20,353 of record NZ_LIRJ01000058.1, on the reverse strand, counting down.
CGCCACTGGACCCGCAGGCCCCCGAGACCGTCTGGGTCACCGGCGCGGGCGACTCCCCCTTCGGCGCGGGAGGCGAGGAAGCGGACCCCGCGGCCCGCGTCTCCTCGGTCGACCTGCTGACGCGCGTGCTCGGGCAGCTGCCCGAGCGCTGGGTGAAGGCGTTGTGGCTGGCCGAGGCCGAGGGGCAGCCCCTCGACGCCGTCGGGCGACGCATCGGCGCGGGGCGCGGCGCCACGGCCGTCCTCCTGCACCGGGCCCGCGAGGGCATGCGGCAGGCGTTCCTGCGCGCGCACCCCGGGGCGCCGGAGGACCCGGCGTGCGAGGGGCACTGGGACCGCATGCCGGCCCACATCCGCGGCGAGGCGTCGACCCGGCAGTCCGAGACGCTGCTGGCCCACCTCAACGACTGCGCGGACTGCCGGGCGCGGCTCGCCGTGCTGATGCGCGCGAACGACCGGCTGCCCGCGTTCGTCGGTCCCGCCCTGCTCGTCTTCGTCCTGGGCGGTTCGGGCACGTTCCTCCTGCCGCTCGCCGCGGGATCGGCGGTGGGTGCGGGCGCCGCGGCGGCCGGATCCGGGAGCCAGGGCGGCGGGCTGCTGCACGGCGTCAAGTACGGGCTGAAGCACGCGCTCACCGGCGGCGGCAAGGTGTCCGTCGCGGCGGCCGGGGCGATCGGCGTGACCGTGGCGGGGGCCGCCGTCGCGGCGGGACTCGCGCTGGGCGGGAGCGGCCAGTCGGCTGCCGCGCCGGAGCCGCGGGCCGCGACGGCGGAGAGCGGGGTCCCGCAGCCGCCGGTACCGCCATGGCGGGCGGCGCCGGGCACGGGGGACGCGCAGGACGCAGGGGGCTCGGGGGACTCCAGGGGCACGGGAGGTTCCGGGGATGCGGGGGATCGGGTGGCGCCGCCCGTGTCGCCCGCGCGGCCCGCGTCGCCCTCGGCGCCGGGCGGGGCGGCCGGGCAGGCACCCGATCAGCCGCGGCCCGTCCCGCCGCAAACGCCGACCGACGCGACGCCGCCCGCGCCCGGGGGCGCGGCGAGCCCCACGCCGGAGCGGCCGACCGCACCACCGGCGAGCCCGACTCCCACGGATCCGGGGACACCCACGCCCACGCCTCCACCGTCACCCACTCCGACGCCGATCGACCCCACGCCGGTCGACCCCACCCCCGTGGACCCGACCCCGGTCGATCCGACGCCCGTCGAGCCGACCCCGGTGGACCCCACACCCGTGGAGCCCACCCCCACGGATCCTCCGACGGAGCCGTCCACCCAGCCCACGCCGGATCCCGAACCCCCGGTCTGCGAGCCCTGGATCGGGCCGATCCACATCTGCCACTGGCCCTAGAGGCGTGCGGGCGTTTCGGCGCCGCGCATCCGCCTCAGCACACGTGGCTCACTCGGCGGAGACCTTGTGGACGGTCGTGTCGTCGGGGTCCAGTCGTCGCCCGTCCGCCGACAGCACCTCCAGCGTGCGCAGGCGCTCCCCCTGCCTGCGGTCGACCAGTTCCGAGTGCGCTTCGCCGGGGGCGAAGAAGTTCTGCTCGCCCCACTGCCGCAGCGCCACGATGACGGGGAAGAGCGCCTTGCCCTTCGGGGTCAGTACGTACTCGCGATAGGCGCTGCCGTCCGAAGCCGGGACCGACGCGAGGACGCCACCGGCGACCAGCGCGCGCAGCCGCGTGGTGAGGATGTTCTTCGCGACGCCGAGGCTGCGCTGGAACTCCCCGAAGCGCCTGCTCCCGTCGAACGCGTCCCGCACGATCAGCAGCGACCACCAGTCACCGATCGCGTCCACCGACCGGGCGACCGGACATTCACTGTCGTCGAACCGCGTCCTGCTGACCATGGCATCCCTCTCTCAAGGCAGTTGCAACATGCTACCAAAGGCGGCTACCGTCACCGCCGGTAGCACCTTGCAACCACCTTGAGAGAGGAACACCCATGCCCGGCAACCACAAGGCCGCGACGACGCGACGGGCCGAGAACGAGAACGCGGCCGCCGCCGCACCCACGACCGGGCCCCGGAGCAGGGAAGCCCCCGCGTTCACCCTGTCCCGCGGCATCGCCCTCCTGTTCGCGGTCGCGTGCGGGGCCGCCGTGGCCAACGTCTACTTCTCCCAGCCGCTCCTGGCGACCATCGGCGAGGAGCTCTCCATGAGCCCGGCCCTCGTCGGCAGCATCGTCACGCTGACGCACGTCGGGTACGGCCTCGGCCTCTTCTTCCTCGTGCCGCTCGGCGACATGGTCGACCGCAGACGGCTGGTCGTGGCGCAGCTGCTGCTCCTGGTCGTGGCGCTCACCGTGGTGGCCGCTGCCCCCACGGCGGGGATCCTGCTCGTGGGCATGGCCGCGACGGGGCTGCTCGCGGTCGTGACGCAGACGCTGGTGGCCTTCGCGGCCTCCCTGGCACCCGCCGCCGAACGCGGGCGGATCGTCGGCCTGGTCACCAGTGGCGTGGTCACCGGAATCCTGCTCGCCCGTACCGCGTCCGGCCTCATGGCCGACCTCGCGGGCTGGCGCTCCGTCTACGTCGCCTCGTCGTCGCTCACCGCCCTGCTCGCCCTGGTCCTGTTCCGCGTACTGCCGCGCCCCAGCGCCGTCGCGCCGACGACGCTGCGCTACGGGCAGCTCCTGCGCTCCACGATCACGCTGTTCGCACGGGAACGACTGCTGCGGATCCGCGCCCTGTTCTGCCTGCTGGCCTTCGCCGCCTTCAGCACCCTGTGGAGCAGCATCGCGCTGCCGCTCAGCGAGGCCCCGTACTCCCTGAACCACAGCGAGATCGGGGCACTGGGGCTGATCGGCGTCGCCGGCGCGCCGGCCGCGAACGTGGCGGGCCGCCTCAACGACCGCGGCCTCTCCCAGCGGACCACCGGCATCGCCCTGGCACTGCTCGCCGCTTCGTGGCTTCCCCTGGCCTTGACCCGCGGTTCGCTCTGGGCCCTGGTCGTCGGGGTGGTCCTCCTGGACCTCGCCGTCCAGGCGGTCCACGTCACCAACCAGACCCTGATCTACGCGTTGCACCCGGACGCGGGCAGCCGGCTGATCGGCGGCTACATGGTCTTCTATTCGATCGGCAGCGCCACCGGCGCCATCGCCGCGACCTCGCTCTACACGGCGGCCGGTTGGGGTGCCGTGTGTGCGCTGGGGGCCGCGTTCAGCTGCCTCGGGCTGGCGCTGTGGGCGTGCACGCGCGAGAGGGCCTCCACATAGCGTTCACCTCCATTCCATTGCAACGCAACGCTCATACACCGTTGCATTACCCTCTAGAACGTTGCAATGAAATATCCATCCCGACCTGCCACTTCACACTCCATGCGCAACAACACCGTTGCCACACCCGCGAACGCAACGTAGCTTTTCCATTGTCAGAAACGACGGCGGGTCGACCGAGGACCCGCCGACGACAAAGGAGCCCACCATGCAGAAGTTCGCCACCCCCGCCGCCGTCACCGCCGTCCTCGACATCGCCGCCGGCCACATCCGCCTCATCGCCACCGACCGCACCGACACCACCGTCGAGATCCGGCCCGCCGACGCCGGCAAGAGCCACGACGTGCGGGCCGCCGAGGACCTTCAGGTCGCCTACGCCGACGGCACCCTGAGCATCACCGCCCCCGAGCCCAAGAACCGCCTCCTGGGCGACTCCGGCGCCGTCGAGATCACCGTCCAACTCCCCGCCGGCTCCCACCTGGACGCCACCACCGCCATCGGCGGACTCCGCGGCGTCGGACGCCTCGGCAACGTCACCGTCGGCGCCCAGCAGGCCACCATCACGCTCGACGAGACCGCCGGCGCCCGCCTCACCGTCCTCGACGGCGACATCACCGTCGGCCGCCTCACCGGCCCCGCCGACCTCACCGCCAAGAAGGGTGACCTCCACGTCACCGAGGCCACCCGCGGCGACCTCACTCTGCGCACCGACCACGGCGACATCACCGTCGGCGCCGCCTCCACCACCTCGGCCACCCTCGACGCCGACACCGCCTACGGCCGCGTCCACAACAGCCTCAACAACAGCGCCGGTGCCGACGCCGCCCTCGCCGTCCGCGCCACCACCGCCTACGGCGACATCACCGCCCGCAGCCTCTGAACATCATCCCCAACGACGAGCAGGGCCTAGGCCGTCGGACCTCATCCAGGGATCCGCGACGATCGTCCGGACGCCCGATGCGGCACCCCCGACCCGGCGGACACCCTTGGGGTGAACCCGCCGAGAAGGAGCGCACGATGTCGTACTTCGAGAACATGCAGTACCCGGAGCCCCGCTACCACGGCGCCACGGGCGAGGTGAACGCGTCCTTCCGTCCGGCCGACACGCCACCGGAAGTCTCCTCGCCCGGCGGATCCACCAGCTACCTCGCCACACAGGAGTCGACCGGCGGCGAATTCGGTCTCTACAAAGGGGTGTTGGGCCCCCGGTCCGCCGGGGCCAAGACCCACTTCCACCGGGCGATGTCGGAGTCCTTCTACATCCTCTCCGGCGAACTGGAGCTGTTCAACGGCGAGAAGTGGGTCACCGGCCGCGAGGGAGACTTCCTGTACGTGCCGGCCGGCGGACTGCACGGCTTCAAGAACGTGACCGACGACCCCGTGTCCATGCTCATGCTCTTCGCCCCGGGCTCCCCGCGCGAGGAGTACTTCGAGCGGGTCGCCGAGATGTCGCGGCGCGGGCCCGAGGAACTCAAGGAGTTCCGCGTCCGCCACGACAGCTACTTCGTGGAGGACTTCGACTTCGGGGCGGGCCGGCGGAGTAGCCGATGACGGAGCCCTACGACGCTGCCGAGCCGGCCACGACCCCGGTCTTCCGCCCCGCCGCCCCCTCCGGCCTCGACCCGACGTGCTCGACGCCCTGGACCGGCGCCGGGAGGAGGCCCGCCGCGCCGGTCTCCCGGCGGGCGTGGAGCGGATCCGGTACGAGTGGACACCTCGGGCGGGCCTTCCCCGGGCGGCGGCCCCGCCACGGGTGCTCTGCCGCGCCGAACCCGACGACGAGGTGTTCGTCGACCTGTTCCGCCGGGTGCTGAGCGGGACGCTCGACGCGGCCTCCCGCAAGGAGGCGGCGCTGCTCGGCGCCGAGGCCCAGGCGCGCGGCGACGTCGACTTCTGCCGCGACGAGATGCCCGGGGACCGGTCCTGGTGGCGGATCGGCCGGACGCCGGACGGCGAGATCCTCGGCTTCGTCCTGCCGTCGCGCAACCAGAACGGCCCAGTGATCGGCCACCTCGGCGTCCTGCCCGAACACCGCGGCCACGGGTACGCGGACGAGATCCTCGCCGAAGCGACGCGGATCCTGGTGGCCGGGGCGGACGCGCGCGTGATCCGCGCCGACACCGACGTGACGAACGTGCCGATGGCCGCGGCCTTCGCCCGCGCGGGCTACCGCGCCACCGGCTGCCGCCTCGTCCTGTCCGCTCCCTGACCGGCCCGTCCGCGCGCCGACCGGACGCCGCGGCCATGCGCCGTGCCCGGCCCCGTTGCAGGATGGGCCCATGCTGCTCGCCCGGCTCGCGCACGTGTCCAAGGAAGTGGCCGCCACCTCGGCGCGCTCCCGGAAGATCGCCCTGCTCGCCGAGCTGTTCCGGGCCGCCGAGCCGGACGACGTGCCGATCGCCATCCCCTATCTGTCGGGCCGGTTGCCGCAGGGGCGCCTCGGGATCGGCTGGAGCACGCTGAAGGACGCGGGCCCGCCCGCCGCCGAGCCGACGCTGACGGTGCGCGGCACCGACGCGGCCCTCACCGCGATCGGCGCGGTCTCCGGCAGCGGTTCACAGGCCGAACGCAGGCGTCTGGTCGCGGAGTTGATGGGGTCCGCGACCGCCGACGAGCAGCGTTTCCTGTTCGGGCTGCTCACCGGTGAGGTGCGTCAGGGCGCGCTGGACGCGGTCGCCGTGGAAGGGCTCGCCGTGGCCACCGGGACGCCCGCGGCCGACGTGCGGCGCGCGGTGATGCTCGCCGGTGCCGTGAGCCCGGTCGCCCAGGCGCTGCTGGCGCGCGGGGCCGACGCGCTGGAGGAGTTCCGGCTGACCGTGGGCCGTCCCGTGCTGCCGATGCTCGCGCACAGCGCCGCCTCGGTCGCCGAGGGCATCGACAAGCTGGGGGCGTGCGCGGTCGAGGAGAAGCTGGACGGCATCCGTGTCCAGGTCCACCGTGACGGAGCGGACGTACGCGTCTACACCCGGACCCTCGACGACATCACCGACCGGCTGCCCGAACTGACCGCCGCCGCGCTCGGCTTGCCGGGGACGCGGTTCATCCTGGACGGCGAGGTCATCGCGCTCGACGGCGAGGGGCGGCCCCGGCCGTTCCAGGAGATCGCCGGCCGCGTCGGGTCCCGCGTCGACGTGGCCGCCGCGGCGGCCGAACTGCCCCTGTCCCCCGTCTTCTTCGACGCCCTGTCCGTGGCCGGGCGCGACCTGCTCGACCTGCCGTTCGCCGAGCGCCACGCGGAGCTGGCGGCCCTGGTGCCCGAGCCGATGCGGGTGCGGCGCGTGCTGGTGGGCGACGCGGCGGACGAGCGGCTGCGCGGCGAGGCGCGGGAGTTCTTCGAGGCGACGCTGGGGCGCGGCCACGAGGGTGTCGTGCTGAAGGGGCTCGACGCGCCCTACAGCGCGGGGCGGCGGGGCGCGTCCTGGCTGAAGGTGAAGCCCGTCCACACCCTCGACCTGGTGGTCCTGGCCGCCGAGTGGGGGCACGGCCGCCGCACCGGCAAGCTGTCGAACCTCCATCTGGGCGCGCGGCGGGACGACGGCACGTACGCGATGCTGGGCAAGACCTTCAAGGGCATGACGGACGTGATGCTCGCCTGGCAGACGGAGCGCCTTCAGGCCCTGGCCGTCTCCGACGACGGCCAGGTGGTGACCGTCCGCCCCGAGCTCGTCGTCGAGATCGCCTACGACGGCCTCCAGAAGTCCACCCGCTATCCGGCGGGCGTCACCCTCCGCTTCGCCCGCGTCGTGCGCTACCGCGAGGACAAGTCCGCCGAACAGGCGGACTCGGTCGACACGGTGCTGGCCCGGCGTAACTCATGATCTTGTGCCGCGTTGGTACTCGACGTCATGAACGTCCAGGTCCCGCGCCCGGTCGCGGGCCCGCGCAGAAGACTCGAGGGTCGCTCGCCATGCACGAGATCACCAAGAAGCTCGCCTCCGTCGTCGGGGCGCTCGCCGCCGCGCTCGGCTGTCTCATCGCCACGGGCCCCTCGGCGGTCGCCGACGGCAAGTGGTGCAACCACTCGGTCTGCATCGAGACGTACGACTCGGGCACCTACCTCGGACGGGTCGAGGTGTCGGTCACCAACACCAACCAGCCGCACCGCATCAGCGCGCGTGTGTGGACGACGAACGGCTGGAGTGCCGACACCAAGGTCGAGGACGTCGCCGCGTTCCGGACCTACCGCGACCAGGCGTACCCCCAGCGGCACTTCCCGGCGGGCACCCGCCTGTGCGCGGAGGGCTTCCGCGGCGGTGCGAGCGTCGGCCTGCCGTGTGTGACGCTCACGGACTGACCTGCGGCCGAGCACACCTCCCGCCCCACCGCGGCCCCGCCCTCGCGCAGGGCCGCGGCACATCCGTGCGATTTTGCCAAGGCTTGGCCCCGATAGGGTGACTCCAGGGGAAGATCATCCATCCATTCGCGCAAGGGGAAAGCTGTGCCCGCTTCACGCCTCAGCCGTACGCCGCTTCCAGGCATCGGCATCCGGTACGACCTGACGACCCGAGAACAGCGACGCCTGTCGGTGGTCGCGCACCGGGACGGCGCCCGGACGTTGAGCGCCTACCGCGCCGACGACCCGGACGCGTGCGCGCTGTCGATGCGGCTGAGCTCGGGCGAGGCCGAGGCGCTCATCGACGCCCTGATGCCCGCGCACCACAGCCCCACGCTCCTGCACACCACCGACCTGGGGCTGGTCGCCGAGCGCGTCCTGCTGTCGGCGACGTCGCACTGGAACGGCCGCCTCCTGGGCGACACCCGGATGCGCACCGAGACCGGGGTCTCGATCGTCGCGGTGCTCCGGCGCGCCGAGGCCTTCCCCTCGCCGGCCCCCGACTTCCGGCTGGCCGGTGGCGACACGCTCATCGTGATCGGCACCCGCGAGGGCGTGGAGACCGCCGCGACGATACTCGGGCGGGAGTGATCGCGTGCATTCCGCTGTCTTTCTGATCGAATTCGGTGCGATCATCCTGGCGCTCGGCCTGCTCGGCAGATTCGCCGGGCGCTTCCAGTTCTCGCCGATCCCGCTGTACCTGCTGGCGGGCCTCGCGTTCGGCGAGGGCGGGCTGCTGCCGCTCGGCGCGAGCGAGGAGTTCGTCGCCATCGGCGCCGAGATCGGCGTCATCCTGCTGCTGCTGATGCTGGGCCTGGAGTACACGGCCAACGACCTCGTCAGCAATCTCAAGACGCAGTACCCGGCCGGTCTCGTCGACTGCACGCTCAACGCGCTGCCCGGCGCCATCGCCGCGCTGCTGATGGGCTGGGGGCCGGTCGCCGCCGTCGTGCTCGCCGGTGTCACCTGGATCTCGTCGTCCGGCGTCATCGCCAAGGTGCTCAACGACCTCGGCCGGGTCGGCAACCGCGAGACGCCCGTCATCCTGAGCATCCTCGTCCTCGAGGACCTGGCGATGGCCATCTACCTGCCCATCATCACCGCCCTGCTGGCGGGTGTCGGCTGGGCCGCGGGCAGCCTCACGCTCGCCATCGCGCTCGGCGCCGCGGGCATCGTCCTGTTCATCGCGGTCCGCTACGGCCGGCTCATCTCGCGGTTCGTCTCCAGCGACGACCCGGAGAAGCTGCTGCTCGTCGTCCTCGGTCTGACCATCCTGGTCGCGGGCATCGCGCAGCAGCTCCAGGTGTCCGCCGCCGTCGGCGCGTTCCTCGTCGGCATCGCGCTGTCGGGCGAGGTCGCCGAGGGCGCGCACTCGCTGCTCGCGCCGCTGCGGGACCTCTTCGCGGCCGTCTTCTTCGTCTTCTTCGGACTGCACACCGATCCGTCGAGCATTCCTCCGGTACTCCTGCCCGCCCTCGCGCTGGCCGTCGTCACCGCGCTCACGAAGATCGCGACCGGCTACTGGGCGTCGCGCCGTGCCGGTGTCTCCGTCAAGGGCCGCTGGCGGGCGGGCGGCGCGCTGGTGGCGCGCGGCGAGTTCTCCATCGTCATCGCGGGGCTCGCGGTCACCGCGGGCATCGAGCCGTCGCTCGGCCCGCTGGCCACGGCGTACGTCCTGATCCTCGTCGTCATCGGTCCGCTGACCGCCCGTTACACGCAGCCCATCGCGGGCTACCTGACCGGTGTGCTGGGCCGTCGCCGGGAGACCACCCCCGAGGCCGCGGCCGTGCCCGGTCCCCGGGAAGCGGCCGAAACCCTGGAGGGCCAGGACGCGGGCGACCGCTCCTAGCCCTCACCTCCCCCGCGTCCCCCGGACGGACCCGGGGCCCAAGGAAGTACCGCCCCGCGCCCCTTGAGGGCGCGGGGCCTCTCCATCTCACCGGATATCCACTCCGTCGCTTTGCCACTTCGTCAGCTTGGTGATGTGACTCTTTGCCGATTGGGCGCTTCATCATCCGGGCACTTCCGGCAACTCCGGGACTCGCCGCCCCTGACCCCATCCCCGCCTGGCACGATGCTCCCCATGACCTCAGGGCCCGCCTTCCGCCTCGCGCGCGCCGCCGTGTTCGCGGCCGTGTGCGTGGTGGCGACCGCCCTGGGACACGCGCTCATGTCCGCCGCCCCGCTGCCCTGGTGGGCGGTGGCGTACGCGTTCGCCGCCACGGCGGCCGCCGCGTGGTGGCTGACCGGGCGCGAGCGCGGGGCGCCGACCGTCATCGGTGCCACGGTCGTCGCGCAGCTGGGCCTGCACGAGCTGTTCGGTCTGGCCCAGCGCATCAGCGGGGCGCCCGCCGGGCACGGAGCGCCCGGCCCGGGAGCCATGTCCGCCTCGGCCGGCGCCGACGGCATGAACCACATGAACCACCCGATGCCGATGTCGGGCATGCCGTCCACGGGCGCCGGGCGGTCCGCCGCCGCTTCCGCCATGCCCGACGAGGGCCTGTCCCACTGGATCATGTCCGTCTTCGGACACAGCGCCTTCGGCATGTTCCTCGCCCACGTCGTCGCCGCGCTGATCTGCGCCCTGTGGCTGTGGCGCGGCGAGGCGGCCGTGTTCCGCACCGGCCGCGCGCTCGCCGCGGCCGTCTTCGTGCCGCTGCGGTTCGTCCTCACGATCCTCGTCGCGGCCCTTCCCCCGGCGCCGCCGCACGTCGGCGCCCTCGTCCCCGTGCCGCGGCTGCGCGGGGTCCTGCTCCAGTACGCCGTCTCCCGCAGAGGTCCACCGGTCCTTCCGGTCTGTTCCTGACACCGCCCGCACCCTCGGTGCCGGGCGGATCTTCGGCATCCGCGCAGCCAGGGGTACCTCCCCGCATGCGCCCGTGCCGCTACCGAACTCCCTTCACCGAAGGACCTTTTGCAATGACTCATGCCCTTTTGCGCTCCGAGCCAGGCGGGGACCTGGCCCGCGACGACCTGATCACCCAGTGGGCGCTGGCCGCCCGCGACGGCGACGCCGAGGCGTTCGAGCGGTTCGTGCGGGCCACCCGCCGCGACGTCTGGCGTTTCGTGGCCCATCTCAGCGGTGACCTGCACGCCGCCGACGACCTGACCCAGGAGACGTATCTGCGGGCCCTGACCGCGCTGCGCGGCTACGCGGCCCGCTCCTGCGCCCGCATCTGGCTGCTCGCCATCGCGCGCCGCACGGTCGCCGACCGCTTCCGCTCGGCGGCGGCCCGGCCGCGCATCGCCGACACCGGGGACTGGCAGGCCGCCGCGGAGCGCGCGCAGCCACGCGGGCTACCCGGCTTCGAGGAGGGCGTCGCCCTGCTCGACCTCCTGGAGGCGCTCGACGCGCCGCGCCGCGAGGCGTTCGTGCTGACCCAGCTCGCCGGGCTGCCGTATGCGGACGCCGCGGCCGCCGTCGGCTGTCCCGTCGGGACCGTGCGCTCGCGGGTGGCGCGCGCACGGGAACGGGTGAGCGCGCTGCTGCTCGCCGCGGACCACGCCGCCTAGCGGACGGCGGTGCCATCCGTGCCGGGGCCTGTGCGCACAGGCCCCGGCACGGGCCCGGCCCCCGGCCTCGGCACAAGGCCCCCACGGGCCGTCGAGGTCCCGGTCGCGGTCCCTGAGCAGTGCGTTTAGCGTGGGGCGGGGGCGTTTGGAGGTCACCATGGACCGCGAAGCCGTACCCGCGCCGGAGCCCACGCCCGTGCCCGATCCCGTGCGCGAGGCCGGTCCGCCGCCCGCCGTGCCGCACATGGGCGGCGGCCGGCACGAGCACCGGTGGCTGATCCTCGCGGTGATCGGCATCGCCCAGCTCATGGTGGTGCTCGACGCGACGATCGTGAACATCGCGCTCCCCTCGGCCCAGCGGGACCTCGGGTTCAGCGACGGCAACCGCCAGTGGATCGTCACCGCGTACGCGCTCGCCTTCGGCTCCCTGCTGCTGCTCGGCGGGCGCATCGCCGACCTCGTGGGGCGCAAGGTCGTCTTCCTCGCCGGTCTCGCGGGATTCGCGCTGGCGTCCGCGCTCGGCGGCGCGGCGAACAGCTTCTCGATGCTGGTGGCGGCCCGCGCGCTGCAGGGCGTGTTCGGCGCGCTCCTCGCGCCCGCGGCGCTGTCGCTGCTGACCACGACGTTCACGGACCCCCGGGAGCGCGCCAAGGCCTTCGGCATCTACGGCGCCATCGCGGGAGCGGGCGGCGCGGTGGGGCTGCTGCTCGGCGGCGTCCTGACCGAGTACCTGAACTGGCGCTGGTGCCTGTACGTCAACCTCGCGTTCGCCGTGGTCGCCATGGTCGGCGGCGCGCGGCTGCTGCACGCGGGCGCCCCGCCGGACCGGCCCAAGCTGGACGTGCCCGGCACGCTGCTCGTCTCGGCGGGTCTCTTCTGCATCGTCTACGGCTTCTCCAACGCCGAGACCCACGCGTGGGGCGACGCGCAGACCTGGGGCTTCCTGGTCGTCGGCGCCGTCCTGCTCGTCGCGTTCGCGTGGTGGCAGACGCGCGCCACGCATCCGCTGCTGCCGCTGCGGGTCGTCCTCGACCGGGACCGCGGCGCGTCGTTCCTCGCGATGTTCATCTCGGGCGCCGGCATGTTCGGGGTGTTCCTGTTCCTCACGTACTACCTCCAGCAGATCCTGGACTACACGCCCGTCAAGACCGGTCTCGCGTTCCTGCCGATGGTCGCGGTGATGGTGGTCGCCTCGGTCGTGACCACGAACAACCTGGTGCCCCGCTTCGGCGCGAAGCCGATCGTGCCGCTGGGCATGGGCCTGTCGGCGGCCGGCATGGCCTGGCTCACCGCCCTGGACGTGACCAGCGGGTACGCCGCGCACGTGCTGCCGCCGCTGCTGGTGGCGGGCCTGGGACTCGGCCTCATCTTCGCCCCCGCGATGAGCATGGCCACGGCCGGTGTCGCGGCCCACGACGCGGGCGTGGCCTCGGCGATGGTCAACACCAGCCAGCAGGTGGGCGGTTCGATCGGCACGGCCCTGCTGAACACGCTCGCCACCACGGCGGCGTCGAACTACCTCGTGGGCAAGCAGCCGACGCCCGAGGTGCAGGCACAGGCCGCGATGAACTCCTACTCGACGGCGTATTGGTGGTCGGCGCTCTTCTTCGCCGTCGGTCTGGTCGTTACGGTCGTTCTGTACCGCAGAGGGGCGCCGGTCCCCACGGAGACGGGCAGCGGCGCGGTCCACATGTGACGGTCCACCGGGCGACGCGCGGGCCCGGGGACGCCGACAGGCGGGATGGCAGGGGATGGCTTCGGGTCCGGCTCGGGAAAGGGTCACGGCTCCCGGTGAGGGAGACGGTGTCGCGCTGGCCTCGGCGCGCGGCCGGTGGATCCTCACGTGCGCGGTGCTGGCGTCGGGCATGGCGATGCTCGACGGGACGGTGGTCAACGTCGCCCTGCCCACCCTCGGCAAGGACCTGGACGCCTCGATCTCGGCCCTGCAGTGGGTCGTCAACGCGTACATGCTCACGCTCTCGGCGCTGCTCCTGCTCGGCGGGGCGCTCGGCGACCGCATCGGGCGGCGGCGCACGCTGGTCATCGGCGTGGTGTGGTTCGCGGCGGCGTCCGCGCTGTGCGGGCTCGCCCAGGACGCGGGGATGCTCATCGCGGCGCGCACGCTGCAGGGCGTCGGCGGCGCGCTCCTGACGCCGGGTTCGCTGGCGCTGGTGCGCTCCTCGTTCCGCACCGACGACCAGGCCCGCGCGGTCGGCGCCTGGTCGGGGCTCGGCGGCGTGGCGGGGGCCATCGGTCCGTTCCTCGGCGGCTGGCTGATCGACGGGCCCGGCTGGCGGTGGATCTTCCTGATCAACGTGCCGCTGGCCGCGCTGGTGCTGTGGGCGGTGCGGCACGTGCCGGAGAGCCGCGACGAGGAGGCGGCTCGACGGCCGTTCGACGTGACCGGCGCCTGTCTGGCGGCGCTGTTCCTCGCGGGCATCAGCTTCGCGCTGATCGGCGCGTCCGGTGACACGTCGACGGCCGCGACGGTCCTGCCGGGTCTCCTGGGCCTCGCGGCGGGCGCGGTCTTCGTGGTGGTCGAGCACCGCGCGCGGTATCCGATGCTGCCCCTCGAACTGTTCCGCTCACGGCTGTTCACCGCGGCGAACGTGATGACGCTGTGCCTGTACGCGGCGATCGGCGGCATCCTGTTCATGCTGCCGGTGCAGTTGCAGACCACCCTCGGGTACGACGCCCTGCAAGCGGGCACGGCGACGCTGCCGATCACGGTCCTGATGCTGCTGCTCTCGGCGTCCGCCGGTGATCTGGCGCGTCGCCTGGGCCCACGGTTGCCGCTCCTCGTGGGGCCGCTGGTGGCGGCGGCCGGGGTGCTGCTGATGCTGCGGGTACGGCCCGGCGCGGCGTACGTCACCGAGGTGCTGCCCGCGGTCGTCGTGCTCGGTCTCGGCATGAGCCTGTTCGTGGCGCCGCTGACGGCGACCGTGCTCGCCTCGGTGGACGCGAGCCGCGCGGGGCTCGCCAGCGGGGTCAACAACACGGCGGCCCGCATCGCGCAGCTCCTCGTGGTGGCCGGGCTGCCGCTCGCGGTCGGCCTGTCCGGTACGGCGTACGCGGATCCGGACGCGCTGAACACGGCCTTCGGCAAGGCGGCGGTGGGGTGCGCGGCGCTGTTCGTCCTGGCGTCGGCGGCCGCCGCGGTGTTCGTCCGGCCGAGCCCGACCGCCTGGCACGACGAACGCGGCAACGCACCGCAGTGCAAGACCTGCCTGGGCGTGAACGCACCGCCGTTGGAGCCGGGCGAGCGGGGCTAGCGGGTGTGCCGGCGCTCCGGTGCCGCGACGCCCCCGATGGCGGTGACACTGACGAGCGTTCCGCGGGACGACCGCGGCTCGGGCCGGACCACCGCGGCTACGGCTGCGTCTCGCGTACGAAGAGCGTGACCGAGACGCTCGCCTCGAAGCCGTTGCGCCGCATCAGCGCGGCCGACGCGGTGTTGCGGGACTCGACGTCCGTCACGACGGCGCTCGCGCCCGCCTCCGTGAGCGTCGCGCAGCAGGCCTTGACCAGGCGGCTCGCGACGCCCCGCCCCTGGTACTCGGGGGCGCTCGCGATCCACTCCAGGTTGCCCCAGTCGGCGCGCTGGTCGAAGCCCATCGAGCCGAGCACGAACCCCGCGAGCCGGTCCCCGTCGAGGGCGACCCAGCAGGCGGACGCCTCGCCGTCCATGTGTCCGGCGATCGCCGACAGCGACCACGACGTGTACGGCTTCACGGAGGTGTCGTAGACGCGGTGGCCCAGGGCGAGGACGTCGGCCAGATGGGTGGCCGCCATCGGTGCGACGCCGATGGCCGGCCGGTCCGGCGCTGCGGGGGTGGTCATGGGGCCTCCCAGGGGCGGGCGCGGTGCTCGGGCGCGGCCGCGCGCACCTCACGCTATGAGGCGGCCGGTGCGCGCGCACGCGGAAGCGGCGCAGGTGGGCGGCGGTACGGCCGCGCCCACGAGCGGCGCGGGCGGCTCCGGGCGCCCCGCGGACGACGGCTCCCGAGCGTCTAGCGTGCGCCAACTTCCGCGTACCGCAGCAGGTTTGACCGGTTGGACGCGCGTCCAAAACGCCACCGCGCAGCCCTTATGGTGTACCGCATGTCCGTTCCTGAGCTGATCCGCATCGTCTCCCGCTCCTCCCCCATGGCCCTCGCCCAGGTGGAGCGCGTCCGCACCGAGCTCGCCGCGCTGCACCCCGGCATCCGCACCGAGGTCGTGCCGGTCACCACCTCCGGGGACCGCTGGATGGGAGACCTGGCGGCGCTCGGCGGCAAGGGGGCGTTCACCAAGGAGGTCGACGCGGCGCTGCTCGCCGGTGAGGCGGATCTGGCGGTGCACTGCGTCAAGGACGTGCCCGCGGACCGGCCGCTGCCCGCCGGCACCACGTTCGCCGCCTTCCTCAAGCGGGACGACATCCGGGACGCACTCATCCACCCGGACGGGCTCACCCTCGACGAGCTGCCCGCGGGCACCCGCATCGGCACGTCCTCGGTCCGCCGCGTGGCGCAGCTCGCCGCCTCGCACCCGGAGTTGACCTGCGTACCGATGCGCGGCAACGCGGGCCGTCGCCTCGCCAAGCTCGCCGCGGGCGACGCCGACGCGCTGCTGCTCGCCCAGTCGGGCCTGGAGCGCATCGGCCGCCCCGACCTGGCCAGCGAGATCCTGTCGGTGGAGACGATGTGCCCGCCGATCGGCGCGGGCATCCTCGCCCTGCAGTGCCGCGAGGACGACACCGCGACCATCGACGCGGTGTCGGACCTCGGTGACCGGGACGCCTGGCGCGAGGCGACGGCCGAGCGCATGTTCCTGCACGTGCTGCAGGGGCACTGCAATTCGCCGATCGCCGGGTACGCGCGCTCCGAGCGCGGCGGCGATCTGTCCCTGCGGGCCTGTGTGTTCACGCCCGACGGCAAGACGGTCCTCAACGCGCACGAATGGGCGGGCCCGCTCGACCCGGCGACCCTCGGCACGTCCGTGGCCGTCGCGCTGCTGCGCCAGGGCGCCCGCGAGCTGATCGACGGCATCGCCCACTGAGTGCGCGGTCAGCCGTCGCCGGGCGGCGGGTGACCGTCCGCCCGGCGCGCGGCGGGCGAAGGGTCACACGTCGCGCGGCAGGTGCTTCGCGCGCCGGCGCATCTGGAACCCCGTGATGATCTCGGCCACTCCGACACCGATCAGCATGCAGCCGCCCAGCACGGTGAGGACGGCCACGGAGTCGAAGGGGGAGACGATCAGGACGCACCCGGCGAGGACGCTCACGACGCCGGTGAAGGCCTGCCAGCCACGGGCGGGCATCTCCGGGTCGGAGAGGGCCGCGATGGTCAGCGCGAGCCCCCGGAAGAGCCAGCCGATGCCGATCCACAGGGCAAGCAGCAGGATCGACTGCAGCGCGCCGCGGAAACAGAGCAGGCCCAGCAGCACGCCCAGGGCACCGCTGATGAAGGCGAGCACCCGCATCGGGCCCGACACATGGGTGCCGAACGCGGAGACGATCTGGAAGATGCCGCTGACCAGCAGATAGGCGCCGAAGAAGGCACCGGCGACCAGCAGGGTGGCGCCGGGCCAGCACAGCACGAGAACGCCGAGGACCAGGGCCAGCACGCCCGAGACGAGCACGTACTGCCAGGCGCTGCGGGCGAGCCTGTTCAAGGGGCCGCTCTGCCGGGGCGGGGTGGCCGAGGGAGCCGGGGTGGCGGTATCCATGGGGCAAGCCTCGCCGGGGCGGTTCGGCGGGACCAGCGCGGGACGGTCCGGCGCCCGCCCCGTGCGGCCGTGACGGCCGCGCGACAACGCCCCGAAGTCGGTGCCGCGGCGGGGGCGGGGAGCCCCGGCGCACGGCCCCGCGACGGCACGGCCGGATACGACCACCTGGGTGACGGGCGTGCCCGCCCCCGGCCGACGCCGCACGCGAGCCGTCATTCCGCGCGCCACCGTCCACGTTGTGGGCGGCGAGGTGGCGGATCTCCGCTCCCGTAGGAGATCACCGCAGGTCAGAGCGGTGCCCGTGAAAGCTTCAGGTGGCGCAATGCTGCCGCAACACCATCGGCGGGACCGCGCCGGTACGTTCCCTGCCATGCCAGCCGAACGCATCCCCGCCTCGCTTCCCGTCGCCGCCGCGCGGCGTCGGCGGCTGCGTGCGGACCAGGCCCGGCAACTCGCCGACCTGCTGCGCCGCCAGATCCTGTCGGGCGGATTCTCCTCCGGCGTCCTGCCGCTTGAGGACACCATCGCCACCGACTACGGGGCCAGCCGCAACACCGTCCGGCAGGCCCTCGACCTGCTGCGCGGCGAGCAGCTCGTGGAGCGGAAGGCCGGCGTCGGCACGGTCGTGGTCGGCGAGAAGTACGCCCACGGACTCGACCGGCTGCAGGGCCTGGCCGAGACCCTGCACGAGCACGGCCGGGTGACCAACGAGGTCCGTACCGTCGGACCGGTCACCGCCCCGGGGCCGGTGGCCCACCGCCTGGGACTGCCCGACCACACCGACGTGCTCTGTATCGAGCGGCTGCGCCGCCTGGGCGGACTGCCGCTCTCCCTGGACCTGTCCTACCTGCCCATGGACGTGGGCGGTGAGCTGCTCGGCTGCGACCTGGAGAACACGGACGTGTTCCTGCTCCTGGAGGAGCTGACCGGCGGTCCGCTGGGGCACGCCGAGATCACCCTCGAGGCCGTGAACGCCGACGCCCACTCCGCCGCCGTCCTGGAGGCTCCGCGCGGGAGCGCGGTCCTGATGCTGGAGCGGCTGACCCATCTGCCCGACGGACGGCCGGTCGACCTGGAGTTCATCCGCTTCCGGGGTGACCGCATCACCATGAGCGGCCTGCTGCGCCGCTCCGTCTGACCCCTACCGCCCGATCGCGCCCCCTCCCCCGATCACTCCCTCTCTTCCTTCCCTCTCGCCCTTTCCTGGAGACAGCCATGCCTGTTGTCCCGCAGCGCTCCGACGTGCCCGTGACCATCGACGAGTCCCGGTGCATCGACGGCTGCACGCTCTGCGTCGACATGTGTCCGCTCGACTCGCTCGCGATCCGCGAGGACGACGGCAAGGCGTACATGCACGTCGACGAGTGCTGGTACTGCGGCCCGTGCGCGGCCCGGTGTCCCACCGGCGCGGTCACCGTCAACATGCCCTACTTGCTCCGGTGAAAGGCCCGACTCCCATGACAGGCAAGCCCGTCGTCCCACGCGCCCGGCTGCTGCCGGGCGCCCTTCCGCTCGCCCTGCTGCTCCCGCTGGCCACGGCGTGCGGCGCCACCGCGGGCGCCGACGAGCCCGGCACGGTGAACGTCACCGTCGGATACCAGTCGAAGACCATCAACACCGTCACCGCCGGCACTCTCCTGCGCTCCCTCGGCTACTTCGAGGAGGAACTCGCGGCACGCGGCAAACGCGACGGCAGGACCTACAAGGTCACGTGGCAGGACTACGCCACGGGCGCGCCGATCACCGCGCAGATGACCGCGGGAAAGATCGACATCGGATCGATGGGCGACTTCCCGCTGCTCATCAACGCGGCCCGCGGCAAGCAGCTGCGCCAGCCCACGCGGCTCGTCTCCGTCACCGGCTACAACCTGCGCGGCGGCCTCAACACCGTGGTGACCAGGCCTGACTCACCCCTGCGTTCGCTCGCCGACCTCCGGGGCAAGAAGGTGTCCACCAGCGTCGGGTCGGCCGCCGACGGCACCCTGGTCCGGGCCCTGCGCAAGGCCGGGCTCGACCCTGACGAGGACATCAGCAAGCTCAACCAGCAGCCGAGTGTCGGAGCTTCCGCCCTGACCGGGGGCAGCGCCGACGCGCTGTCCCAGTTCGTCGCCTGGCCCGGCCAGTTGGCGTACGAGGGGAAGGCGCAGGCCCTGTACGACGGGGCCGACCTGAACCTGCCGACCTTCCACGGCGTCACCGTTCGGGAGGAGTTCGCCAAGGAGCGCGCCGGAGTCCTCGACGACTTCCTCACGGCGCAGCGCCGCGCCACCGAGCACCTGAGGAAAGAGCCCGTCGCCGCCGCGGAGTCGGTGGCCAGGGAGACGGGGCTGCCCGCCGAGGTGGTCTATCTCTACAACGGGGCCCACGGCATCGCCACCTTCGACCAGGCGCTGCGCCCGGAGCTGATCGCCGCGCTGAAGAAGGACGTACCGATCCTCAAGGCGGCGAAGCTGGTCGGCGATGTCGACGTGGACGCCTTCGTGGACCCGGGGCCCCTCCGGCGGGCCGGCCGTTCCCCCGCGTATCCGAAGGCGGGCCCCGCGAAACCGGAGCTGTGGCTCAAGGGCCGCGGCACCACCCGCACCTTCGACACCCCGAAGCAGCTCCTCAAGGCCGCCCGGGGTGCCGAGGTACGCGCCGCGTACGTGCCGGACGCGCTGACCGGCACCCTGTGGTTCGCCGACCGGGCGGTCTGGGTCGCGGACGGTTCGAAGCTGCGCGCCTTCGTCACCGCGAGCCATGCGAAGACGTACGTCTCCCGGCACGCCGGCGCCCGCGTCATCGGCTACGCGGACGCCGTGCGGCGCGCGTCATGAGCGCGGGACGCGGCCTGGTCCGGCTGGCCTCGCTGGTCGCGGCCCTCGGGCTCTGGCAGCTGCTGACCTCCCTCGACGTCGAACTGTGGCTGCGGTTCGGGCAGTTCCCCACGGTCGGCGAGGTGGCGGCCGCCTTCGGGGATCGGGTCGGCACCGCCCCGTACTGGCAGGATCTCGGCCACAGTCTGCGCCGCGTCGTCGTCGGTTTTCTGCTCGCCGCCGTCCTCGGGGTGGCCGCGGGTACGGCGATCGCCCGCTCGCGGTGGGCCGCCGACGTGCTCGGGCCGCTGATCGAGGTGGCACGGCCGGTCCCGGCGATCGCCCTGGTCCCGGTGGCGATCCTGCTGCTGCCCACCAACGAGCAGGGCATCGTGTTCATCACCTTCACCGCGGCGTTCTTCCCGGTCCTGGTCTCCACGCGCCACGCGGTGCGCGCGCTCGCCCCCGTATGGGAGGAGGCCGTGGTCACCATGGGCGGCGGGCGGCTGCGGGTGCTGCTCTCCGTGGTCCTGCCCGGCGCGCTGCCGGGCGTCTTCGGCGGGCTCTCCGTGGGCATCGGCGTCGGCTGGATCTGTGTGATCTCCGCGGAGATGATCTCCGGCGAGTACGGAGTGGGCTACCGCACCTGGCAGGACTACACGGTCGTCGACTATCCCGGCGTGTTCGTCGGCATGGTCACCATCGGCGCGCTCGGCTGGCTCACCTCCACGGCGGTGGAGTTCCTGGGCCGCCGTGCCACGTCCTGGCTGCCGCGTCCGCCCGGGCGGACGC
>NZ_LIRJ01000579.1 GCF_001419745.1 Streptomyces silaceus | reverse complement strand
AGGTGCGGGAAGAGCGCCCCGTTCTGCGGCACCCAGGCGACTCCGCGCCGGTGCGGGGGCAGTGCGGTGACGTCGCGTTCGCCGAGCCGCAGCCGTGCGTGGGCGCGCGGGGTCAGCCCGAGCAGGGCGCGCAGGAGGGTGGTCTTGCCCGCGCCGTTGGGTCCGACGACGGCGCGGGCAAGACCACCCTCCTGCGCGCCCTGCTCGGGCTGACCCCGCGCGCCCACGCACGGCTGCGGCTCGGCGAACGCGACGTCACCGCACTGCCCCCGCACCGGCGCGGAGTCGCCTGGGTGCCGCAGAACGGGGCGCTCTTCCCGCACCTGAACGCGCTCGGCAACACCGCGTACGGACTGCGCGCCCAGGGCGTGCGCAGGGCCGAGGCCCGACGGGACGCCCAGACATGGCTCGACCGGCTCGGCGTCGGACACCTCGCGCACCGCAGGCCCGCACAGCTGTCCGGCGGGCAGGCCCAGCGGGTCGCGCTGGCGCGGGCGTTGGCGGCGCGTCCCCGGCTGCTGCTCCTCGACGAACCGCTCGCCGCCCTCGACCAGACCACCCGCGCCCACGTCCGCCACACCCTGCGCCGCCACCTCGACGGGTTCGGGGGCGTGTGTCTCATCGTCACGCACGACCCCGTCGAGGCCGTCTCCCTCGCCACCCGGGTCCTCGTGCTCGACGAGGGGCGCACGTTGCAGGACGCGCCGCCCGCCGACGTCACCCGCCATCCGCGCTCGCCCTGGGTGGCGCGGATGCTCGGCCGCAACGCCTGGCCCGGCACGGCCGACGCCGACGGCACGCTCACGCTGGCGGGGGAGGGCCGCCTGGTCGTCGCCGATCCGCCGGCCGCGGGGACGCGGGCGCTCGCCGTCATCGCGCCGGAGGCCGTCTCCGTACACCGCGAGAAGCCGGAGGGCAGCCCGCGCAACGTATGGCCGGGCACGGTACGCGAGATCACCACCGCGGGCAGCCGCCTGCGCGTCCTGATCACCTCCGCCGAGGCCCCCGACCTGGTCGCCGAGATCACCCCCCAGGCGGCACTCGAACTCGGCCTCGCCGACGGGGCGGAGGTCTGGACGAGCGTGAAGGCGACGGAGGTCTCGGTCGTGGCGCTCTGACGGGGCCTCTAGGCCGCCGTCCGGTCCAGCGCGACGACCTCGCCGGGCTTCGGCGTCGACGAGGTCGGGCGCAGCGCCGACCTCGTCCCGGACGTCCTGCCGGCTGTGGCCCCGGCAGGACGTGGAGTGAATCGTCGGGCGGATGGTGAAGGCCTGCCCTGGGAGCGCTAGTTCTCGCGGGTCAGGTCGTAGCAGTCCAATCCCCCGATCATCAGAAGGTCCAGCGTGGGGTGGACCGTGAGGGTCAGCGTGTAGTGGGTCGAGGGGCAGCGGAGGAAGGCGACGGCGGACTCGGTGAGCCGGCCCCTGCCGTTGCCCAGGTTGGTGATGCCCTCCGGGGCGGGCATCTCGGCCAGCCACGCCGCGCGTTCCTCTCCCAGGTCGGCGGTGTAGGTCGCGGCGACACCCGACGAGACCTCCGCGCGGCGCAGGACGTCGTCGTACGAGGCCGGACTGAGGATGTCGCCCACATGGTCCTGGAAGGTCAGCCAGTGCAGGCACTCCGACTCCAGCACCTCGTACGTCTTGTCGGGCCGGCGCATGCGGTAGCGGATGACGGCCCCGCTGGGGCGCCCCAGTATGACGCGGCCGATCTCGAACCCTTCCGGGCTGCCGTCCTCCACGCACACCAGGACGGTTCCCCCGCCGCCGATCGGTCTCAGGAAGAGCTTGCGGCGCTTCAGTACGTCCTGGAGTGACCGGTCGATCTTGGGTGTGCGCACGTCTTCCTTCCGGCGGCGGTGCCAGTGGCAGCGGCACGGTGGGTGCTCGGGCGCCGTACGGCCGAGCATCCTCGTGAGCGCTCCGCCTGGCGCACCGTCAAATGACTGTACTCGGTCATATGTGGGGCGGGTGTGGGGCGAGTGCGGGCC
>NZ_LIRJ01000578.1 GCF_001419745.1 Streptomyces silaceus | reverse complement strand
ACGGTTGTCCGTCGCGCCACCAGAAGGGGTGAACGGTCGTAACTTTCCCGCACCGGTAGCGTTCCGTCGCGCTATGGCGCCTCAGGGGCGCTCTTTCGCCACGGAGAGTACGGAAAGTACGGAGAGGACGGTCGGCGAGAGGGGCCGGACCGGGTGCGTCAGGCCGCGGCAGGCTCCCTGCGGGCCTCCCTGCGCCGCGCCGCCGTCCGCGGATCCAGCGCGGGCACGGCGGCCAGGAGCCGCCGCGTGTACGGGTCCTCCGGTGACGCGTACACCTCCGCCACCGGCCCTGACTCGACGATCCGGCCCTGCCGCATCACCGCGACCCGGTCGCTGACCTGTCGTACCACCGCGAGGTCGTGCGCGACGAACACCAGGGCCAGCCCCAGCTCCCGCTGCAACTCGGCGAGCAGCGCCGTCACCTGGGCCTGCGTCGTCACGTCCAGTGCCGAGACCGGCTCGTCGCACACGATGAGCCGCGGCTCGGCGGCGAGGGCCCGCGCGATGCCCACGCGCTGGCGCTGTCCGCCGCTGAACTCGTGCGGGAAGCGGTCGTAGTGCGCCGGTTCGAGCCCCACGCGCTCCAGGAGCTCGCGCGCACGCCCTCGTACGAAGGCGTCGTCCTCGCCCCGCGCGCGCAGCGGGTCGGCGATGGACTCGCCGATCGAGCGGCGCGGGTTGAGCGAGGAGACGGGGTCCTGGAACACCATCTGCACGCCGGGGACCACCTTGCCGCCGGGCATCTCCGTACCCCCGTACCGGAGTTGCCCGGCGGTCGGCGCCAGCAGGCCCACGAGCATCCGCCCGAGCGTGGTCTTGCCGCTGCCGCTCTCGCCCACGATGCCGAGGGTCTCCCCGCGGCGGACGGTGAGCGAGACGTCGTCGACGGCGGTGACCGCGCGTCGGCCGCGCCCGAACTCCCGGCGCAGTCCGGTGGCTTCGAGGACGACGTCGCCCGCCTCCTTCGCGGACCGGACCAGGGGCGCGTCCACGCGCGGCACGGCGCTCAGGAGCTCGCGCGTGTAGGTCTCGCGCGGCGACCCGAGGACCTCGCCGACCGTCCCGCGCTCCACCGCGCGCCCGCCCCGCATGACCAGGACCTCGTCGACGCTCTCCGCCGCGACACCCACGTCGTGGGTGACCAGGAGGAGCCCCATGCCGGTCTCGTCCCGCAGCGTGTGCAGCAGGTCGAGGATCTGGGCCTGGACGGTGACGTCGAGCGCGGTGGTCGGCTCGTCGGCGATCAGCAGCGCGGGCTCGCACGCCAGCGCCATGGCGATGAGGGCGCGTTGGCGCATGCCGCCGCTGAACTCGTGCGGGCGCGAGCGCGCGCGGCGGGCCGCGTCGGGGATGCCGACCCGGTCCAGCACCTCCGCGGCACGCGCGCGTGCCGCCCGCCGGGACGCCCCGGTGTGCACGCGGTGCACCTCGGCGATCTGGTCGCCCACGGAGTAGTACGGGTCGAGGGAGGACAGCGGGTCCTGGAAGACCATCGCGGCCTTCCCGCCGCGCAGCCGCCGCAGTTCGGCGTCGGAGGCCTGCCGCACGTCGACGCCGTCGACCAGGACCGATCCGTCGACCCGCGCGCCGGTGCCCCGGTGGAGCCCGAGCAGCGCGGAGGCCACGGTCGACTTGCCGGACCCGGACTCGCCGACGAGGGCGAGCGCGCCGCCCGCCTCCAGCGTGAACGAGAGCCCGTCCACGGCCTTCACCCCGGAGGCGAACTCCACGGAGAGATCGGTGACTTGTACGAGACTCACGTCAGGACCACCCGTCGGTCGGCCAGCGCGTACAGCACGTCCGCGACGGCATTGGCGAGCACCACGAAGAAGCCGGTGACCAGGACGAGGCCGACCACCACCGGCAGGTCGACGACCTTGACGGCGTGCACGAGTTCACGCCCGATGCCGGGCAGTCCGAACAGCGTCTCGCTGAGCACGGCACCCCCGAACATCGACCCGAAGTCGTTGGCGGTGAGCGCGATGACGGGGGCGACGGCGCCGCGCAGCGCGTGCTTCCCGACGATCGACCGCTCCCCCACGCCGTACGCGCGGAAGGTCCGCACATGGTCGTCGGCGAGCGTCTCCAGCATCGAGGAGCGGGTCAGGCGCGCGTACTTGGCGGCCTCGATCAGCGCCAGCGAGAGCCAGGGCAGCAGGAGGTTCCACGCCCACTGCGTCGGGTCGTCGGTGAAGGCCACGTACTGCGGGAAGGGCAGCCACTGGAGCTGGCCGCAGACCACGATCATCAGCAGCAGGCCGATGACGAAGACGGGTGTGGCGGTGCCCGCGAGCGTGACGGCGGTGACCACGCGCTCGCTGAGCCGGCCGCGCCGCCAGGCGGAGAGGACCCCGCCGCCGACGCCGAGGATCAGCCACATGACCATCGCGCCGAGCGCCAGCGACGCGGTGACCGGCAGCTTCGCCACGATCAGCGCGGTGACCTGCTGGTCGCTCTGGTAGGAGACGCCGAGGCAGGGGGCGGAGCAGTGCTCGGTGCCCGTGCCGGTGGAGTAGTCGTGCCCGGCGACGATGCCCTGGAGGAAGTCCCAGTAGCGGACGTACAGCGGGTCGTCGAGGCGCAGTTGCTCGGCGACCTGCTGGACCTGGGCGGGCGAGCAGCGCGGGCCGCAGGTGATCTGGGCGACGTCGCCGGGCGCCGCGTAGAACACCGCGTAGACGATCACCGAGATGGCGAGGAGGGTGACGACGGCGCCCACCAGGCGCCGCAGCAGGAAGCCGGTCATGCGCGGGCCTCCCGCTTGCGTCCCGTGCCGACCCGGAGCCGCGAGGCGGCCCGCGGGTCGAGCGCCGTGCGCACGCCGTCGCCGAGGACGGTGAGCGCGAAGACGGTCACGAACAGCGCGCCCGCCGGGAACAGCAGGTACTGCGGCGCCGCCTGGTACCAGACGTCCGCGGCCGTGAGCATCTGTCCCCACGACGGGGTGGGCGGCTGCACGCCCACGCCGAGGAAGGACAGCGCGGCCTCGACGGTGATGTTCATGGGGACGAGCAGCGCGGCGTAGGTGATGACGGGCGCGGCGAGCGCGGGCAGCAGTTCGCGCCGGGCGATCCGCAGGGTGCTCCAGCCGCTGAGCCGGGCGGCGGCGACGTGGTCGAGTTCCTTGAGCGTGACCGTCTGGGCCCGGACGATCTTGGCCATGTTGCCCCAGGCGACGAGCCCGATGACCAGGGCGACGAGCACCGGCCGCGGGAAGCCGCTGGGCACGACCGCCATCAGGGCGAGCGCGAGGACCACCAGCGGCAGGGCGATGATGACGTCGGTGGCACGGCTGAGCGCCTGGTCCACCCAGCGGTTGCCGAGCCCGGCCGCGATGCCGACGGCGACCCCGATGAAGACCTGCACGGCGGTCGCGGCGAGCGCGACGCCGAGCGAGACCCGGGCGCCGTACACGAGACGGGCGAAGAGGTCGCGCCCGGTCTGCGGTTCGACGCCCAGCCAGTGCTCGCCGCTGATCCCGCCGAAGGAGCCGATCGGCACGCCGCCGCGCGCCGAGTCGATCAGGTCCGGGTGGTACGTGGTGGGGTCCTGCCCCTCCAGGGCGGTGAGCAGCGGAGCGGCGAGCGCCACGAGGACGAGCAGGCCGACGACGCCCGCCGCGACGAGGGCGGCGCGCTGCTCGCGCAGCCGCCCCCGGAAGACGGAGCCGAACGTCACGACGACTTCACCGCGACCTGCGAGACGTCGAGGACGCCGGTCCAGTCGCTGATGACGATGTTCTTGACGTCCTTGCCGTACAGGCGCTTGTAGACGGGGTGGAACAGCGGCACGGTCAGCGCCTTCTCGCCGATCTTCT
Source organism: Streptomyces silaceus (assembly GCF_001419745.1). GTDB lineage: Bacteria > Actinomycetota > Actinomycetes > Streptomycetales > Streptomycetaceae > Streptomyces > Streptomyces silaceus. Next base: position 3,122 of record NZ_LIRJ01000578.1, on the reverse strand, counting down.
TGTCGAGGGCGCCCCAGCGCGCGGCGGCGGCCTTCAGGTCGGTGAGCTTGTTGATCTCGTCGATCTCGTCGTTGACGGACTTGTCGTTCAGGAAGCCGGAGTTGAAGTTGTAGCCGTCCTCGACGATCTGGCGGCCGTCGAAGATGGGCGCGAGGAAGGGACCGCCGGAGGGCCAGTCGGCGCCCCAGTGCGACAGGAAGAGGCCCGGCTCCTTCTTGGCGCTGTGGACGGTGTCCTTGTAGTCGTTGTCCTCCAGCCCCTTGAGCTTGACGGTGATGCCGGCCTTCTTCAGGGCGTCCTGGAGGGCCGTGGCGATCTCCGGGCTGGTCTCGAAGTCCTTGGCGTTGGAGTGCACGAGGGTGACGGTGAGCCCGTCCTCGTACCCGGCCTCCTTCAGGAGCTCCTTGGCCTTCTTCGGGTTGCCGTTCTCGCCCGCCGGGAAGTGGTCGTACTTCGTGTAGCCGAAGGACTTCTGGTTGGGCAGATAGGTCGTGGCGGGCTCGGCGAGCGAGGAACCGCCGGCGGCGTTGACCACCGAGGAGCGGTCCACGGCGTACGAGATCGCCTGGCGGACCTTCGGGTCGTCGAAGGGCTTCACCTTCGGGTTGAAGGCCAGGTAGTTGGTGTAGCCGAAGTGGCCGGTGCCGACGTGGGCGGACGTGTCGTCCTTGCCGCCGAGCCGGGCGAGCTCGGCCGGGCCGAGGTTGGTGTCGGTGGTGACGGCGGCGGCGTCGGCGCCCTGGCTCGCGGAGAGCCGCTGGTTGATGACGGAGGAGTCGAGGCCGGAGCGCACGTCGATGACGTCCGGGTAGGCCTTGCGCTCCGGGTCGAGCTTCGGGGACCAGTGCGGGTTGCGCTCCAGGCGCAGCCGCTCGCCGTCGTTCTCGTTCTTGACGACCTTGTACGGGCCGGACGAGACCGGGTGCTCCTCGTACTTGGTGCCCTTGTCCTTGGCCTTGGGCACCGGCGTGAACTGCGTCTGCGTCGCGAGGTAGGGGAACTCGCCCTCGGGCTTGTTCAGGTGGAAGACGAGGGTGCGCTCGTCGGGCGTCTCGATGGACTTCAGGCCCTTGCCGCCCTTGTCCTTGTACGGGCCCTCGTACGTGTCGCCGCCGATGAGCCAGTCCCTCAAGTAGGGCGCGCCACCGCTGAGTTCGGCGGCGAAGGACCGCTCGATGCCGTACTTCACGTCCGCCGAGGTGATCGGCGAGCCGTCCTCGTACTTGAGGCCCTTCTTCAGGGTGTACGTCCACACGGTGGCGTTCTTGCTCGGCTTGCCGAGGTCCGTGGCGAGGTCCGGCACGACCTCCGCGCCCTTGGCGCCGTCCTCGCGGTTGCGGGTGGTGAGCGTGCGGAAGACGAGGCTCGGCACGTTGCCGCCGCCGGAGGTGTAGAGCCGCGCGGGGTCGAAGTCGGTCTGCGGGTCGCGGTTGAGGACGGTCAGGGTGCCGCCCTTGGCGGGGGTGCCGCCGTCGCCGCCGGCGTCGTTGTCCTTCGGGCCCGCGCAGGCGGCGGCGCCCGAGGCCAGGACCAGGCTGACGGATGCCGCTGCCACACGGCGGGCTATGACGGACGATCGACGCATCGGAAGGAGACCTCTCGGGGGACGCTGCGCACGGGCAGCGGATCAGCAGGAATCGAGCGGAGGGCTCGCCCCGGAGAAGGCGTGGACATGCGGTGTCGGACGGCTACGGACGGCCGAAAGGGACGGCCGCGGGCAGCGGAGACCGAGGAAAGAGCGACGCACTCGCCGGGGCGGGCGTCAGCAACAGTGGATGTCGGCCACGCAGAGCGCGGTCACGCCGAACAGCGCCAGCTCAATGGCGGCGCTCGACGGGGCGTGACGGTTCGACATGCGCAGAAATATGAACGAACTTCCGACGGATGTCAAAGCGGTCACCGCGGTGACCGGACCGCTCGCCCCGGACCCCTGTCTCAACTCTTGGGGAAGGCCCAGGGGTTGGCCTTGCACTTGATGCCGTCGTGATCGAGGAACTTGGTCTGCTGCTGCATGACGGGCGCGAGGTCCCCGTCCTTCGTGCAGTCCGTGTGGTTGAAGCCGAGCCGGTGCCCGACCTCGTGGTTGATCAGCATCTGGCGGTACGGGTGGATGGCGTTGCCGAATTCCTTCTGGACGGCGTCGCCGTAGGTCTTCGCGCCCTGCGCCCACCGATAAGCGTTGATCATCACGCGTTCCGTCGCGGCGGAGTCGCACGACACATTGTCCTGGGTCGTGTCGAGACCGGATTTGGCACACCACGTGGCGGTCGTTCCCGGACTGGCGAGCGTAATGACGAAATCGGGCTGCCCCGACGATATCCGCTCGAAGGTGCGGGCCTTGGCGTGGGCCCAACTCCGGTCGTCGTTCAGGGTCTTCTGCACGGCTTCCGCGAAGAGCTTGCCGTCCAGGCCGAGGCCCTTCTCGACGTCGACGCGATAGCGGAATTTACGCCCCTTTCCGGGGGCCCGGTCGAGTCCGGGTATCACCTCGAAATCGCCGGACGCCTTCAGTTTGGGGTCCAGCGGGTATTTCTCGCCCATTTTCTGTTCGTACGTCGCCGGCTTCGCGTCCTGCCCGTCGGCCGGCGTCGGACGGCGGTCCGAGCGCGAGGCGGGGTCCTCGGTGTCGCGCACGCCGCCGCCCGGGGCGGCGTGGGTCTGCTCGTCGGGCTCGCCGGGGCCGTCGGCGACCTGGCCCGCGACGACGACCGCGAGGACGGTGGTCACCGCGGCGGCGGCGATGCCGGTGAAGGCGCGGCCCCGGCTGCTCTTCTTGCCGCCCTCGTCCTCGCCGTCGTCGCCGTCCGCCATGAACGCGTCGGTCCGGTGGGCGAGTTCGGCGTCGGAGTCGTCGTCCCAGTCGGTGACGGAGGCGTACGGGTCGCGGGGCGGCGGGAGCTGCGCGCCCGGCTTCGGCGCGCCTTCCGCGGCGGGCGCCCCCTCGTCGGGGAAGGCCGCCATGTACTCCTGGCGGGGTCCGGGGATGCCGTGTCCGGCGGCGCCCCTGCGCGGACCGCCGCCGGTCCCGGTGGCGTCACCCCAGCCGCCGCCGGGCTCCCGCTGCTCGGGGTGCCCGCCACGGACGTGCGGCACGCCGTGGGGCGGAGTGGGGCGGGGTATGC
>NZ_LIRJ01000577.1 GCF_001419745.1 Streptomyces silaceus | reverse complement strand
GTGCGCCGCGGTCATGGACCGTGTGGTGGCCTCACTCCGCGGCCGCCCCGTACGGCGCCTCACCGCCGCCGTCTCCGCCCACCTCCACCAGTGCGCGTCCTGCCGGGAGGGGCGGCGGCACCTGCGGTACGTGAACGAGGGGCTGCCGCGGAGGGGCGGGCGGGGCCTCTGATCCCGCCCCGCCCCACCCCCGCATCGCCCCACCCCGCCCCACCGGAAGAGCCGTCGCTCACCTCACCGGAAGAGCCGTCGCCACGTCTCCGGGCCCGGGTAGCCGTCCGCTTCGGCGCCCCGCCAGCCCTGGGCGCGCTGGAAGGCCTCGACGTTGCGCCGGTCGGCCTCGGACCAGCGCGGGCCGGGGCCCTGCGCGTAGTGCCTGCCGTAGCCCTTCTTGACCAGTTGGCGGCCCAGCTTCGTGATGTGGGCGTTCGACTGGCCGGGCCGGAAGTGCTGCTTTCCGGGGAACGCCGTGGACGTGTGCCCGGAGCCGCCGCTGCCCGTGCCGCTCCCCGAACCCCCGCCGATGTCGCGGCCCCTGCCCTCGACCAGATAGCGCCAGGTCGCCGGGCCGGGGATGCCGTCCGCCTCGGCGCCCCGCCATCCCTGCGCCCGCTGGAAGGCCTGCGTCGCCCTGCGGTCGGCGTCCGACCAGCGCGGCCCGGGGCCCACCGAGTAGAAGCGCCCGCCGCCGCGCTCGCTCAGCATCCGGCCGAGCTTGGTGACATGGCCGCCGGAGGCGCCGGGGCCGAACGCGGACGCGCCGGGGAAGGCCGCCCCCGAACCCGACGAGCCGCCGGTCCCTCCGGTGCCGCCGCCCGAACCGCCGCCGTCCGCGAGGTACTTGTAGCGGTACGGCACGTAGCCGCCCGAATGGTTCCAGTACGCGTACGGAGTGGTCCGCTTCAGCGTGTGCGGGCGCGTCTGCTCGTACGCCACGTACCGGGTCTTCGACGCGTCCGCCCAGCCGCCGAAGATCGTCACGTGCGAACCCGCGCCCGGGTTGGCCGGGTTGTGGAACAGCAGCATGTCGCCGGGGCGCAGCTGGCTCTTGCTGATGCGGACGCCGTACGCGGCGAGGCTGCCGGTCCACTGGTTGCTGCCGAGCCCCCAGGCCATCGAGACGAAGCCCGAGCAGTCCTTGCGGTAGCCCTGGTAGTACGCGCCCATGCTGTACGAGACGCGCGCGTCCACCCACGTCTGGGCACGGGCGAGGATCTGGGCGCGCGTCAGCCGCATCGGCGACGACGCCGTACGGAGCGCCGCCGTCTGCGCGACCGTCGCCCCGGCGGTCGACGTCTGGGTGCCCGAAGCCTGGGCGGCCGCCGGATGGGAGGTCGCCGCCTCGGTGAAGAGCGGGCCCGGGGCGCCCTGGCCGCCCGGCGGCAGCGGGTTCTGCGTGGCGACGGGCGGCTGCGCCAGGGCGTGCGCGGCGCCGGTGCCCGCGCCGGTCAGGACGGCGCCGAGCGCCACGACGGCGGCGGCGCGCGTACTGGCCCGGGAGCCGCCGGCCGCGCGGAGCGCGAGGCGCTCCTGCGCGCAGCCCGGGCAGGGGCAGTCACGCGCGGCGGCTATGTCGTCGAAGACGGGCGCGCCAGTGGTGACGGGTGTGTCGGGAAGCAGGGTGGTCACATCGCCCTCCATGGGTCGAACGGGGAGAAAAGGGGTGTCATGGGGGAGGAGCGGCGAGGAGGGCGGTTATGACGCGGTTGGGGCGGGGAGCGATCGACCATGGTCGAAGAAGAGGGTGAGGCGGCGAGGGCTGCCGGTGCTGCTGATGCGGTTGGGGCTGGGGCTGGGGCTGCGGCCGGTGCTGCCGGTGTCGGCGGGGAGGTCCTGACGGCCGAGGAGGTCGCCGCGCGGCACGGGCTGCGTCCGCTGCCGGTCGAGGGCGGACTGTTCCGGCGTACGTGGGCGGGGCCGCCGGACGCGGCCGGACGCCCCGCCGGGACGGCGATCCTCGTCCTCCTGACCACCGCGCCCGGGGACTTCTCCGCCCTGCACCGGCTGCCGATCGACGAGGTCTGGCACTTCTACGAGGGCGACCCGCTGGAACTGCTGCTCCTCGCCCCCGACGGCACGGACCGCACGGCCGTCCTCGGCCCCGGCGGGCAGGTGCAGCTGGTGGTGCCCGCGGGGACGTGGATGGGGGCGCGGGTCGTGGCCGGCGGGCGGCACGGGTGGGCGCTGTTCGGGACGACCATGGCGCCCGGGTTCATGGCCGAGGACTACGAGGGCGGGGACCCGGAGGCGCTGGGCGCGCGTTATCCGGGGCGCGCGGGGCTCATCCGGGAGCTGTGCAGGGCCGGGGAGCCGCTGACGATGCGGGGAGAGGACGGGCTCGATGGGTGACGGGGAGACGACGGGGCTGGGGTCGAGGCCGGGGCCGGGCTCCGGCTCGGGTGCAGAGGCAGGGGCAGGGACAGGAGCAGGAGCAGGGTCGGGGCCGGGGTCGCTGCGGGACGCGTCCCTCCCCGGGCTGCCCGGCCGCGTCGCCCTGGTCACCGGGGCGAGCGGCGGCCTCGGCGCCGGGATCGCGCGGCGGTTCGCGCAGGCCGGGGCGGCGGTCGTCGTCCACTACCTGCGGGGCGAGGAGCGGGCCCGTGAGCTGGTCGCGCGGATCACGGCGGAGGGCGGTGACGCCGTCGCCGTGGCGGCGGACCTGACGCGCGAGGACGAGTGCCACCGCCTCGTCGAGGAGGCGTACGCCTGGCGGGGACACCTGGACGCGCTGGTCAACAACGCCGGGATCCAGCCGGTGCAGGAGCTTCCCGGGATGACGGCCGCGGACTGGCGGCGGCTGTCGGAGGCGAACGTGACGAGCGCGTTCTGCTGCACGCAGGCCGCGGCCGAGGTCATGAGGGGGCAGGACGGCGGCGGCACCGTCACGCACATCGCGTCCATCGAGGGGTCGCACCCCGCCCCCGGCCACGCGCACTACAGCGCGTCCAAGGCCGCCCTGATCATGTTCGCCCGCTCGGCCGCCCTGGAGTACGGGCCGCGCGGCATCCGCGTCAACAGCGTCTCGCCCGGCCTGATCGACCGCCCCGGCCTCGCCGAGGACTGGCCCGAGGGCGTGGCGCGGTGGGGCGGTGCCGCGCCGCTCGGCCGGCTCGGGACGCCCGAGGACGTCGGTGCCGCGTGCGTGTTCCTCGCGTCGGACGCGGCGTCCTGGATCACGGGGACGGACCTCGTGGTGGACGGCGGGGTGGGGGCGCGGCCGACCTGGTAGGTGGGTTCCCCTCCCGGGACTGCGGCCGACCTGGTGGGCGGGTTCCCCCCTCGGGACTGTGGCCGACCTGGTGGGCGGTTCCCCCCCGGGCGCCGCGGCCCACCCGGCAGGCGCAGGCGGGTCCCCGCCCCCCCTCGGGGACCCCGGGACCGCCCCGTCACCGGTCCAGATACGCCAGCACCGCCAGCACGCGCCGGTTGTCGGTGTCCGAGGGCGGCAGCCCCAGCTTGGGGAAGATGTTGCCGATGTGCTTGGCGACGGCCTTCTCCGTGATGAACAGGGCTTCCGCTGT
>NZ_LIRJ01000576.1 GCF_001419745.1 Streptomyces silaceus | reverse complement strand
CACCCTCGACGTCGCCCGGCACGCCGTCGGACAGGCCTGCCGGGAGGGCATCGAGATCACCTCCGTGGCCCTGTCGACCCAGCGCGCCACCGCCCTGCTGTGGGACCGCGTCACCGGACACCCCCTGCTGCCCGCCGTCGTGTGGCAGGACCGCCGGTACGCGCACGACCTCGTCGCGTACGAAGCCGCATGGGACGCCCCGCTGCTGGCCCGTCAGGGCCGGCCGGTCGGGTCGCGCGCCCCCTTCCTCTGGGCGGCCCGGCAGATCGCCGAGCACCCGGACGTGGCGGCGGCGCACCGCGAGGGAAGGCTGCTCTTCGGCACCGTCGACACCTGGCTGATCTGGCGCCTGACCGGCGGGGCCGTGCACGCCACCACCCCCACCAACGCGGCCTCCACCGGCGGTTACCTCCTCACCGAGCACGCCTGGGACGAGGAGTGGATCGCCCGCCTCGGATTCCCCGTCGAGCTGCTGCCCGAACTCCGCTCCGACGACGCCGGGTTCGGCCCGACCGCCCCGGCCGCCCTCGGCATCTCCGTCCCGCTGGCCGCGTCCATGGGCGACCAGCACGCGGCGCTCCTCGCGCTCGGCGGCCTCGACGCGGGACAGGGCATGTGCATGTACGGGACCGGCGCCTTCGTGGACGCCGCGACCGGCCCGCGCGCCGCCCTGCCCCGGCCCGACATCTCCGGGGTCGTCGCCCAGCCCGCGTTCCGGCAGGGCACCACCACGCACTACAGCCTGGAGGCGTACACCTCCACGGCGGGCTCCGCGCTGCGCTGGCTCTGCGACGACCTCGGCCTGTTCGCCTCGCCGCAGGAACTGACGGAACTGGCCGGGCAGGTCGGCCACCGACCCGGCCGCACCCCGTGGTTCGTGCCGGCACTCGCCGGCGTACGCACCCCCGTATGGCACCCGGAGGCCACCGCCGCCCTCACCGGCCTCACCCTCGCCACCACCCGCGCCGACGTGGCGCACGCCGTCCTCGACGGCATCGCGCATTCGGTCTGCGACCTGATCGACGGCGTCGCCGACACCATGGGCACCCCCTTCACCCGGCTCAGGCTCGGCGGGGGAGTGTCCGGCAGCGACCCCCTCATGCAGACCCAGGCCGACCTCACCGGCCTGCCCCTGGAGCGGGTCACGGACTCCGCCACCGCCAGCCTGCGCGGCACCGCCTACCTCGCCGGTGTCACCCAGGGCCTGTGGTCCTCGCTCGACGAGGTCGTCGAGGCCCAGCCCCGCGGCCGGATCTTCACGCCCGCCACCGACCCCGACGAACGCGCCGCGCGGCGCG
>NZ_LIRJ01000575.1 GCF_001419745.1 Streptomyces silaceus | reverse complement strand
GGCGGCATGGGCCAGGTCTGGACGGCGTACGACCAGCGGCTCGACCGCCGCGTCGCCGTGAAGCTGCTGCGGCCCGACCGGGTCGCGGGCGCCGAGGCCGAGGAGCTGCGCCGCCGCTTCGTGCGCGAGTGCCGCGTCACCGCGCAGGTCGACCACCCCGGCCTGGTCACGGTGCACGACGCGGGCAGCGAGGCCGAGGACCTCTACCTCGTCATGCAGTACGTCGACGGCGCGGACCTCGGCGACCACCTCGCCGAGCACGACCCCTACCCCTGGCAGTGGGCCGTCGCCGTCGCCGCCCAGCTGTGCGCGGTGCTCTCCGCGGTGCACGCCGTGCCGATCGTGCACCGCGACCTCAAGCCGCGGAACGTGATGGTCAAGCAGGACGGCACGGTCTCCGTCCTCGACCTCGGCATCGCCTCGGTGATGGACACTGACACCACCCGCCTCACCCACACCGGCTCGCCGATCGGCAGCCCCGCCTACATGGCCCCCGAGCAGGCGATGGGCGGCGCGGTCGGCCCGTACACCGACCTCTATGCGCTCGGCGTGCTGCTGCACGAACTCCTCAGCGGCGACGTGCCGTTCTCCGGATCCACCGCCCTCGGCGTCCTGCACCGGCACCTCTACGAGCCGCCGCTGCCGGTCCGCCGGCTGCGCCCCGAGGTGCCGCAGGCCCTGGAGACCCTGGTCCTGCGGCTGCTCGCCAAGGACCCCCAGCACCGCCCCGCCAGCGCCCAGGAGGTCTACGAGGAACTGGCGCCGCTGCTGCCCGCGCGCGGCACCCTCTCGGGCCGCCCGCTCGATCCCACGCGCCCCTTCCTGCGTCCGCACGCGCCGTGGCCCGACCGCGCGGCGACGCCCGCGCCCGCCCCCGACCTGCCCGCGCAGCCGCCGAGTTCACCGCCGCAACAGGACGTCGCCCGCGCCGTCGACGACGTCAAGCGCCTCCTCGGCGAGGGCCGCATCACCCAGGCCGTCGACATCCTCGGCGCGATCCTCCCGGCCGCCGCCGCCAAGCACGGCGAGCACTCGCCCGTCGTACGCACCCTGCGCAAGCAGTACGCCGCCACGCTCATGGACGACGGCCAGTACCGTCGCGCGCTGCCCGAGCTGCGGCGCCTGGCCGACGAGCGCGCCGCCGAGTCCGGCCAGGCCGACCCGCACTCGCTCCAGTTCCGCTACGAGGCCGCGCAGTGCCTGGAGCAGCTGGGCGAGCCGGCCGCGGCCCTCGCCGAGTACCGCGCGCTCCTCCCTTATTACGAGAACCAGTACGCGACGGAGGACCGCCGCCAGTCCCTGGAGATCCGCCGCCGCATCGGGCATCTGCTGCTCGCCCTGGGCGACCGGCCCGCCGCCCACGACACGCTGGCCCGGCTGCTGCACGACGCGGAGCGGCTGCACGGCCCCGGCCACCCGTTCCCCGCGGAGGTCCGGCGCACCCTGCAATGGCTCGGACAAGTGCGCGGCTAGCCCCCGTACGGCGGGGCGGAGGGTGCCCCAACTCCCGGGAAATCGTTGGTCGAATAGGTGTCGAATGGCTGGCCCAGAAGACGGCCACTGCCTACCATCGATCACCGCAAGACCTTGTGCACCGCCGCACAATCTCCTCGGGAGGCTTCCTTGCACCGCCGTCGTCGCACAGCGCTCATCCTCTCCGCGGCCGCGATCGCCGCGGCCCCCCTGCTGACCGCCTGCGGCAGCGAGGCGCACCCCGGCGCCGCGGCCGTCGTCGGCGGCGACCGCATCACGGTCGCGCAGCTGGAGAGCCGGGTGAACGAGGTGCGCGCGGCGCAGCGGGCGGCCATCCCCGATGACGCGCAGTACTCCCAGGCCATCGCCAAGTCCGGCACCCTCACGCGCAGCACGCTGCACACCATGGTCCTGGACAAGGTCCTGCACCGTGCCGCCGCCGACGCCGGGGTGAGCGTCACCCGCCGCGACGTCCAGACCATGCGGGCCGGCCTGGAGCAGCAGGCGGGCGGCAAGAAGGCCCTGGAGCAGGGCTGGCTGCAGCAGTACGGCGTCGCCCCGGCCCATCTGGACGACAGCCTGCGCACGGAGATCGAGGCGCAGAAGCTCGCGAAGAAGCTGGGCGCGGACATGAACGCGCCCGAGGGCCAGGCGACCTTCTGGAAGGCGCTCTCCGCGGCCTCCAAGAAGCTCGACATCGACCTCAACCCGCGCTACGGCACGTGGGACGTCGACAAGAACAAGCGCGCGGACAGCAAGACGCCGTGGGTGCGCGAGGTCACCGACGCCGGCGCCGCCGCGCGCGACCAGGCCTAGCCGCACCCGGCGGGACGGGCTCGGGCGGGGGCGCTGTCAGTGGGCTGGGTTACGTTCGACGGGTGAACGAGACCGAGACCCCGTCCCCGGCCGGCACCGCCGACGAGCCCGTCGGCCGCGTCATCCTGCTGACCACCAGCCACCGCGTCGCGCCCGGCCTCCTGTCCTGGCCCGCCTGGCAGGCGCTGCACGGCGCCGACGAGGTGCTGTGCGCCGACGCCACGCATCCGCAGCTGCCGTATCTGCGCGAGGCGGGCGTGGCGGTCGCGCAGGCGGCGCCGACCGCGCAGGAGCTGGTGGACGCGTGCGCGGGCGGGCGCACGGTCCTGGTCCTCGCCACGGCCGAGGGCGACCGCGCGCTCACCGACGGCCTGGCCCGCCTCGCGGGGTCGGGCCGCGTCGCCATGCCGGACCTGGAGCTGCTCCCGGGGTCGTACGACCTGCCGGGCGCGCGCCTGCTCGACCTGGTCCAGGTGATGGACCGGATCCGCGACGAGTGCCCGTGGTCCTCCCAGCAGACCCACAAGGGCCTCGCGAAGTACGCGATCGAGGAGGCGTACGAGCTGGTCGAGGCCATCGAGGAGGGCGACCGCGAGGAGCTGCGCGAGGAGCTCGGCGACGTCCTGCTCCAGGTGGTCTTCCACGCGCGCATCGCCGAGGAGGGCGGGCCCGGCGAGGAGGACGAGCCGTTCTCCGTCGACGACGTCGCGGGCGGCATCGTCGACAAGCTCATCCACCGCCATCCGCACGTCTTCGGGGACGACACGGCGCGGACCCCGGAGGAAGTGAAGGAGCACTGGCTCCGCACGAAGGCCGAGGAGAAGCGGCGCACGTCGGTCACCGAAGGCATCCCCCTCGGCCAGCCGGGCCTGGCCCTGGCGGCGAAGCTGGCCTCGCGCGTGCGCACGGCGGGCCTCGACGTCCCCCTGCCCCGGGGGGAGGGAGTGGGCTACGACCTCCTGGCCCTGGCCCTGCGGGCCGAGTCGGAGGGAGTGGACCCGGAGGCGGCCCTCAGGGCGGCGGCCCGCGCGTACCGGGACGCGGTGCGGGTGGCCGAGGGAGTGGGGGAGTAGGCAGCGCCCCGTAGGGGCGCGGGGAACTGCGCGCCCAGCCACGCCGCACCCGCGGACGAACAGCGCCCCCGGTCCCGGCCGCCGCAGGCCGGGACCGGACCAGGAAAACGGTCGACGCCCCCGCCGGATACGGTCGGGGCATGCACGACCAGCAGCCCGCCCCCTCCTCCGCCTCCGCCGTGGGCGCCCCGGAGGTCCCGTCAGGGGCCCAGGGGCCCGAGCTCTTCACGTGGGAGTTCGCCAGTGACCCCTACCCGGCGTACGCCTGGCTGCGGGAGAACTCGCCCGTGCACCGGACCACCCTGCCCAGCGGGGTGGAGGCCTGGCTGGTCACGCGGTACGCGGACGCCCGCCAGGCGCTCGCCGACCAGCGGCTCAGCAAGAACCCGGCGCACCACGACGAGCCCGCGCACGCCAAGGGCAAGACCGGCATCCCCGGTGAGCGCAAGGCCGAGCTGATGACGCATCTGCTCAACATCGACCCGCCGGACCACACCCGGCTGCGCCGGCTCGTCTCCAAGGCGTTCACGCCGCGCCGCGTGGCCGAGTTCGCCCCGCGCGTGCAGGAACTGACGGACCGGCTCATCGACCGGTTCGCCCAGGAGGGCAGCGCCGACCTCATCCACGAGTTCGCCTTCCCCCTCCCCATCTACGCCATCTGCGACCTGCTCGGTGTCCCGCGCGAGGACCAGGACGACTTCCGCGACTGGGCGGGCATGATGATCCGGCACGGCGGCGGGCCGCGGGGCGGTGTCGCGCGGTCGGTGAAGAAGATGCGCGGCTATCTCGCCGAGCTGATCCACCGGAAGCGTCTCGACCCGGGCGACGACCTCATCTCCGGCCTGATCCGCGCCTCCGACCACGGCGAGCACCTCACGGAGAACGAGGCCGCGGCGATGGCCTTCATCCTTCTCTTCGCCGGGTTCGAGACGACCGTCAACCTCATCGGCAACGGCGTCTACGCCCTGCTCACCCACCCCGAGCAGCGCGAGCGCCTCCAGCGGGCCCTCGCCGAGGGCGACACCGCCCTGCTGGAGACCGGCGTCGAGGAACTGCTCCGCTTCGACGGGCCCGTCGAGCTCGCCACCTGGCGGTTCGCCACCGAGCCGCTGACCATCGGCGGCCAGGAGATCGCCGCGGGCGACCCCGTGCTCGTCGTGCTCGCCGCCGCCGACCGCGACCCCGCCCGCTTCGACGACCCCGACACCCTCGACCTGTCGCGCCGCGACAATCAGCACCTCGGATACGGGCACGGCATCCACTACTGCCTGGGCGCGCCGCTCGCCCGTCTGGAGGGCCAGACCGCCCTCGCGACGCTGCTGCGGCGCCTTCCCGATCTGCAACTCGCGGCGGATCCTGCCGATGTGCGGTGGCGTGGCGGCCTGATCATGCGCGGACTGCGCACGCTGCCGGTGGAGTTCACGACCGCACAGGAAACGGCGCCGCGACAGCCGTGAACTGACGGCCCGTCATGACTGTGACTTTTACGTGATCTCCGCTGCATCGACTTGTGACAGACGTTCGACTGCGGCTACGTTCACGACGACTTGGGCGCCCCGGGCGCCCCGGTCGTCGCCGCAGTCTCCTGAAAGGCAACCGCATGCTCTCCGGTCATGGTCGTCACCGACGCCCCCGCCAGGCCCCGGCTCTCATCGTCGCGGCAGGTGTCACCGGATCAGCCATCGCCATCCCCCTGCTCGGCGCCACCAGCGCGAGCGCCGCCGAGACCACGACGTGGGAGAAGCTCGCCGAGTGCGAGAGCGGCGGCGCGTGGAGCGCCGACCCCGGCAACGGGTACTACGGAGGCCTCCAGCTCTCCCAGGAGATGTGGGAGAAGTACGGCGGCCTCTCGTACGCGCCGAGCGCCGACCAGGCCAGCCGCTCGCAGCAGATCGCCGTCGCCGAGCAGATCCTCGACGACCAGGGCACCGCCGCCTGGCCGAGCTGTGCCCCGATCGCGGGCCTGACCCAGGACGGCGCCGCCGCCGACGTCGACCCGGGCGCCCCCGTGACGCCGGAGCCCTCCGACAGCGCCGACCCGTCCGGCTCCGGGGACGCGAAGGACTCCGAGGGTTCCAAGGACTCCGAGGACTCCGGCAAGAAGGACAAGGAGAAGGGCTCGGAGGACTCCACGAGCCCCGAGGGCTCCCGGGAGGCGGACGAGCCGTCCGACTCCGCCGACCCGTCCGACGACGCGAGCGACACGCCCGGCGAGGGCGACGCGTCCCGAGACAAGAATCACGACGAGTCCGGCGACAAGGACGACACGGGCAAGGAGGGCGACAAGGGCGAGTCCGACGGCACGGACAAGTCCGGCCGCGACGAAGCCACTTCGCCCGGCTCCGAGGACGCCACGGGGCCCTCGGAGGGCGCGGGACGCCACCGCGGCGACCGCGCGGACGAGGGCCCCGCCGAGGGTGCGGAGGGCGCCGAGGGCGACCGTGCCGGCCGGCACGCCTCGCGCGGCGGCGACCGCACGGACGAGGTCGCCGGCGGCACGTACACGGTGCGCTCCGGGGACAGCCTCTCGGTCATCGCGGACGACCTCGACGTCGCCGGCGGATGGCACGAGCTCTACAGCGAGAACAAGAAGACCGTCGGCGGCGACCCGGACCTCATCCTCCCCGGTCAGAGCCTCGATCTGGGCGAAAAGTAAGGGAAGTTGACGAAGCGTCCGCAGGGGCCTTCGCGTCGAATGTCCGATTTGGCGCGAGTGAGAGATGGGTCTCAGAAGCCCTGATCGTCTTTGAAATTCCGGCGATCGCGTGTCTACGGTCATCACCGCTCGCCACTGGTGGGCCCCGCCGGTCGGTACGCCGAATCCTGCCAACGGCCGGACGGGAACAGTCGTCGCTTCGAGCGCCGTAGGCAGGAGCGGGGGACCCAAGGTTTGCGCCGGGCCCGCCCGTTGGACGACCGGACAGCCACGAGGCTGGACGGCCGCGAGACGGGCGGAAACGGCTAGGGGTGAAGCCGCGCTCAAGGAGCGCGGCCGGGCAACCACATCGGCCCGAACCCGACAGCTCACCTCGCAGGCGTCGGTGAGGGGATCAACTCATGCTGCTTTCCGGCAAGGGCAAGCACCGTCGCCCGTCCAAGGCCACCCGCGTCGCCACGCTCGTCGGCGTGACCGGTGCCGCCGTCGCCGCCCCGCTGATGGCGGCCGGCTCGGCCAACGCCGCCACCGCCTCCGAGTGGGACGCCGTCGCCCAGTGCGAGTCCGGCGGCAACTGGTCGATCAACACCGGCAACGGCTACCAGGGCGGCCTGCAGTTCTCGCCGTCCACCTGGGCGGCCTACGGCGGCACGAAGTACGCCCCCACCGCTGACAAGGCCTCCAAGGCCCAGCAGATCGAGATAGCCGAGAAGGTCCTCGCGGGCCAGGGCAAGGGCGCCTGGCCGAGCTGTGGCGTGGGCCTCTCGGGCGCCGCGTACAACGGCGGCGGCGCGCAGCAGCAGGCTCCGCAGCAGCAGGCCAAGCCGAAGCCGCAGCCGCAGCAGACGCAGCAGCAGGCCCCGCAGCAGCAGACGCAGCAGGCCCCCAAGCCGCAGCCGACGCCGCAGACCGAGTCCAAGAAGACCGTCGAGACCCCGACCGGCAAGACGGTCAAGAAGGGCGACGGCGAGTACAAGGTCAAGACGGGCGACACCCTGTCCAAGATCGCCGAGGACCACAAGGTCAAGGGCGGCTGGCAGAAGGTGTACAAGCTCAACGGCGACATCATCGACAACGCCGACTTCATCTACCCGGGCCAGCAGCTGCACCTCAGCTGAGGCTCCTGACCCACCCGGCCGTGCCTCGGCGGACGCACGGCCGGGTGGGTCAGGA
>NZ_LIRJ01000574.1 GCF_001419745.1 Streptomyces silaceus | reverse complement strand
CCCCCGCTCCCCCGAACAGGTGGATCTCCGTGCCGCTCATTGGTCCACTCCACTGACGCGCCGCAGGCGGTGGGGCCGCCCCTGGCGAAAACCTGGCCGTAACCCGCCGGTACCAGCGCTGACATGGGAAATCACTTCTCCTGGGCATGATTGACGGATCGTCGGAGAGCCGGTACCACTGACGCACGCCCGGCCCCGCACGCCCCGTCACGCTTCATCGGCCCAGGAGTCCCAGGAGGCTGCATTGCGAGGATCCGCCACCGCCCCCACCGCGTCCACGCGCAGACGTACCGTCAGGACGGCGGGCGCCCTCGCGTCGGCCGGTCTGCTCGTGCCGCTGCTCGGCGCCGCT
Organism: Streptomyces silaceus; assembly: GCF_001419745.1. Lineage (GTDB taxonomy): Bacteria > Actinomycetota > Actinomycetes > Streptomycetales > Streptomycetaceae > Streptomyces > Streptomyces silaceus. Next base: position 6,218 of record NZ_LIRJ01000574.1, on the reverse strand, counting down.
CCGTCGTCGAGCGCCCCCCAACAGGCGTCCGCCACAGGGCTGCAGGCCGCCTTCGCGTCCGCCGCCTCCGAGTACCACGTGCCGCAGAGCGTGCTGCTCGGCGTCTCGTACCTGCAGTCCCGCTGGGACGCGCACGGCGGGGCGGCGAGCGTCACCGGCGGCTACGGCCCCATGCATCTCACCGACGCCCGCACCGCCCTGGCCTCCGCCCCGCACCACGGCGAGGGCAAGGAGGACCCGCGCGGCGACACCTCGCGCCCCGCCGCGCCGCCGAAGACCGCGCTGCCGGACGAGTCCGAGATCCCGGCCCGCCTGCGGACGCTGCCCCGCGCCGCCGAGCTGACCGGCAGGTCCGCCGAGGAGCTGCGCACCGACCCGGCGGCGAACGTCGAGGGCGGCGCGGCCCTGCTCGCCGCGGCCCAGAAGAAGCTCGGCAAACCGCTGACCTCCGACCCCGCCGACTGGTACGGCGCCATCGGCCGGTTCTCCGGCGCGGACGACGAGGCCACCGCGGCGACGTACGCCAACGACGTGTTCGCCGTCATCCGCGACGGCGAGCGGCGCACCACGGACGCGGGCCAGCGCGTGGCGCTCGCCCCTGAGCCCGGTCTGCGGCCCGACGCGGCCCAGCTCAAGCGCATGGGCCTGCGCAGGGCCGCGGCGGGCGAGACGGAGTGCCCGAAGACCGTGTCGTGCGAGTGGATCCCGGCGCCGTACGAGGAGTTCAAGGATCCGAACGGCAACCCCGACTACGGCAACCACGACCTGTCGGACCGGCCCAAGAGCCAGAGCATCGACACGATCGTCATCCATGACACCGAGGGCCGGTGGGAGGGAGTCCTGAACCTGGTCCAGGACCCCACCTACGTGTCCTGGCAGTACACGCTGCGCTCCACCGACGGCCACATCGCCCAGCACGTGAAGGCCAAGGACGTCGCCTGGCACGCGGGCAACTGGTACGTGAACGCCAAGTCGATCGGCCTGGAGCACGAGGGCTTCCTCACCGCGCCCGACACCTGGTACACGGAGGCCATGTACCGCTCCTCGGCGCGCCTGGTGAAGTACCTCGCCAAGAAGTACGACATCCCGCTGGACCGCCAGCACATCCTCGGCCACGACAACGTGCAGGGCACGGTGACGTCGTCGATCCCGGGGATGCACACGGACCCGGGCCCGTACTGGGACTGGCAGCACTACTTCACGCTGCTCGGCAAGCCGTTCCACCGCTCCGCGGGCGCGAAGGGCGGGCTGGTCACGGTGGCGCCCGACTACGCCAAGAACCAGCCGGAGTACACGGGTTGCGCCAAGGCCGGCGAGAAGTGCGTGCCGCACGGCTCGGCCGCGGTGCGCGTCCACACCGAGCCGCGTGACGACGCCCCGCTGATCAAGGACATCGGCAAGCGTCCCGGCGGCCAGGACTCCACGATCGACGTGAACGACACGGGTGCGCGCCTGTCCACCGGCCAGCAGTACGCGGTGGCGGACCGCCAGGGCGACTGGACGGCGGTCTGGTACCTCGGCCAGAAGGCCTGGTTCAAGAACCCGAGGAAGCAGCCCACCGCGGTCGACGCGAAGGGCCTCGTGGTGACGCCGAAGGCCGGCGCGAGCGAGGTGCCGGTGTACGGGCGGGCCTACCCGGAGAAGGAGGCCTACCCGGCGGGTGTTCCGGTGCAGACGGTCTCGCCGCTGCCGTACAAGATCCTCGCGGGTCAGAAGTACGTGATCGGCGACAAGGTGCCGGGCGAGTACTTCTACTCGCCGACGTTCGACACCGCGCCCCACAAGGTGGTGCGCGGCAAGGACATGTACTACGTGATCCAGTACGGCCACCGGGTCGGTTACGTCCGCGCGGCGGACGTGAGCGTGGTGCCGTCGGGCTCGTAGCGGCACCGCCAGGGACAGTCGGGTCCGGGTCTGCGTGGGGGCAGGCCCGGGCCCGACGTACATCTCGGGGAACGGGAGATGCGCTGTGGGGGAACAGGTGCGGTCGCGGGTCTCGGCGTACGCCGTGGCCACGGCGCGGGGCGAACTGCTGCTGACGCGGCTCTCGGAGGCGTCGCCGGTGTTCGAGCCGGGTCTGTGGCATCTGCCGGGCGGCGGCGTCGACCCGGGCGAGCAGCCGCGCGAGGCGCTGACGCGCGAGCTGTACGAGGAGACCGGCCTGGAGGTCCTCGACGCGCGCCTGGTGGACTCCCGGTCCTACGCGGCCCGCAGGCTCGGGGTCAGCTGGCATCTGGTGGGGCTGTTCTACGTCGTCGAACTCGCGCCGGGACCCGTCCGGGTCGCCAAGGCCGACGACTCCACCTCAGCGGTCGCCTGGCTGCCCCTGTCCGGCCTGGACGAGTCGATGCTCTCCCCGGCCGCCGTCGACGCCCTCGGGCTGATCGGCACCGCGCGGGCGGCCTCTGCCTGAGCCGTCCCTGTCGTACGCCTCGTACCCGTCGTCCTTCCCGTACGCAGGGTCGTGGTCCGGAGCCCGGTCGCGGCGCGCCTGGTGGCTGACGGCCAACAGAAGTGCGATCAGCAGCCAGTTGGCGACCATCGAGGAACCGCCCTGCGCGAGGAACGGCAGCGCCTTGCCGGTGAAGGGCATCAGGCCGGTCACGCCCGCCGTGATGATGAAGACCTGGAAGGCGAGCACCACCGACAGGCCCGCCGCGAGCAGTTTCCCGAAGGGGTTGCCGCAGACGAGCGCCGTGCGGAAACCACGCGCGACGAGCAGGGCGTAGAGCATCAGGACCGCCATCGTCCCGGCGAGCCCCAGCTCCTCGCCGACGGTGGTGAGGATGAAGTCGCTGCGCCCGGCGAAGCCGATCAGCTCGGGGTGCCCCTGGCCGAGACCGGTGCCGGTGACGCCGCCGCTGCCGAAGCCGAACAGGGCCTCGGCGGCCTGGTCCGACACCAGCCCCGGCGGGCGCTGGTCGGGCGGCAGATAGATGTCGAAGGGGTGCAGCCACGCCATGATCCGGCCCCGGACGTGCGGTTCGGACGCGCCGACCGCGGCGGCCCCCACCACGGTCATGGCGATCCCGCAGGCCACCCAGCCGGTGCGTTCGGTGGCGATGTAGAGCAGGGCGACGAAGACGCCGAAGAAGAGCAGCGACGTGCCGAGGTCGCGCTCGAAGACCAGGACGAGCAGGCTCAGCAGCCACACGGTGACGATCGGGCCGATCTGCCGGCCGTGCGGCAGGGTCACGCCGAGCACGCGGCGGCCGGTGCAGGCGAGCGCGTCGCGGTGGAGCACGAGGAACCCCGCGAAGAACACCACGATGCCGATCTTCGCGAACTCGCCCGGCTGGAAGGAGAGCGGGCCGAGGTACACCCAGCGCTTGGCGCCGTAGGTGTCGCCGGGGAAGAACGCGGGCGCCATGAGCAGGGCCAGGGAGGCCGCCATGGTGACGTAGAGGTAGCGCTGGAGCTGCCGGTAGTCCCGCAGGGCCCACAGCACGGCGAGCGCGGCGGCCACCGCGAGGACGGTCCACATCAGCTGTCCGCCGCTCGCGGGCGCGGAGTCGAAGCGTTTGGCGTAGGCGTGGTCGAGCCGCTGGATCAGGACGAGTCCGAGGCCGGTGAGGAGGAAGGCGAGCGGCAGGATGAGCGGGTCGGCGTGCGGCGCGAAGCGGCGCACCGCGAGATGGGCGACGAGGGCGAGACACAGCTGCGACGCGGCGAAGCCGGGCAGCTGGGCGGGGATCGCGTCCGTCACGGCCAGGCCGGCGGAGGCGTATCCGTAGACGACGATGAGGAGCGCGAGCGCGAGCAACAGGGCTTCGGTGCGGCGGGCGTTCAGTCCACGCATGGCACACCGCCTCCGGAGACCTTCGGGTCGGCGCTGTCGGAGCCGGAGGACGGGGCGTCGGACGGGCCGGTGTCGCGCGCGGACTTCGACGACTTGGCGCCGGACGGGGCGGTCTGCTCCTGGACGCGGCGCCGGACCAGGTCGCGGTCGACGATGTTCACGTCCTCGCCGTGGTGCCGGCCGAAGCGCTCCACCGGCAGGGTGGTGAACTCGACCTTGCCCCCGGTGAGGTTCTTGGCCTGCTCGACGAAGGAGAAGACGCCCCAGCCCTTGTCGAGGACCACGTTGTCCTTCACCACGTTCTTCAGGTCGAGCAGCCGGGCGGGGTTGGTCAGGGTGCCGAGGCTGTTCACCTGGTGCAGGGCCGAGGCGAGGAACGCCTGCTGGCGGCGCGTGCGGTCCAGGTCGCCGCGCTCCAGGCCGTGCCGCTGGCGTACGAAGGCGAGGGCCTCCTGCCCGTTCAGCTTCTGCCGTCCCGCCGGGAAGTCGGCGCCGGAGTAGCGGTCCTTGACCGGCTTGTTCAGGCAGACCTCGACGCCGTCGAGGGCGTCGGCGAGGCGGTAGAAGCCGGCCAGGCTGACCTCGGCGAAGTGGTCGACGGGGACGCCGAGGAAGTCGCGCACGGTCCTGATCTGCGACTGGCGGCCCGCTTCCCGTCCCGCGTACTCCAGTTCCTTCCGGTCGGTCACGCCCTGGCCGCTCAGCCGCTCCTCCTCCGCCGCCTTCGCGAGGCCGTACGCCTTCTTGATCTTGTCCTTGCCGTGGCCCGGTATGTCGACGAGGTCGTCGCGCGGGATCGAGAAGCCCTTGGCCTTGCCGCCGTCGGCGGGGACGTGCAGCAGGATCAGGGTGTTGGCGTTGTAGCCGCCGATCTCGGAGCTGCCCGCGTGCAGCTTCTTCAGCACGTCGGACGGGAGTTCGTCGCCGTCCTGGTCCTTCCGGGTGTCGAGGCCGATGAGCAGGATGTTGGTCGAGCCGTCCTTCGACTTGGGCGCGTCGGCGCCGAGGGCGGACGACGAGCCGATGCTGTCGATCTCGCGGTACAGGTACCAGGCCGCGGCGCCGCCGCACAGGACGAGGACGGCGGTGAGGATCAGGACCGTACGGCCGATCCGTGCCCTGCGCGACGGCCGCCGCTGGTGCGCCGGCCGGGAGCGCGCGCGGTGACGTCGGGAGCGGTGGCCGGCTGCGCGGTGCTGGGGCTGGGGCATGGGGACGATCCTCGGCGCCGCTTCCTGAACGGACCCTGAGGATCCGGAAGGCGCCTTCAGGAACGGTGCGCGGCTCGCACGGGCCCGCGCCCGACCGGCCCCGTCCCGCCGGAACGGATGCGGACGCCCCGGATCAGGTGCGTGCCAGGGGCAGCCGCAGGACCAGGCGCGCCCCTCGCGGGCTCGGCTCGACCCGCAGCGTCCCGCCGTGGGCCCGGGCGATCTCCCGCGCGATGGCGAGGCCGAGGCCGGTGCCGCCGCTGGCGCGGTTGCGGTCCGCCTCCAGGCGGGCGAACCGGTCGAAGACCTTCTCGGCCGCCTCGGGCGGGATGCCGGGGCCGTCGTCCGCCACTTCGAGCACGGCGGTGCCGGTCGCCGGGTCGGTGGTGGCGGTGACCCGGACCTCGGAGTCCGCGAAGCGCTGGGCGTTGTCCAGCAGATTGGCGAGCAGCCGCTCCAGCTGGCCGGGGTCGGCGCGCACGAGCACCGGGTCGTCCGCGTCGAGCGTCGGCGGTACGCGGGCGGAGCGCCGCCGGGCGGTCTTCTCGGCGGCGAGCAGCGACAGGTCGACGAGGTGCAGGGTCGGCGGCTGCTGGGCGTCGAGACGGGCGAGGAGCAACAGGTCGGCGGCGATGCGCTCCAGTCGTACGGTGCTGTCGAGGGCCTGTCCCAGCGAGGCCGCCGTCTCGGGCGGCGGCTCCTTGAGGAGGGCCAGTTCGAGTTCGGCGCGGGCCGCCGCGATGGGGTTGCGCAGTTCGTGCGACGCGTCGGCGACGAACTGCCGCTGCCGGGTCACCGAGCGCTCCAGGCGCTCCAGGGTGTCGTTGACGGTCCTGGCCAGGCGGGTCATCTCGTCCTGGCCCCCGGGCGCGGGCACCCTGCGGCCGAGCCGGTCCGCGGTGACGGCGGCGAGTTCCCTGCGAATGACCTCGACGGGGCGCAGCGCCGCGCCGGTCACGGCCCAGGCGATCAGGCCCGTGAGCAGGACGACCAGGGGGCCGCCGACCAGGACGGTGACGCCGAGCGCCCGTTCGGCGTCGGACACGGCGTCCAGCACGGTCAGGGCGTAGACGTAGCGCTCCCCTTCCGGCGAGGGGGTGCGGACGACGGCGATGACGCTGGTGTGGGCGGCCAGGGCGGGGGCGGCGGTGAAGTCCCGTACCGCCGAGTCGGTGCCGGGCTCGGGCCGGAAGTCCGCGAGGGCGGCG
>NZ_LIRJ01000573.1 GCF_001419745.1 Streptomyces silaceus | reverse complement strand
GGGAGGGGGTTCGGGCGATGGCGCAACGCTCAGCGGCCGTCATACCCCGCCGTGGGCATGGAGAGCCGCCGGTGCACATGGGCCTTCATCTCCGAGTCGTACGCCGGCTCGGCGAGCCCCGCCGTCTCGATCCGCACCCCCCGGCGCGCGCACTCCGCGGTGAACTCGTCCGCGGACCTCAGCGCCCGCTCGAGGACCCGGCGGCTCGGCACGACGAACAGGTCCACGAGGCCCGCCTCGACGTCGCCCCACAGGAGGGCGTGGTCGGTGCGGAGTCCGCGCACGACGAGCTCGCGCGTGATCACGTACCCCTGCGCGGCCGCCCACCGCGCGCACATCGCGTGCTGGCTGCGGGAGTCGACGAGGAAGGGGTCGGCGTCCAGTTCCTCCAGGGGCGTCAGGCTGGCGATCGCCGCCACACGCACAGCGACGGAGCCGGTGCCCGCGGCATCTCCCATGGCGTCCCCCTCACCCACTGGCGTCAGCCGAAGACCCTACTCCTGGCCGTAGGCTCGGAGACAGTCGCACGAAGGAGGAACCGGGTGCCCGTCGAGGTCACATGGTGGGGCCACGCCACGTGTACGGTCGAGGATTCGGGCGTCCGCGTACTGACCGACCCCCTCTTCGCCCGCCGCCTCGCGCATCTGCGGCGCCGCAGGGGCGCACTGCCGCCGCCCGATGCAGCGGTCGCCGACGTCGTGCTCCTTTCCCATCTGCACGCCGACCATCTGCACGTGCCGTCGCTCGCCCGGCTCACGCCGGGCACCCGTGCGCTGGTCCCGCGCGGGGCGGCGCGTTCCGTGCCCGGTCTGACCCGCAGGCTGCCCCATCTGCGCTTCACCGAGGTCGTGCCGGGCGACGAGGTGCCGGTCGGCGACGGCCTCGTCGTCCGCGTGGTGCGCGCGCTGCACGACGGGCGGCGGCTGCCCGTGGGCCCGCACCGCTCGCCGGCCCTCGGCTATGTGGTGTGCGGCGAGGCGCGTACGTACTTCGCCGGGGACACCGGGCTCTTCGACGACATGGCCGACGAGGTGGGCGAGGTCGACGTGGCGCTGCTGCCGGTGGGCGGCTGGGGGCCCTATCTGGGCCACGGGCACCTGGACGCGGGCCGGGCCGCCGAGGCGCTCGCCCGGATCGCGCCGCGCAGCGCGGTCCCGGTGCACTACGGGACGTACTGGCCGATCGGCCTGGACGCCGTGCGCCCCCACGAGTTCCACGCGCCGGGTCCGGAGTTCGTGCGGCAGGCGGCGCGGCTCGCCCCCGAGGTGACCGTGCACCGGCTGGCGCACGGCCAGAGCGTGCTGCCGGAGGTGGCCCGGTGATGCCTGCCGTGGCGGCCCAGGTGCCGCCGGAGAGCACCCAGCAGGCGCTCGGCTATCCGTCGCTGTTCCTGCTGGTGGCGATCGGCGCGCTGGTGCCGGTGGTGCCGACGGGGGCGCTGGTCAGTTCGGCGGCGGTGGTCGCCTTCCATCAGACGGCGCCGTTCTCGCTGCTCGTCGTCTTCGGGGTCGCGGCGTTCGCGGCGTTCGTGGGCGATGTCGCCCTGTACTGGCTGGGGCAGCGCGGCATGCGGTCGAAGAACGGCTCGCGCTGGCTGGAGGCGATCCGCGACCGGGCGCCCGAGGAGCGGCTCGCGCAGGCGCAGGACAAGCTGCGGGACCACGGCGTGCTGGTCCTGGTGCTCTCGCGGCTCGTCCCGGCCGGGCGGATCCCGGTGATGCTGGCGTGCCTGATGGCGAAGATGCCGCTGCGCCGGTTCGCCCGCGGGGACGCGCCGGCGTGTCTGGCGTGGGCGGCGACGTACCAGCTGATCGGCATCCTCGGCGGCTCCCTCTTCAAGGAGCCGTGGGAGGGCGTCGCGGTGGCGGTCGCGCTGACGTTGCTGATCTCCCTGGCGCCGGCGGTGTGGCGCAGGGTGCGGCGCGCCACCGCGTAGGGCCTGCCCGGCGCGCCACCGCGTAGAGCCGCACGGCGCGCCCGGCTGCCGGTGGCGGCCCGTCCGCTATTCCCCGGCTGCCACCGCGATGCCGTCCAGGACACGTTCGAGGCCGAAGGTGAAGTCCGGGTCGGCCGACGGGTCGTCGTACGCGTCGTCGGGGACCGCCTCGAACGTGCCCGAGGACAGCAGGAGGGCAGTCTGCGGATAGCGCTCGGAGGTGATGAGGCGCGCCAGGGTCCTGGCATAGGCCCGTTCGCTCTCGGCCTGGCCCATCCCCGTGCCGCTCCTGCCCCGCTCCTGTTCCTGGGAGAGCAGGGAGACCTGGCGCACGTAGCCGCTGAGCAGGGTCAGGGAGCCGACCTTCCCCGCCCAGTCCAGTGCCGTGCCGCTCAGCGCGCCGAGGCCCGCCTCCATCCAGGCGACCTCGTGCGGCCCCACCGGCGGCCCGGACAGGGGAAGCCGCGGGAGCCAGGGGCGCCGGTGGTTGAGGAGGCGCTGCGCGACGGCCCACTCCCGCAGGCCCGCACGCCACCCCTCGGGTTCCGTCACGGAGCGCGGTGGCAGGCCGAGCGCGAGGTCCCGCATCAGGACGAGCAGTTCGTCCTTGGAGCCCACGTGGCGATAGAGGGACATCGCCGAGACGTCGAGCTCTTTGGCGATCTTCGGCAGCGTCGCGCCCTGCAGGCCGTCGCGGTCCGCCAGCTCCACGCCCGTGCGCACGACGCGCTCCGTGTCGAGCGCCGCGGGGCGGCCGAGGCCCGAGGCCGAGGGCCGAAGCCTCCACAGCCGGGCCAGCTCGGCCGGGGCGTCCTCCTGGTCGGCCGGCATGGGGCGCTCCTCTCCGTTCCTCGATACCTCGGTCTCCCGACGTGCTTGCGGCCATCATCTCCTACACCGACTTAGTATATGAGATATAGATTATGACTTACACTAATGATGTCAGCGCTCCCGGCGGAAAGAGAACCAGGTGACAGCCCTCACGCATGCCCATGGTCCGAGCCCCGCGCGGGGTCCCGTCCGCCGGACGGAACGGGCCCTGGCCCCCGATCTGGCCCGCGGCTCGATGCTGCTGCTCATAGCCCTCGCGAACGCGGCGGTGTTCACCTTCGGCGACCAGCCCGGCGCCGAGGCGTCACCGCAGGGCTGGGAACGCCCCTTCAACCTCGTCATGTTCGTCCTGGTGCACGCCCGCGCGTATCCGATGTTCGCCGTCATGTTCGGCTACGGCCTGGTGCAGCTGGCCCGGCGCCAGGAAGCCGCGGGCGCCGGGCCCCGCGCGGCACGCGCGGTGCTGATCCGGCGCAACGCGTGGCTGCTCGCCTTCGGCGCCGTCCACGCCGCGCTGCTCAACTTCGGTGACTTCCTGGGGGCCTACGGCCTCGTCGGCATCGTCTTCACCCTGTTCCTGCTGCACCGCGGCGAGCGCGTGCAGCGGGTCGTGCTGTGGCTGTGGGCCTGTACGACCGCGTACGCCGCGGCCCTGGCCGGCGTCGCCGCGTACCACGCCGTGCGCGGCGGTCCGGGCGACGCGCCCGTGCCCTCGGGCGACGTCGCCTCCCTCTCCGCGCCCGACTACGCCACCTCCGTCGCCGACCGGCTCGGCGAGTGGCCGCTGCACACGCTCACCGTCCTGCCGTTCCTGGTGATCGTCTGGCTGGGCGCGTGGGCCGCGCGGCGGCGGGTCCTCGAGGACCCGGCCGGCCACCGGACCCTGCTGCGCCGCACCGCCGTGATCGCGCTCGGCGCCGCCTTCGCTGGCGGCGTGCCGATCGGCCTGGTCAGCGCGGGCTTCCTCCACGTCGGCCAAGGGACCGCGGACGCGTTCCTGAAGCTCTATGAGGTCAGCGGCCAGTTCGGCGGACCCGGATACGTGGCGCTCTTCGGACTCCTCGCCCTCCGCCTGTCGAAGCCGCGCGCCTCGGCGCGCCGAAGGCCCGTCGTGTCGGCGCTCGCCGCGCTGGGGCAGCGGTCGCTGAGCGGCTATCTCTTCCAGTCCCTCGCGTGGGTGCTCGTGCTGTCCCCGTACGCCCTGGACCTCGCGGGGCGGACCGGCAGCCCCACGCTCACCGCCGCCCTGACCGCCGTGGCGGCCTGGCTGGCGACGGTGGCGGGTGCCGCGCTGCTCCAGCGCCGCGGACTGCCCGGCCCGGCGGAGAGACTGCTGCGGAGGCTGACGTACGGGCCGAGGGAAACCCGCTAGGCCCGGCGGGGTCCGCCTAGGCGGCCAGGACCCGTGACGCGCCCACCGGCAGGTCCCACAGGTCCTCGCGTGCCAGGCCCGCCTTCTCCCAGGCCGCCCGCACCCGGGTGAGCGGTTCGAGGACCGGTTCGGCGGAGAGCAGGAACGTGCCCCAGTGCATGGGGGCCATCCGGCGTGCCCCGAGGTCGGTGGCCGCGCGGACCGCCTCCTCCGGGTCGCAGTGCACGTCGCTCAGCCACCACCGCGGGTCGTACGCGCCGATCGGCAGGAGCGCCAGGTCGATGCCGGGGTAGCGGGCGCCGATCCGCTCGAACCAGTGGCCGTACCCGGTGTCGCCCGCGAAGTAGACGCGCTGCCCCTCCCCGTCCGTGAGCACCCAGCCGCCCCACAGCGTCCGGCACGTGTCGACGAGGCTCCGCTTGGACCAGTGGTGGGCGGGCACGAAGTCGAAGCGCACGCCGTCCAGTTCGGCCGCCTCCCACCAGTCCAGCTCGGTGACCCGGGTGAAGCGGCGCCGGGTGAACCACCGGCCGAGGCCGGCCGGCACGAACACCGGGGTGTCCCTGGGCAGCCGCCGCAGGGTCGGGGCGTCCAGATGGTCGTAGTGGTTGTGGCTGATGACGACCGCGTCGACGCGCGGCAGGGCGCTCCAGGCGACGCCGACGGGGGTGACGCGGGCGGGCGTGCCGAGGATCCTGCGCGACCAGACGGGGTCGGTGAGGACGGTGAGGCCGCCGATGCGGACGACCCAGCTGGCGTGGCCCGCCCAGGTGACGGCGACGGTGCGGGCGTCGACGCGCGGCAGCGGGCCGGGGTCGAAGGGCAGCCGCCGGATGTCGGCGAGGCGCGCAGGAGGCGGGCGCAGGGCGCCCTCGCGGGCCAGCCGCGCGAAGGCGCGCAGGCCGGGCAGCGGCGCGGTGAGGCGGTCGGCGAAGGACCTCGGCCACAGACGTCTCGCGCCGGGCGCCCGCGGCGGGGCGAGGACCGTCTCCGGGGCGATTGCCGACCCCGGACCCACCCCGTCCCTGTCGTCCCTGTCCCCCGCTGTCGTCCGCTGTGTCTGCTGCTGCGTCTGTTGCGCCTGCTGGGTCACCGAGGAGGCTCCATTCGCTGTGCGTCTGCGCGGAGATCGTCGAAGGCCGATCCGAACATGCTCAACGCCCGTTCCACGTGCGGCAATTCCAGGGGGTCCGGTGCGGTGAGCGACGCCAGGCGTTCCTGCTGGGTCGCGCCGAGCAGCGGTCCCGTGGACAGCCGTACGCGCAGGGCGTCGATGTCGTCCCCGAAGCGGTGCCCGCCCGGCGCGGGCATGCCGAGCCGGGCGCCGAGGAAGTCCTCCAGGTCCTGCGCGTCGCCGACACCGCGCGCGGCGAGCGCCGGCCGCAGCGGGCCGAGGTCGGCGTAGAGGTGGCGGCCCGCCTGCGGGGGCCGGGCGAAGGCGCCCGCGGCGAGCAGGGCGTGCCGCACGGCGTCGGCCACGCGCGCGTGCAGGCGTACGGCGGCGGACAGGCGCTCGACGATCTCGTCCGGCTCGGCGAGCGCGTAGGCGGCAGCGGCGGCGGCCGGAGCCGCGACGGCGGCGGGCAGCGCGGGCGGCAGGAGCGCCCCGGCGAGGTCGCAGACGACGGTCACCCGCTCGTGGTCCATCTCGGCGGGGCCGACGAGGACGGTGTCGCGGGGGTGGTGCAGGGTGTCGCGCCAGGTCTCGTCGCTGACGACGTGCAGGCCCTCGGCCGCGGCGGCCTCGACGGCCTCGTGCAGGACCTCCGGGGGCGGCACGGTGGCGGTCGGGTCGTCGGCGACGCTGAGCACGAGCAGCCGGGGTCTGCCGCCCTCGGCGCGGACGCGGCGGACGGTCTCCAGGAGGGCGTACGGATCGGGGACGCCGCCGCACTCGGCGGGCGTCGGCACGCGATAGACCCCGCGCCCCAGGAGCCGTGCCTGGGGCGCCCACCAGGCGGGGCAGGGGCGGGGCAGCAGGAC
>NZ_LIRJ01000572.1 GCF_001419745.1 Streptomyces silaceus | reverse complement strand
CGGCTCGTCGGCGCCGACGAGGTCGCGGGCGCCATCGCCTATCTCGCGAGCCCCCTCTCCGGTGCCACCACCGGCACCGCGCTGGCCGTCGACGGCGGCATGCAGGGCCTGCGGCTGCGGCCGGTGGGCCGGTGAACGCCCTGGCGCGGCGCCCCCTGGGACCCGGCGGCGTCGAGGTGACCGAGCTGTCCTTCGGCGCCGCCGGCATGGGCAACCTCTACGCGCCGATCACCGACGAGGCCGCCGCCACCGCCCTCGACCACGCCTGGCAGGCGGGCATCCGCTACTTCGACACGGCCCCGCACTACGGCCTCGGCCTGTCCGAGCGCCGCCTGGGCGAGGCGCTGCGCGGCCGGGACCGCTCCTCGTACGTCATCTCCACGAAGGTGGGACGCCTCCTGGAGCCCGCCGACGAGATCAGCGGCGACGACCTCGCCGACGGCGGCTTCGCGGTGCCGCGCACGCACCGCAGGATCTGGGACTTCAGCGCGGACGGCATACGCCGCTCCCTCGAGTCCAGCCTCACCCGGCTCGGCACCGACCGCGTCGACGTCGTCTTCCTGCACGACCCGGACCACCACGAGGAGGAGGCCTTCCGCGAGGGCTATCCGGCCCTGGAGAAGCTGCGTTCCGAAGGCGTCGTCGGCGCGATCGGCGCGGGCATGAACCAGGCGGAGATGCTGACCCGCTTCGTCCGCGACACCGACGTCGACGCCGTGCTCTGCGCGGGCCGCTACACCCTCCTCGATCATCAGGCGCTCACCGGACTGCTGCCCGCGGCGAGTGAGCGGGGCGCGTCGATCGTCATCGGCGGCGTCTTCAACTCCGGGCTGCTCGCCGACCCCAGACCGGGGGCCCGCTTCGACTACGTCGAGGCGCCGCCCGAAGTCCTCGCCCGCGCCCGCGCACTGCGGACCCTGGCCGAGCGGCACGGCACGACGCTGCGCGCCGCCGCGCTGGCCTTCCCCTTCGGCCATCCGGCCGTGGCCAGCGTGTTGGTCGGGGTCCGCGCTCCCGGGCAGGTCACGGACGCGGCGGCGCAGTTCGCGGCGCGGGTGCCGGACGACTTCTGGCGGGAGGCGCGGGCGGAGGGGCTGCTGCCGGCCGAGGTGCCCGTGCCGTGGGCACGGGCCCGGGGATCCGCGGGGTCCGCCGGGTCCGGCGCGTCCCCCGGGGAGGAGCGCCCGTGAGGATCGCCCTGCACACCAAGGTCCGCGCCGACCGCGTCGAGGAGTACGACGCGGCCCACCGGGAGGTCCCCGCCGGGCTCACCGCGGCGATCCGCGCGGCGGGCGCCACCTCCTGGACGATCTGGCGCAGCGGTACCGACCTCTTCCACGTCCTGGAGTGCGAGGACTACGGCCGGATGCTCGCCGAACTGGAGAAGCTGCCGGTGAACATCGCCTGGCAGGCGCGCATGGCCGAGCTCCTGGACGTCGTCCACGACTACTCCGCCGAGGGCGCCGACGCGGGGCTGCCGGTCGTGTGGGAGCTGCCGTGACGGGGGCCGCCGCGACAGCGGCCGCCGGGACCGGGGGAGTTCCGGACAGCCCCGTCGTCGACGCCCACCACCACGTCTGGGACCTGTCCGTGCGTGATCAGGCCTGGATCACCGGCGAGGCGCTCGCGCCGATCCGGCGGAACTTCTCCCTGGCCGACCTCGCGCCCGAGGCCCGCGCGGCGGGGGTCGGCGCCACGATCCTCGTGCAGACGGTGACCGTTCCCGAGGAGACGCCCGAGTTCCTGGCCCTCGCGGCGGACAGCGACCTCGTCGCGGGCGTCGTCGGCTGGGTCGACCTCACCCGTCCGGACGTCGCCGACACGCTGGCCCGGCTCCGTGAACTGCCGGGCGGGCGGCACCTGGTGGGCATCCGGCACCAGGTGCAGGGCGAGCCCGACCCGGAGTGGCTGCTGCGCCCGGACGTCCGCCGGGGTCTTGCCGCACTCGCCGCCGCGGACCTCGCGTACGACCTCGTGGTCCTGCCCCACCAGCTGCCCGCCTGCGCCAAGGCGGCGGCGGAGCTGCCCGGACTCACCTTCGTGCTCGACCACATGGGCAAGCCGCCGATCGCGACGGGCGCCCTCGAACCCTGGGCGTCGGCGGTCCGGGCGCTCGCCGCCCGCCCCAACACGGTCTGCAAGCTGTCCGGCATGGTCACCGAGGCCGATCACCGGACGTGGACGGTGGACGACCTGCGGCCGTACGCGGAGACCGTCCTCGACGCCTTCGGCCCCCGGCGGCTGATGTTCGGCTCCGACTGGCCCGTCAGCACGCTCGCCGCGACGTACGGCGAAGTCCTGGACGCCGCGCGGCTGTTGACGCAGTCGCTGGACACGGCGGAGCGGGGTGAGGTGTTCGGCGGCACGGCCCGCCGCGTCTACCGCCGCTGAGCGGGCGGCGCGAGCCGGGTCGGCGCCAGGAACTCCCGCACATGGGTCCGCTCCCAGCAGGCGCCCGTCGCACGCAGCTCGCGCCAGGTGGTGTACCGGTAGCGGTACAGCCTGGCGCGGATGAACACGGGCGGGGCCCCGGGAGGGAACGGCGAGCTCCGCAGCAGCCGCAGCGTGTCGCGGTCCCCGTCGAGCAGGCGCTCCACGAGCGGCCCGAACCACGGTCTGGCGTACGCGGGGGAGAGTGCCGCGAACCACATCATCCAGTCGAGCCGCAGGTGGTAGGGCGCGAACTGGCGCGGCCACCGCCGTACGTCGCCCGGCTTGCCCTTGAACTCGTAGGCACGCCAGTCGGAGTCCTCGCGCGCCACCGGGTCCGCCGTGCCCTCGACGACGATCTCCTGGCGGACCCGGCTGACGCTGCCGAACGCGCCGTACGCGTTGACCAGGTGCAGCGGGTCGTACGAGCGGTTCATGACCTGCCGCCGGGACAGCAGATTGCGCACCGGCCGGTAGCTGAGCGTCAGCAGCAGCGCGCAGACCGCGGTGACCACCGCCTCGTACCAGAGCGGTGCCGCCGGGTAGCCGGGCTCCGCCTGCCAGGCGGAGAGGTCGAGGGCGGACACGGCGAGGGCGACGGTGAGCCAGTTCAGCCAGGAGAAGTTGCCGGAGAGCACCAGCCACAGCTGCGTCACGATCATCAGGCAGGCGGCGCCGGTCGCGACCGGCTGCGGCGTGAACAGCAGGATGGGAACGGCGAGTTGGGTGACGTGGTTGGTGCCGGTCTCCACCCGGTGCAGGGGCTTGGGCAGATGGTGGAAGAACCAGCTCAGCGGCCCCGGCATCGGCTGCGTCTCGTGGTGGAAGTACAGGCAGGTGAGCCGGCGCCAGCAGGCGTCCCCGCGCATCTTGATCAGCCCGGCGCCGAACTCCACGCGGAAGAGCACCCAGCGCAGCAGGAACAGTACGAGCACGGGCGGTGCGACCCGGTCGTTGCCGAGGAGGACCGCGAGGAAGCCCACTTCCAGGAGCAGTGACTCCCAGCCGAAGCCGTACCACGTCTGCCCCACGTTCACGACCGAGAGATAGAGCGCCCAGGGCAGCAGCCACAGCAGCATCGCGCCCCACAGCGGCAGCAGACCGTCCGCCCCGGCGAGCAGCGCCACCGCGATCGCGCAGCCCGACCAGGCGCAGAGCGCGAAGAACCGGTCGGAGTAGTGGAGTTGGAACACGCTCGGGGCCCGCCGGAACGGCATGCGCGCGACGTACCGGGGCACGGGCAGCATTCCACGCTCCCCGATGAGCGCGCGGAACTGCAGGGCGGCTCCCAGGAACGCCACGAGGTAGACGGCGGCCAGTGCCCGCTGGAAGATCAGCCGGCTCAGCCCGTACGCGTCCGCCGTGAACCACTGCACCCCTCCATTGTGACGCTCGGTGAGTGCCGTCGGCTTGCGCACCCGTCCCCGCGCCCGCAGACAATGATCGGAACGCCCCGGAACAAAGGGGGCAAACAGTACGGCGACGGCGGGAGAACCGGTGCGCGCACCCACCAGGACCCATGTGACGGCCTTCGCGATGGCGGCGGCCCTCGGGCTCGCGGGCTGCTCCGGCGGCGGTGACAAGGACACCGCCGACGGCGGCCGTGAACTGTTCATGCAGCCGGTCGCCGCACAGGGCCCCGATCCCTTCACCGACTCGACGGCGAAGACCACCGCGACCCCGCCGCCCGTCACCCGTTCGCCGCAGCCGTCGCCCACCGGGTCCGCGACCCCGCAGGGCACCCGCTCCATCGCGGGCGGCACTCCCGGTCTGTACGGCGGCACCCACTCCGTCGGCAGCTGCGACGTCGGTCAGCAGGTGCGCTTCCTGACCGCCGACCAGGCCAAGGCCCGTGCCTTCGCGCAGGCGTCGGGCATCGATCAGGCGGCGATCCCGAGCTTTCTGCGGGGGCTGACCCCCGTCGTGCTGCGGGCCGACACCCGCGTCACCAACCACGGCTTCCGCGACGGCTCGGCGACGAGCTTCCAGTCCGTCCTTCAGGCCGGCACGGCCGTCCTGGTCGACGACCGGGGACTGCCGAGGGTCCGCTGCGCGTGCGGCAACCCGTTGAAGCCGCCGGTCGCCTTCCAGGGCACGCCCCGGCACAACGGCCGGTCGTGGAGCGGCTATCAGCCCACGCGGGTCGTCGTGGTGACCCCGGCCCCGCAGCCGATCATCAACATCACCATCGTGAACATCGTCGACAACACCTGGATCGAGCGGAAGATCGGCGACGAGGACGCCGACCAGGACCGCGCGACCAAGCCGCCGGTGCCGCCCACCC
>NZ_LIRJ01000571.1 GCF_001419745.1 Streptomyces silaceus | reverse complement strand
GGCTCCCCGTCGGGCACGTCCGCGAGGAGCGTCGGCGCCAGGCAGCGGCCCGCGCGGGTGCCCCCGGCGACCACGCGGGCCCCCGCCGCGCGCGCCCGCGCCACCCAGTCGAGGACGCGCTCGGTGGCCGCCTGGTCGATGAGCGCGGCCACCCGTGTGTCCGGATCGCGCGGATCGCCGACGCGTACCTCCGGCAGCCGCTCGGCGATCCGCTTCTCCAGGGCCCCGGCGACCGCGTCGACGGCGACGACCCGCTGGACGGAGATGCAGGCCTGGCCGGACGCGTAGTAGCCGCCGCGCACCACCGCGTCCGCCGCCGCGTCGAGATCGGCGTCGGCCGCGACGACGAGCGCCGCGTTGGAGCCGAGTTCCAGGACGACCTTGCGGGGCGCGGCGTCGCGCGCGATGCGGTGGCCGACGGTGGCAGAGCCGGTGAAGGAGACGGCGGCGACGTCGGGGTGGGTGGTGAGCGCGCGGCCCACTTCCTCGTCGCCGGTGACCAGTTGGACCGCCCCGGCGGGCGCGCCCGCGGCGGTCAGGCGCTCGCGGACGAGGTGGACGAGGCGCAGCGTGGCCAGGGGGGTCGCGGGCGCGGGCTTGACGATCACCGGGCAGCCCGCCGCGAGGGCGGGCGCGACCTTGTGCGAGGCGAGCAGGACGGGGTAGTTGAAGCCCGCGATGCCGACGACGACGCCGACGGGCCGCCGGGTCCAGAACCCGAAGAGCCCCTCACCCGCCGGCTGGATGTCCAGCGGCACGGTCTCGCCGCGCACCTGGGCCACCTCGTCGGCGGCGGCCTGCCAGGTGGCCACGGCGCGGCGCATCTCCACCTCGCAGTCGACGCGTGGCTTGCCGGTCTCCAGGACGAGCAGGTCGACGTACGCGGGCAGCGCGTCGGCGAGTTCCGCGGCGACCTCGGCGAGCACGCGGCGCCGCACGTGCGCGGGGAGCGCGCCGACCCGGCGGCGCAGGCCCGCCGCGTGGGCGACGGCGCGCTCTGCGAGGGTCGCGTCGCCGACGGGCGCCTCGCCGATCTCGCCGCCGTCGTGGGGGAAGATGACGGGTGCGCGGCCGGGCGCCGGGATCCACCCGTCGCCGACGGGAAGCCCTTCGGGGTACGTCACCGGGCACCCCCGGTGAGGAAGGCACGGGCCGCGGCCGCGTAGACGCGCGCGTACTCGGCGATCTCGCGCACCTCGACGTACTCGTCCTTCTGGTGCGCGATCCACTTGCCGCCGGGGCCGTAGACGACGGTGGGCAGGCCCGCGTCGCGGGTCAGGATCGTGCCGTCCGTGGTGCCGGGCACGGCGCCGAACGGCGGTTTCCTGCCGTGGACCTGGAGATGCGCGTCGACCAGGGCCGTCACCACGGGGTGGTCCTCGGCGATCTCGACGGCGGGCCGGTCGTCGACGACGGTCAGGCCGACGGACACGCCGACCCCGCCCGCCGCGTCCTCGGCCGACTGCCTCACGCGGTCGATGAGTTCGGCGTGGTCGGTGCCGGGCACGGTGCGCACGTCGACGCCGACGACGGCGTGGGCGGGGATGACGTTGAGCTGGTCGGGGTCGCCGCCGAGCAGCACGGTCGGGGTGACGGTGACGCTGCCCGCGTGCGGGTGCGTGCCGTAGCGCTCCTGGGCCCACTCCTGGACGCCGGCGAGCGCGTCGACGACACGGGCTCCGGCGACGACGGGGCTCCTGGCCTCCTGCGGCATCGCGCCGTGCGCCATCACGCCGTGCAGGTCGAGGCGGAGCCGGATGCCGCCGCGGGCGGAGGTGCACACCTCGTATCCCTCGGGCTCGCACACGACGACGCCGTCCACCTCACGCGCGAGCGGTGAGGCGGCGAAGGCCTTCGCGCCGAGCATCAGGCCCTCCTCGTCGCAGAGCACACCGACGACGACGCGGCCGGGGAAGGGCCCGGCGAGCTGGAGGGCGCGCACGGCGTGGATCATCGCGGCGACACCGGACTTCATGTCGGCCGCGCCGCGTCCCCACAGTTTCCCGTCGCGGATCTCCGCGCCGTACGGGTCGACGCTCCAGTCGGCCGGATCGCCCTCGGTGACGACGTCGATGTGCCCCTCGAACATGAGGGTGGGGCCGTCGCCTCCGCCGCCCTCGACGACCGCGACGGTGTTGGGGCGTCCGGGGGCGACCTCGACGACGTCGTAGGTCCAGCCGAACGCGTCGAAGAGGCGCTGGACGAGGAGCGCGGCGGGCTGTTCGACCTCGGCCGCTCCGGCGGCGTTCACGGTGCGCAGCCGCACCAGGTCCCGGGTGAGGGCGATCGCGGCTTCGGTGTCGACGGCGGGGACGGTCGGGGGTGCGGTGGCCATGGAGGACCTCCAAGTCGTCCTGCTGAGTGCGGCGTTCACGGCCTGCTGGTCAGCTGGTCAGACCAGTTGAATTCCCGTACTCTGCCCGCACGTTCAGCCCCGGGTCAACCATCAGATCTTGGTCGGTCCGCACCGCATACCCACCGTGGAGGGACCATGACCGCCGACGACGACCTCTTCCGGCCGGTCACGCCCGTGCGCGCCTATCAGCGGGTGGCGGAGCAGATCGAGGAGCACATCCTCAGCGGCGAACTCCCGCCCGGCGCACGGCTTCCCGGGGAGCGCGAGCTCGTCCAGCGGTTCGGCGTGGGACGCTCCACGGTGCGCGAGGCGCTGCGCGTGCTGCAGTCGGCGGGCCTGATCCGCTCCCGCCCGGGGGATCCGCTCGGTGCCGAGGTGCTGGGCGTCTCGCCGGACAACCTGAGCCGGGCGCTCGGGCGGCTCACCCGCTCCCGCGTGGCCTCGCTCGGCGAACTGGTCCAGTTCCGGATGGTGCTGGACGCGGAGAGCAACCGGCTGGCGGCGCGGCTGCACACGCCGGAGGACATCGCCCGCATGCGGGAGCAGATCGCCCGCATGGAGGCGCTGAGCGCCTCGCCCGCGGGGCTGCACTCCTTCAGCGAGGCCGACGCGCTCTTCCACCGCGCGATCGCGGAGGCGAGCCGCAACTCCCTGCTCGGCCTGTGCGCCCGCGCCGTGCACGAGGCCGTCGTGGAGATCATCGAGAAGAAGATCTCCGGCGTCCCGGACCCGACCCCCTGGATGCGCCGCTCGATCGCCCACCACCGCGAGGTACTGGCCGCGATCGAGGCGGGCGACAGCGCGGCGGCGGCCCGCCTGGCCCGGGTGGCGCTGCACGCGTACTACGCGGAGCATGTGGAGCCGGAGACGCGGGAGTTGCTGTCGGCGGCGGTGGCGGACGACTGAGGTCCACCGGAGCCGGCCGAACCCCCGGGTCCACCGGCGCCGGCCGAGCACCCGGGGTCGGCCGCGGCAGCGCCACTCAGCCCCGCCGTACCCCCATCCGCCCCTCCAGCTGCGCCAGCAACTCGCCGAGCAGTCCGCTCAGTTTCCCCTGCCCCTCGCCGTCGAGCACCGAAAGGACCACGGTCTCGTACGCGAGCTGCTCCGGCAGGATCGCGTCGACCAGGTCGCGTCCGGCGTCGGTCAGGCGGACGTGCGCGACGCGGCGGTCGCGGGCGTCGACGCGGCGGTCGACCAGCTCGCGCTCCTGGAGCTGCTTGAGCCGCTTGGTGACCGCGGCGCCGGAGGAGAACGTCTCGCGGGCCAGCTCGCCGGGCGTCAGCTCGTGGCCGGTGCGGCGCAACGCGCCGAGCAGGTCGAACTCGGCGCGCGTCAGGCCCGCCCGGCGCAGCGGGGCGTCCTCGGCCTGCTGGAGGAGGGCCGCGCAGCGGTTGATGCGGCCGATGACCTCCATCGGCCCGGTGTCGATGTCGGGGCGCACCGTCTGCCACTGCCGCACCACCGCGGCCACGGTGTCCGCACCGAGGCCCGCCACCGGACCGTTCTCTTCGTTCATGCTCGTGCGCCCTCCCAGGCGTCGGCGGCCCCCGCGCGGGGCCGCGTCCCCTGACCGTTCTCACCGCTCTGTCGTCGGACCGTCGCCGCGAGCGTACGGTGTCCTGCGCGTTCGGCGTCGACCACCCGCTGCTCGGGCAGGGCGCGCTGCCACCATTCCCCGGCGGCCGCGTCGGCGGAGGCGCGCAGGTCGACGAGGGCGGCGGTGAGCCGGCGCCGCGCGGGTTCGACCGCGCCCGCGCCGGAGAGGCTGGCCTCGGCGTGCTCCCTGGCCCGGTCGGTGGCCACGATGGCCCGTTCGATGTGGTCGGCGGCGCGCCGGTTGGTGACGAGGACGGCGGCGACGACGCCGAGCACGGCGCCGACGAGGGTGTCGACGACCCGGTCCAGGATCAGCTCGCCGGGCTGCTGGAACCGCGCGAACTCGGTGACGAGCAGCGCCATCGGCGTCACGCACACGCTGCCGAGCCAGTAGTTCCTGGTGATCAGCGCCTCCGCGCCGAAGGCCAGGACGAGACAGCTGACGATGAGTTCGGCGTGCCCGAGGTGCGCGAAGGGGGCGATGGCGGCGAAGGCGAGCACGCCGACGAGGTTGCCGACCACGCGCTGCACGCCCCGGTTCCAGGTGAGGGTGACGTTGGCCTGGTAGAGGGAGGCGGCGGTGACCAGCGCCCAGTAGGGGCGGCCGATGCCGAGCGCGAGCGAGCCGTACCCGGCGAGGGCGCAGCCGACGGCGGTGCGCAGCCCGACGGGCAGCAGCGGCGAACCGGGTCCGATGCGCCGCCACAGCGACACCGTGGGCCCGGCGAGTTCGGCGTCCACGCCGAGGAGTTCGTCCGCCTCGCCGGGACGTACGCCGCCGGGGCGCGGTACGGCGCCGGTGCCGCGCAGCCCGGCGGCCCAGGCGCGCAGGGCGGCGGGGTCCGCGGCGGCGGGCGCCGCGAGGGTCTCCTCGGCGCGCACGACGAGGCGGGCCAGGGCGTGCCGGGCGGCGGCGCCAC
>NZ_LIRJ01000570.1 GCF_001419745.1 Streptomyces silaceus | reverse complement strand
ACGGACGTGTGGCTGCACTGGAAGCCGGGGAGCCTGTCGTCGGCCGCCGTGATGCTCGCCGAGATGATCCGTGCGGCGTCCCTGCGCCGAGAGGAGGCGTCCCCGCGCGGGGAGAAGACGGCATAGCGCGGGGACGCCTCCTCTCGGCGCAGGGACGCCGCACGGATCATCTCGGCGAGCATCACGGCGGCCGACGACAGGCTCCCCGGCTTCCAGTGCAGCCACACGTCCGTGTGGATCGCACCGTCCGAGGCGACGAGGACGCTGCCGCGGTCCGGTTCGGACGGGTCGATGTTGTCCCGGGCGACGATCGGAATCCCCACCCCGCTCCGGCCAAGAGCGAGCAGCGACAGCGGACTCGAGCTCTCCACGAGGACCCGCGGACTGAATCCGCACTTCGCCGCGCCCCGCTCCACCTCGACCCGGGAGAAGTAGCCGAGCGGCGCGGTGAGCAGCGGGCGGTCGCGGATCACGCCCAACTCGACCTCGGGATCACCGTGGTGGGGATGGTCGGCGGGCAGTACGGCCACGATGTCCGCGCGGTACGCCTTGAAGCCGTCGAAGTCGTTCCGGGGGCCCGGGGCCATCGCCAGGTCGAGGGCTCCCAGGCGCAGGTCCTCGTAGAGCCGTCTGGCCACTTCGGCGCGTCTGCTGTCGGCGAGACCGGTGAACTCCATGCGGATGTCCGGGTGTTCACCGAGGAAGGCGCCGATGACGGGGGCCAGCAGATAGCGGATGTGCACCGGGAAGCAGCCGAACCGCACAAGCCCCGTACGCCCCTGACTCAGGTCGGTGGCGACCTCGCAGAGCCGCTCGTTCGCGGTGAGGACGCGCTGCGCCTCCGCCAGCAGGAGGGTGCCCGCCGACGTCAGCACCACGCGGTTGCCCGACCGCTCGAAGAGAGGAACTCCCAACTCCCCCTGCAGGCTCTTCACTTTCCGCCACAGCGCGGGCTGCGACACATGGAGCCGTTCCGCCGCCAGAACGTAGGACCCCGATGTGGCCACGGCCGTGAAGTAGGCCAGCTGTTGCAGCTCGATGGTCATTCTGTCCCCCGTCTATGCCGCCGAGACATAGGCTTCTTACGAACTTGTGCCATTGACCCGCTCTGCGCCCCTGCCGGGATAATGACAGCATTACCCGCGATGCACAGGGGAGCGGCAATGAGCCATGGCGAGGCGGACGCATCCGCGTTCGCCGGCGGGAGCGGAATCGGCGGCCCTGAATTGCGAGACTCGGCACGGAAGTGCCCGACGGAATTCCGGGGTCTCCCGTGACCAACCGACGGCAGCGGCAGGCACCGGCACGAGGGCGCGCGACCGCCGCGGACACCGCGCCGCAGCGCCGCACCGTGGGGACGGG
>NZ_LIRJ01000057.1 GCF_001419745.1 Streptomyces silaceus | reverse complement strand
CGCCCCCGACGCCGCGCCCCGCAGCACCCCGCGACGGCTCGGCCCCGGTCGCTCGCTCTTCGCCCTCATGGCCGTCAACACCCTTCACTCGTGGAGCAGTTGTCGCACCAGTAGTCGGGCGGAGGCGCACTGGGGTTCCCTCGGATGCGATGGATCCGATCAAGAGCGATGATTTCTCGTGGGTCGGGCGGTCTTCCTTCCTGAGACCGCGCTCACCGAGGAGACTCAGATGACCGAGAAAGAGACCCGCACGCTGACCGTGGCCGGCGCGACGCTGAGCTACGACGTCCGCACCGGCCCGAGCGGCGGGGGCACGACCGAGGGCGACGTCCTGTTCCTGGTCGGCTCGCCCATGGACGCCGCCGGGTTCGAGACGCTGGCGTCGCACTTCACCGACCGGACCGTCGTCACGTACGACCCGCGCGGGGTGAGCCGCAGCCTGCGCACCGACGGGGCCGTGGACACGACGCCCGAGGAGCACGCCGACGATCTGCGGCAGGTGATCGAGGCGCTCGGCGCGCCGGGGCGCGTGGACGTGTTCGCCAGCAGCGGCGGCGCGGTCAACTCCCTGGCGCTGGTGGAGCGGCACGGCCATCTGGTGCGCACCCTCGTCGCCCACGAGCCGCCGACGGCGCAGGTCCTGCCGGACCGGGAGGCGGCGCTGGCGGCCTGCGCGGACGTCCACGCGACGTATCTGCGCGCGGGCATGGGGGCGGGCATGGCGAAGTTCATCACGCTGACCAGCCACAAGGGGCCCATCACGGCCGACTGGGCGGACCGGCCCGCCCCCTCCCCCGCCGACTTCGGGCTGCCGACCGAGGACGACGGCTCCCGGGACGACCCGCTGCTGGGGCAGAACATGCTCGGCTGCACCGGCTACCGCCCCGACTTCGACGCCCTGCGCGCCGCCTCCACCCGTGTCGTGATCGCGGCGGGCCAGGAGTCCGAGGGCGAGCTCGCGGCCCGCGCCGCGGAAGGGGTCGCCGCGGGGCTCGGCACGGAGCCGACGATGTTCCCCAGTCATCACGCCGGGTTCCTCGGCGGGGAATACGGCCAGCACGGCGCCCCGGAACCGTTCGCGAAGCTCCTGCGGGACGTCCTGGACAGCCACCGCTGACGCGCGCTCTCCGTCCGACGGCACGGGCCCCGGGTCCGCTTCCGGTCGACGCCGGGCGGCGTCCGCGCTAACGTACAACCAAATGGTTGTACGTGAAGCGAACGACGAGGCCGTGGACCGCCTGTTCCACGCCCTGGCCGACACGACGCGACGCGACATCCTGCACCGGTGCGTCCGGGACGGGACGTCGGTGTCGCGGCTGGCCGAGGCGTACCCGATGAGCTTCGCCGCGGTGCAGAAGCACGTCGCGGTGCTCGAACGGGCCGGTCTCGTCTCCAAGCGGCGCCGCGGACGGGAGCAGCTCGTGCACACCGACCTCGACGCCCTGCGCCGGGCGCGCGAGGCCCTCGACCGGCTCGAGACGGTGTGGCGCGGGCGGGTGGACCGGATGTCCCGGCTCCTGGCGCAGGGCCCCGACCCCGACCCCGATGAAGACGACCCCGCGAGGAGGGCCGAACCATGAGTGTCACCAGCGTCGACAAGGACTTCGACCAGCTCACGCTCACACTGATCGCCGACTTCACCGCCCCTGTCGGGGAGGTGTGGCAACTGTGGGCGGATCCGCGCAGGCTGGAGCGCTGGTGGGGACCGCCCACCTACCCCGCGACCTTCGAGGCGCACGACCTGACGCCGGGCGGCGACGTCACGTACTTCATGACGGGTCCGGAGGGCGAGAAGCACCGCGGCTGGTGGCGCATCACGTCGATCGATCCGCCGCACGGCCTGGACTTCACCGACGGGTTCGCCGACCAGGACGGGAAGCCGACGGCCGGGGCACCGGTCTCGACGGTGCGGATGCGGCTCACGGAGCACGAGGGCGGGACGCGCATGGAGCTGCGGTCGGCCTTCGACTCCCGCGAGCAGATGGAGCAGATGATCGAGATGGGCGCCGCCGAGGGCCTGAGCGCGGCCATCGGGCAGATGGACGCGCTGCTCGCCGGGTGACGCCTGCCGGGGCGGGCACGGCGTCGATCGTTGTGCCGGCGCCTGGCAGGACGTCGGCGCCGGGCGGGGGAACCGCTCCCCCGCCCGGCACACCCCGCG
>NZ_LIRJ01000569.1 GCF_001419745.1 Streptomyces silaceus | reverse complement strand
GTCCCAGGTGCGGCCGCCGTCGTAGGAGGAGCGGATCTGCATCGTGCGGCGCCGGTCGGGGTCGCCGGGGCAGGCGAGCAGCATCCGCCGCCCGAACTGGAGGGTGGAGCCCTGTACTTGAGGGGTGTAGAGGTCGGGGATCGCCCGGAAGGGCGCGGCGAAGGAGTCACCGCCGTCGCGGCTGACCGCGTGCGTGCGGTGGCCCAGATCGGTGCCGTCCTGCTCGCGCCCGCTCACGTACACGGCGCCGTCGGGCCGCTCGGTGACCGTCATCTCGGAGGGCTTCTGGCGGAACGTGCCGTCGGCGGCGATCGGGTACGAGTCCGTCGCGCCGATCCGCCAGCGGTCGCCGCCGTCGTCGCTCACGATCAGCGCGGCGTGGTTGGCGGTGACCCGACTGCCGTCCCACGTCTCGGCGTTGACCGCGAAGACGAGCCGTCCCGCGTGCCGGCCGCGGGTCAGCTGGACGCCGTGCACCGGTCCCGTCGCGTACCAGGAGTTCCAGTCGTCGGGCAGGATCTCGTCGCTCAGGTCGCGCGGCTCGGACCAGCTGCGGCCGTCGTCGTCGCTGTACTGGAGGTGGGGCGTGCGGTCGCACGGCACGTCGCAGTTCTTGCCGTCCGTGCGGCCGGTGTTGTACGTCTCCGCGAGCAGGACGCGGCCGGTCTCGCGGTCCACGACCGGCGCGGGGTTGCCGTGGGTGTCGCCGGCGCCTTCGTTGATCACCTGGAGCGGCCCCCAGGTGCGGCCGCCGTCGTGCGACCGCTTGAGCACAAGGTCGATGTCGCCGGCGTCGCTGCAGTCGTTGACCCGGCCCTCGGCGAAGGCGAGCAGCGTGCCCTTGACCGTCTTCACCACGGCCGGGATGCGGAAGCAGGCGTACCCGGGGTCCTGGGAGGCCTTGAAGAGGACCTGCTGCTCGAACGGCGGGGCCTGCGGCGACGGCGCGGCCTGCGCCTGCGTCGCGGGCGCGGGGAGCAGGGCGCCCAGGGCCGCCGCGGTCAGGGCCGCGACGGCGGTGCGGAGGGATCTGCGGCGTACACGGAGACTCGATGGCATGGTGCGGCCCGCCTTTCTGGCGACGGCGACTCATGGCGAAACGGCTCATGACGATCACGACCCGGGGCGCGGGAGGACCGGACATCCTGACATCCCACGTCCAACGTGCGCGCCACAGACGCTACTTGGGGCGTCAGGACCCCACAAGGACCCGTGCGTCAGGGGATCAGTACGACCTTGCCGAGGTTGCCGCGCGACTCGACGACCTCGTGCGCCCTCGCCGCGTCCTCCAGCGCGAACTCCGCGTGCACGGCGGGCCGCAGCGCCCCCTCGGCGAACAGCCGCCACAGCTCCTGCCGCCAGGCCTCGTACACCTTCGACCTGCCGCGCGCGATGAGCGCCATCTGGAAGCCGACGACCGCCTTCGCGCCGACGAGCAGGTCGTACGCCGCCACGGTGCCGCCGCCCGAGCTGTAGGCCACCAGGCGGCCGTGCGGGGCGAGGGCGCGCACGGCGGGCGTGAGCAGCTCGCCGCCGACCGCGTCCAGGGCGTAGTCGACGGGCTCGCCCCACTCCTCGCGGTCGTACGGGACGACCTCGTCGGCGCCGAGCCCGCGCACGAAGTCCGCCTTGGCGGGGTCGGACACGGCGCCGACGACGCGCACGGCGCCGTGCAGCCGCGCGAGTTGCACGGCGAGATGGCCGACCCCGCTCGCCGCGGCGGTGACCAGCGCCGCCTCGCCGGGCGCGGGCCGCGCGGCGTCCAGGGCGCCGCGGGCGACGAGGCCGGAGCGGACCAGGGCGACCGCGTCCACGGCGCCCGCGCCGGCCGGGACGGGCGAGGCCATCGCGGTGGAGAGCAGGGCGTACTCGGCGTACCCGTGGCCGAACACGAGCCCCGTGACGCGGTCGCCCGGCGCGTGACCGGTGACGCCCGCGCCGAGCGCGACGATCCGCCCGGCGATCTCGCCGCCGAGGGCGATCGGCGCGCGGTCCTCGCGGACCTTGCGGACGACGGGCAGCGTCACGCCGACCGCCTCGACGCGTACGAGGAGCTCGCCGGGGCCGGGCTCGGGGACGGGCGCGTCCTCCAGGAAGAGGACCTCGGGACCGCCGCTGCGTGCGTAGCGGACACGACGCATCCGCACCACCTCCGTAGGGAGCTCGTTCATGAGCGAAGAAATCATTGGGAGTGCCAACGATATGTCTCACCGTAGAGGTGATTCATTGGGAAGTCCAATGACTATTGGCTAGGCTTCCCCCATGGCCACGACACCGCCCGCACCCCGCACCATCCGCACCCTGCCCAGCTGGCTGCTCGGCCGTGCCGCCGCCCGCGGCCGCGGCCTGGTCGCCGAGGCGCTGGCCCGCGAGGGCCTGAAGATGTGGCACCACGTGGTCCTGTCCGCCGTCGCGGACCTCGGCCCCGTCGCCCAGGCGGAACTGGGCCGCAGTGTCTCGCTCGACCCCAAGGACATGGTCGGCGTCATCAACGACCTCCAGGCCGGGGGCCTCGTCGACCGCGCCCCGGACCCCACGGACCGCCGCAAGAACGCGATCACGATCACGCCCGAGGGGAAGCGGCTGGTGGCGCGCTGCGCCGAGGCGGCCGCGCACGCCAACGACGCGCTCCTCGCGCCGCTGACGGCGGCCGAGCGGGAGCGGTTCCTGGAGATGCTGACGCGGATCTCCGGGGTCGGGGACGACGGGCCGGAGTCCTAGCCGGCAGGGGCCCGACCGGCGCAGGGGGCGCTCCCCGCCGGCCGGGGCGCCGCCGCCGTGCGGCGGGCGGTCCGGGTCAGCCCTGGGCGGCCGCGGCCCGCAGGGCGACGCGGTGCTCGCCCGCGTACACGTTCATGGAGGAGCCGCGCAGGAAGCCGACGAGCGTGAGGCCCGTCTCGGCGGCCAGGTCGACGGCGAGCGAGGACGGCGCGGAGACCGCGGCGAGCACCGGGATGCCCGCCATCACCGCCTTCTGGGCGAGCTCGAAGGAGGCGCGCCCCGAGACGAGCAGGATCGCGCGGGACAGCGGGAGTCCGCCGTTCTGCAGGGCGCGCCCGACCAGCTTGTCCACGGCGTTGTGCCGCCCCACGTCCTCCCTTATGTCGAGCAGTTCGCCCGTCTCGGAGAACAGCGCCGCGGCGTGCAGGCCCCCGGTGCGGTCGAAGACCCGCTGGTCCGCGCGGAGCCGGTCGGGGAGGCTCGCGAGCAGTTCGGTGCCGACCCGGAGCGGGGGAGTGTCGGCGATCGGGAAGCGGGCCGTGGTGCGGACCGCGTCCAGGCTCGCCTTGCCGCACAGGCCGCACGACGAGGTCGTGTAGACGTTGCGCTCCAGCGTGATGTCGGGCAGGACGACGCCGGGCGCCGTGCGCACGTCCACCACGTTGTACGTGTTCGAACCGTCCTGGGTGGCGCCCGCGCAGTACACGAT
Source organism: Streptomyces silaceus (assembly GCF_001419745.1). Lineage (GTDB taxonomy): Bacteria > Actinomycetota > Actinomycetes > Streptomycetales > Streptomycetaceae > Streptomyces > Streptomyces silaceus. The sequence goes on along the minus strand of NZ_LIRJ01000569.1, from coordinate 1,709 downwards.
GTTCTGCAGGTCCTGTGCGCTCCCGAGGACCCCCTCGCTCACCAGGAAGCCCGCCGCGAGCGCGAAGTCGTCGCCCGGGGTGCGCATGGTGATGGCGAGGGGCTTGCCGTTGAGCCGGATCTCCAGGGGTTCCTCGGCGACGAGCGTGTCGGGCCGCTCCGAGACGTGCCCGTCCCGGATCCGGATCACCTTGCGTCGTTCCGTGACTCGTCCCATGTCTTGATCAGTCCCGGTTCTGTACGTGCTGGTAGCCGAAGCGGCCCTTGATGCAGAGGTTGCCGTGGGTCACCGGGTTGTCGTGCGGCGAGGTGACCTTGACGATCTCATTGTCCTGCACGTGCAGCGTCAGGTTGCAGCCGACTCCGCAGTACGCGCACACCGTCGTCGTCTCGGACTGCGCCGACTCGTCCCAGGTCCCTGCCGCCCGCATGTCGAACTCCGACTTGAAGCTGAGCGCGCCCGTCGGGCAGACCTCGATGCAGTTGCCGCAGTACACGCACGCCGAGTCCGTCAGCGGCGCGTCGTGCTCGACGGCGATACGGGCGTCGAAACCGCGCCCCGCGACGGAGATCGCGAACGTGTTCTGCCACTGCTCGCCGCAGGCGTCGACGCACTTGTAGCAGAGGATGCACTTGTCGTAGTCGCGCACGTAGAGGTCGTTGTCGACCCGCGGCTCCTCGTTCAGGCGGGCCGCGCCGGGGCCGAAGCGGTCGGGCTTCGCCTCGTACTCCTTGAGCCACCCCGCCACCTCCGGTGTGGTCGACAAGTCGACCGAGGAGGCGAGGAGTTCGAGGACCAGCCTGCGGCTGTGGCGGGTGCGGTCGGTGTCCGTGCGGACGTCCATGCCGGGCTCGGCGCGCCGGGAACAGGCGGGCGCGAGCGTCCGGGCGCCCTCCACCTCCACGACGCACACCCGGCAGGCGTTCTTGGGCGTGAGCGTGTCGCCCGCGCAGAGGGTGGGGACGTCCTTGCCCGCGGCACGGCACGCGTCGAGGATCGTGGCTCCCTCCGGGACCCGGGCCTCCTCGCCGTCCAGGGTGAACTCGACGAGACGGCGGGGCGGCTGAAGCGGGATCGCGGTCATGCGGGGGTCGCCTCCCTGCGGCGGTTCGCGGTCATGCGGCGGTCGCCTCCCTCGGACGGTTCGCGGTCATTCGTACGCCCCCAAGCGGTCGATGGCGGACTCCACGGCGTTCCACGCGGTCTGCCCCAGACCGCAGATCGAGGCGTCCCGCATGGCCCGCCCCACGTCCCGCAGCAGCGCGATGTCGCCGGCGGCGTCGGCACCGGTCCGCTCGGTGATGCGGCGCAGGGCCTCCTCCTGGCGGACGGTACCGACCCGGCAGGGCACGCACTGGCCGCAGGACTCCTCACGGAAGAACTCCGCGATGCGCAGCAGGACGCGCGGGAGCGGCACGCTGTCGTCGAGGGCGAGCACGGCGCCGGAGCCGAGCGTGGTCCCGGCCTCCCGGGTGCCCTCGAAGGTGAGCGGGATGTCGAGCTCGTCGGGCCGCACGAACCCGCCGGCGGCCCCGCCGAGCAGCACGGCCCGCAGCCGGTCGCCCGCCCCCGCGAGGGCGAGCAGTTCCCCGAGCGTCGCCCCGAAGGGCAGTTCGTAGACCCCGGGCCGGGCCACGGCGCCGGAGACGCAGAAGAGCTTGGGCCCGGTGGACCGCTCCGTGCCGATGGCCGCGTACGCGGCGGCACCC
>NZ_LIRJ01000568.1 GCF_001419745.1 Streptomyces silaceus | reverse complement strand
GTGCCCGGGGCGCGGGGCGGGGAGTAGGCCGGTGGTCCGGCCCGCGCCGCATGCCCCCAACTGCCGCCGCCCGCCTGTGAGTCGCGCAGGAACCCCTCCTTCGTCGTACCGCTGTGCTTCCATGCTGCGATGAGACGAGACCGTGCCGCCGACGCGGCCGATGGGCATCCCGTCCTCCGTGTGCGCGAGCGGGCGGGGGAGCGTGACATGGAGGCGTGCATCGGGGTGCTCGCCCAGGTGCACCGGTCCGACGGATACCCCGTCAACTGGCCCGACCAGCCCGGTGACTGGCTGGACGGCGGCGCGGGGTTCGGGGCCTGGGTGGCCGAGCTGGACGGTCGGGTCGTCGGGCACGTCGGGCTGTTCCGTCCCGGGGCGGGCGACGAGGCGCCCGTGCTGTGGGGCGAGCGCGCGGGCACCGGCGCCGGCGGGGCCGCCGTCGTGGGCCGCCTCTTCGTCGCGCCAGAGGCGCGCGGCCACGGCATCGGCGCGCTCCTGATGGGGCGTGTGGTGCGCGAGGCGCGTTCGCGCGGCCTGCACCCGGTCCTGGACGTCGTCTCCTCCGACGCCGCGGCCGCCGCGCTCTACGAGAGCCTGGGCTGGCGGCTGCTGGCCGTCGTCGAGCAGGAGTGGCAGCCGGGACAGCGCGTCGCCCTGCGCTGCTACGCGGCCCCCGACGACGCCTGCGCGGCCGCCTCCCGCAGCGCCGCGAGCAGCCCCCGCACCGCCGGCTGAACCGGTGACCCGCCCCGCACCGCCGCGTGGATCGACCTGACCGGCTCGGGGCCCCTGACCTCGCGTACGACCACGTCGGGGCGGTGCCCGGCGTGGAGGCCGAGCTCCGGCACCAGGCTGACGCCGAGCCCGGCCGCGACGAAGCCCTGCGCCGTGGCGTAGTCGCCGCTCTCCACCGCGAAGTCCGGGGTGAAGCCGGCGGCGGCGCACGCGTCGAGCACCGGGTCCAGGCACGGCCCCGGCGTCTCGCCGGCGATCCAGGGCTCCTCGGCGAGTTCGGTCAGGTCGATCACCGGCCGGTCGGCGAGCCGGTGGCCCCGGGGAAGCACCGCGCGGTACCGGTCGTCCAGCAGGTGCGCGAACCGGATGCCGTCCACCGCGGCGCCCTCGCGCGGCCGCACCACGAGCGCCAGATCGGCCCGCCGCGCCTTCACCTCCGGCACCGGGTCGTCGGGGTCGAAGAGCTTCAGCTCCACTTGTACGCCCGGCTGTTCGCGCCGCAGCGCGGCGATCGCGGGCGCCACCAGGGGCGCGCCCGCCGTGGCGAAGTACCGCATCGAGACGCGGCCCGTCCGGCCCGCGCGCAGCTCGGCGAGCGCGGTCTCCGCCTCGGCGGCGTGCCGGCCGATCGCCGTCGCGTACTCGGTGAGCATCCGCCCCGCGTCCGTGGGGCGCACCCCGCGTCCGTTCCGCTCCAGGAGCGCGATGCCCGCCTCCTTCTCCAGCGCGGCCATCTGCTGGCTGACGGCCGAGGGGGTGTAGCCGAGGTTCCGGGCCGCCGCGGTGACCGAGCCGCTGGTGACCACCGCCCGCAGGATCTGCATGCGCCGCATGTCAAGCATGGCCCCAGTGTGGGGCACATCCTGCCCGCTGTCTGTGTTCACTGCTGCTTAATTCTGGATCCAGATCTTTTCGCTTGTCTTAAGAGTGGGTCGGCGGGACCGTACTGATGAGCCCCTTCCCGCCCCACCGAGAAGCAGGAGGTCAGCCGTGCCCGGCGGTCCCCGCACCACCCCTCTCGTCCGCATCGCCGTCCTCGCCCTGCTGTGGGGCTCCGGCTTCCTGTGGATCAAGCTCGCCCTGGACGGCGGCATCGCGCCCCTGCACCTCACGATCGTGCGGTGCGCGCTCGGCGCCGCCGTCCTGTTCGCCCTCGCCCGCGCGGCCGGGCAGCGGCTGCCCCGCGACCGGGGCACCTGGGCCCGCCTCGCCGTGGCCGCCCTCTTCTGCAACACGCTGCCGTTCTTCCTCTTCGGCCTCGGCCAGCGGACCGTCGACTCGGGCGTCGCCGGCGCCCTGAACGCCACGACCCCGCTGTGGTCGCTGGCCATCGGCCTGATGCTGCGCACCGAACGCCGCCTCGGACCCCTCCGCCTGACCGGCCTGCTGCTCGGCTTCGCGGGTACGCTCCTGATCTTCGCGCCCTGGCAGCAGACGGGGCTGGCCAGTTGGGGCGCCCTGGCCCTGCTCGCCGCCGCCGTCAGCTACGCCGTCGCCTTCGCCTACATGGCCCGCCACCTCATCGGCCGCGACGGCGCGCCCCTCGCGCTCTCCGCCGCCCAGCTGCTCACCGCGACCGGCCTGACCACGCTCGCGCTGCCCGTCGCGCCCCCGGGCGGCTCGTCGCCGACGCTCCTGGGCATCGTCGCGGTCGTCGTCCTCGGCACGCTCGGCACGGGCGTCACCTTCCACCTCAACTCCCGCCTCATCGCCGACGAAGGCCCCACGGCCGCCGCCACCGTCGGCTATCTGCTCCCGGTGGTCTCCCTCGCGCTCGGCGCCCTCGTCCTGGGCGAGGAGGTCGGCCCGCGGGTCGTGGCGGGCATGGCGGTGGTCCTCGTGGGAGTGGGCCTGACCAGGCGCCGCAAGGACGTGACGGAACGCCATGAAGCGGCGCCGGAAGGCGGGGAGGGGCCGGGGGCACGGG
>NZ_LIRJ01000567.1 GCF_001419745.1 Streptomyces silaceus | reverse complement strand
CCAACGGCGCGGGCAAGAGCACCCTCTTCCACTGTCTGGCCGGCACCCTGCGCCCCGACTCCGGCCGCATCACCCTCGGCACCCGCGACATCACCCGCCTCCCGGCCCACGCCCGCACCCGCTCGGGCATGGCCCGCACCTTCCAACAGCTCGCGGTCTTCCCTTCGTTGACGGTGGAGGAGAACGTCCGGGTGGGCGCGGACCAGGCGGGCGGGGCCCGGACCGGCGCCGCCCACGACCGGGCCCTGCGCCTGCTGGCCCTGACCGATCTCGCCGCCCGCCCCGCCGTCGACCTCTCCACCGGCGCCCTCAGGCGCACGGAACTGGCGAGGGCGCTGGCCGGCGGCCCCCACACCCTTCTCCTGGACGAGCCGGCCGCGGGTCTGGACGCCGCCGAAGCGGCCGCCCTGACGACCCTGTTGCGGGCGCTGGCGGCGGACGGCATGGCGCTCCTGGTCGTCGAGCACGACCTCGACCTGGTGGCGGGCCTCGCGGACACCGTGCACGTGATGACGGCGGGCCGCATCGTCGCCTCGGGCCCAGCGGACCGCGTACTGGAGGAGGTCCGCTGAATGCACGGCATCGAACTGCGCGCCGCCCGCGTCCGCTACGGCCCCCTGGAGGCCCTGCACGGCATCACCCTGGCCGCCCCGGCGACCGCCCTCACCGTCCTCCTGGGCCGCAACGGCTCCGGCCGCACCACGGCCCTGCGCGCCCTGGCCGGCACGGTCGCCCTGTCCGCCGGGACGGTCGTGCGCGACGGGCGGGACATCACGCACCGGCCGCCCCACGAACGCGCGGCCGAAGGGCTGTGCTTCGTGCCGGACCGTCAGGCGGTGTTCGCCGCCCTGACCGTCGCGGAGAACCTCGAACTGTCGCACGCCGAGGGTGACTTCGCCCGCGCCCTGGACGCGTACCCCGAGCTGCGCCCCCTGCTGCCGCGCGGCGCGGGCACCCTCTCGGGCGGCGAGCAGCGCATGCTCGCCCTGTCCCGTGCCCTGCTCGCGGACGCGGGGGTGGTCCTGGTGGACGAGCCGACCCAGGGCATGTCCCCCACCGTCGCGGCACGCACGTACGCGCTGCTGCGCGAGGTGGCCGCGGACGGCGCCTGCGTGGCGATGGCCGAGCAACGGCTGCCGCCCGCCCTGCGCGGGGGCGCGGGGCGGGCGACGGTGGTGCACGAACTGCGCCGGGGCGCCGTAGTGTTCAGCGGGGAGCCGGGAGAGATCAGTTCCGCGCGGGCGCCCCGGCCGCGGTACGGCCGGGAATGACCAGCAGGGTGCCGACATTGAGCCGGTCGGGGTGGTCCCCGATCATGTCGCGGTTGGCCTTGTAGAGGGCCTTCCAGCCACCCTTCACGTGGTAGCGGGCCGCGATCGAGCTGAGCGTCTCGCCCGCCTTCACCTCGTGGACGCGCCGGTCGAACCGGTCGATCCGCACCTTCTTGGAGCAGACGGGCCAGGCCCCCCACCCCTGGGTGCGCAACACCTCCTCCGCAACCTTGATCTGCTCTTCCTTGGTGGCCAGGTCGGCGCGCGGCGCGTACTTGAGGCCGCCGTGCTCCTCCCAGGTGGGCTGCCAGAACTGCAGCCCTCCGTAGTAGTCGTTGCCCGTGTTCACATGCCATCGGCCGCTGCTCTCGCACTCGGCGAGGCAGTTCCACGGTCCCTTGGCCAGCGAACAGTCGTACGCCGCTGAAGGGGCGCCCGGCAACGGTGGCGGTGCCGCGGACGCGGCGGACGAGGGGAGCGCCACCGCCGCCAGGATCGCGCCGACGACCAGGGACACGGACCACGAACGCTTGGTCAACTTCGGGTGCATCGGGTCACGCTAGGCAGCCGGACGTCGGGCCCTGACGTGCCGCGCCGCCCCGCGGGGACGACCCCACCCGGTCGGACGACGCGGATCAGACCCGGAGCCGCTGCCCCGGCACGATCACGTCGGGATCGCCGCCGATGACTCCCTGGTTGGCCGCGTACACGCGCTGCCAGCTGGTGCCGTGCCGGGCCGCGATCAGGCTGAGCGTGTCGCCCTGGCGCACGGTGTAGTTGCCGGAGGTGCCGCGTGCGCCGCCCCGGTCGGCGCGGCCGGGCGTCGCGGCCCGCTGCTTGAAGGCCTTGGGCGCCGGCTTGGCGGCCTTGGGCACCGGAGCCGCGGCGGACGGCGCGCTGCCGTACGCTCCCGCGCGCGCCGAGCACGTGGGCCACGCGCCCCACCCCTGGGAGCGCTGGACCTTGGTGGCGACAGCGATCTGCTGCGCCTTCGACGCCCTGTCGGCGGTGGAGGCATAGGCCCCGCCGCCGTACGCGCGCCAGGTACTGGCGGAGAACTGCAGCCCGCCGTAGTAGCCGTTGCCCGTGTTGATCTGCCAGTTTCCGCCGCTCTCACACCGTGCGATGCGGTCCCACACTCCGCTGTCCGCGGCACCGGCCTGGCCGGTGGCGGCGAGCAGGCCGAGCGGGGCCAGGAGAGCGGCCCCACCGATCACTGCCGTGGTGCGGGTGCGACTGGGACGTGCGGACATGAATATCCCTCTCGAAGGACCCGGGCTCCCCCCGGCCGTACGGGCCCCTCACGCATCCGGCGCCTGGGGTCCGCGCGGCCCCGCCCGCCGGTGTCGTCGCTCGTGCTGGCTGATGCGACCGGCGGACGTACCCGAGCGGTGCTCGCTGCACACGGCGGTGGAATCTATGAGCCCTCTCGCCCCGGTAACAACCAACTCCTTGTCATTCCAGGCCAGTTGAGCGTTACCACCGGTATCAGCGAGTTTCGGCCACCCACTTCATTGCCCGATATCAGGATTTTTCAACCACATCCCGCGTCGATCTGTGACTCAGCTCACCGACTCAACTTCCATGCGTCGCGCACGTGTTGGCGCGGAGTGACGGATTCCAGGGGTCAATTCACCCTCCGCTGTGGATGGTTCGATTCCGTTCGCCTTCACGCGTGACTTGTGCCACTGATCCACCGTTGTCTTCCTATGAGCCGGGCGCCGTCCGGCCACCACACCCACCTCATGCACCCCATGTGACGATTCCGAGGAGCCACCCGTGCCGCGCATGCTCGACGTCAGCGACGACGTACGCGCCGAAATCGGCGACGAAGAAGCCGACAGGCTGCTCGCCGGGGACAACACGCCCGGCAGTTACGACTGCACGTCCTGCCGCACCCCGGGCGACGCCGAACAGGAGCGCACCAGCACGGTCCTGTTCGTCGGCGACGAGACCGCCGTACTCGCCTTCGCCCACGCCTCCTGCCTGCCCTCCCAGATCGTCACGGTCTCCGAGGAGCAGCTCCAGGGCGCCGTGCGGTCCATCACCGGCGAGGACGGCGCCGACGCGGCCGCCGCCGAGGTCACGCCGAACCAGGCCGTCCTCGGCGTGACCAGCGGGCTCGTCCTGATCGAGGGCGAGCTGCGCCCCGCCCTCGTCGTCGAGCCGACGGGCCCCATCGCGCGCCCCGGCGCCGCGCCGGGCGGCGGCGACGACTTCCTGCCGCTCCTGATCGAGCAGGGCTTCATGCCGGTCACCTCGCTGGAGGGCGTGCCGTCCGTGCTGCACGGCTGGTCCGTGCTGCTCGCCATGGGCCAACTGCACGCCGTCCTGCAGCCCGGCACCAATGGCGGCTCCCCCGTCGCCTGGTGGCAGGCGCACCAGCCGCTCCAGGTCACCGAGGCCTGGCGGGCCGCCGTCAACAAGACGCAGACCGTGCTGCTCTTCGCGGCGCCCGTCGGCTCCATCGGCCGGCAGCCGCGCGAGGACCTGCTGCGGGACGCCCTGGACAAGGCGGCCTCCCAGGGCAGGCTCGTCGCGAGCGCGATGCCGCTCGCGGGCACGTGAGCCACGCCTGAGCGACGCCGGAGCCAGCGGCCCCGCCCACCCTTCCCCGGGGGTGCCGGCGGGGCCGCCTCATGTCGGGGCGGGGGCGCTCCCCGTCGGGGCGAGGGCGCTCCCCGCCGGGACGGCGCCCCTTCGCACGGCCCCCGGACACCGGCGCCCGACCTCGAATGCGCCGGTCACACTCCTGCCGGGCCCGGAAAGCGCCGCGGCGCCCGCATCCGGAGCGCGCCGGTTTCGTTGGCACATACGTGCACCCATACGACCCCTCACGCCACCGGCCGACGTACCAGAACCCCATCCCGTCCATGCGCTCGGCGCAGGACACGACGGGCGACCGCTCGGCCACACCCATCTACGACACGCTGTACTCGGAGTACCTGAGGGCCTTCAGGGCCCTGCCGGGCGACCGGACCGGCGAGGAGGAGCTGGGGTTCACCGCCTTCGGCACGGGACCGTACGGCATGCAGCACCACGGCGGAGGCCGGCACGATCCGCGGCACGACCAGCGGCACGGCTCCTACGGCCAGTTCCAGGTCGCGCGCTACGGCCAGCACGACCACCACCCCGCGCCGTACGCCACGGGGCACCACCAGTTCCCCGCGGCCCTGCCGCCGGGCCCGCGCCGCGAGCACTGAGCCCCGGCTCCGGACAGCCGTATGCCCGGCCCCCGTCATCGGAGGCCGGGCATACGCGCGTACGACCGGTTACTTCTCGCGGCCGGTCACTTCTTGCGGCCGCGCTTCTCGCGCACGCGCACCGAGATGTGGATGGGCGTCCCCTCGAAGCCGAACTCCTCGCGCAGCCTGCGCTCCAGGAAGCGGCGGTAGCCCGCCTCGATGAAGCCCGAGGCGAAGAAGACGAACCGCGGCGGCTTGGTGCCCGCCTGCGTGCCGAAGAGGATGCGGGGCTGCTTGCCGCCGCGCACGGGGTGCGGGTGGGCGGCCACGATCTCGCCGAGGAACGCGTTCAGCCGGCCGGTCGGCACGCGCGTCTCCCAGCCCTCCAGGGCCGTCTCGATCGCCGGGACCAGCTTCTCCATGTGGCGGCCCGTGCGCGCCGACACGTTCACCCGGGGCGCCCAGGCGACCTGGCCGAGCTCGGTCTCGATCTCCCGCTCCAGGTAGTAGCGGCGCTCCTCGTCGAGGGTGTCCCACTTGTTGTAGGCGACGACGATCGCGCGGCCCGCCTCGACGGCCATCGTGACGATGCGCTGGTCCTGGATGCTGATGGACTCGCTGGCGTCGAGGAGGATGACCGCGACCTCCGCCTTCTCGACGGCGGCGGCGGTGCGCAGCGAGGCGTAGTAGTCGGCGCCCTGCTGGAGGTGGACGCGCTTGCGGATGCCCGCCGTGTCGACGAACTTCCAGGTCACGCCGCCCAGCTCGATGAGCTCGTCGACCGGGTCGCGGGTGGTGCCCGCCAGTTCGTTGACGACCACGCGCTCCTCGTTCGCCACCTTGTTGAGGAGCGAGGACTTGCCCACGTTCGGCCGGCCGATGAGGGCGATGCGGCGCGGGCCGCCGATGCCGGGGCCGCCGAAGGTCTGCGCGGGCGCCTCGGGCAGGGCCTCCAGGACGGCGTCGAGCATGTCGCCGGTGCCGCGGCCGTGCAGCGAGGAGACCGGGTGCGGCTCGCCGATGCCGAGGGACCACAGGGCGGTGGCGTCGGCCTCGCCGCTCGGGCCGTCGACCTTGTTGGCGCAGAGCACCACGGGCTTCTTGGCCTTGCGGAGCAGCCGGACGACGGCCTCGTCGGTGTCGGTGACGCCGACCGTGGAGTCCACCACGAAGACCACGGCGTCGGCGGTCTCGATGGCGTACTCCGCCTGGGCGGCGACGGAGGCGTCGATGCCGAGGACGTCCTGCTCCCAGCCGCCGGTGTCGACGACCTTGAAACGGCGGCCGGCCCACTCCGCCTCATAGGTGACGCGGTCGCGGGTGACGCCCGGCTTGTCCTCGACGACGGCCTCGCGGCGGCCGATGATGCGGTTCACCAGAGTCGACTTGCCGACATTGGGCCGGCCGACGACGGCGAGGACGGGCAGCGGGCCGTGGCCCGCCTCCTCGATGGCGCCCTCGACCTCCTCGACGTCGAAGCCCTCTTCGGCGGCGAGCTCCATGAACTGTGCGTACTCGGCGTCGCCGAGCGCCCCGTGGTCGTGCTCGGCGAAGCCGTCGCCCTCGGGCTGGATCTGGTCGTTCATGAAGTCCGTACCTCGTCGTTCATCGTGGTGATCGGTGCACCGGCCCGCACATCGGGCCGGGGCACTACTTGATAAGTCTCACTCAGCGCCCGGTCAGGCGCCTGGCGTTTTCCAGGTGGGCGGTGAGCCGCTCCTGGATGCGCACGGTCGCCTCGTCGAGCGCCTTGCGCGTACGCCGCCCGCTGCCGTCGCCCGCCTCGAACGGGTCGCCGAAGACGACGTCGACCCGGCTGCGCAGCGGGGGCAGCTGCTTGAACAACCGTCCGCGCCGCTCCGTGCTTCCCAGCACCGCGACCGGGACGATCGAGGCGCCGGAGCGCACCGCGAAGTACGCGAGCCCGGCGCGCAGCGACGCGAAGTCGCCGTCGCCCCGGGTGCCCTCGGGGAAGATCCCGAGGACGCCGCCCTGCTCCAGGACGCCGAGGGCCCGGGTGATGGCCGTGCGGTCGGCGACCGAGCGGTCCACCTTCAGCTGGCCGATGCCGTGCAGGAAGGAGCCGAGCGGCCCGACGAACGCCTCCTTCTTGATGAGGAAGTGCGTGGGCCGGGGCGCGACGCCCATGACCATCGGACCGTCGACGTTGTGCGAGTGGTTGACGGCCAGGATCACGGGGCCGCGCGCGGGCACCCGCCAGGCGCCGAGCACCCGGGGCTTCCACAGGCCGTACATGAGGCCGACGCCGATGCGGCGGCCGACCTCGGCGCCCCGCTCGGAGGCGGCGGCCCGCTCGGCGGGAGCCTCGCTCACTTCCCGGCCCGCTTCTCCTCGACGAGGGTGACGACGCACTCGATGACCTGCTGGAGCGTGAGCTCGGTGGTGTCGACCTCGACGGCGTCGCCGGCCTTGGCGAGCGGGGACGTCTTGCGGCTGGAGTCGGCCGCGTCCCGCTTGATCAGGGCCTCCTGGGTCGCCTTGACGTCGGCGCCCTTCAGCTCGCCGGAGCGGCGGGCGGCGCGCGCCTCGGGCGAGGCGGTGAGGAAGATCTTCAGGTCGGCGTCGGGCAGCACGGTGGTGCCGATGTCACGGCCCTCGACGACGATGCCCTTCTCGGCCGCCCCCGCGATGGAGCGCTGCAGCTCGGTGATGCGGCTGCGCACCTCGGGGACGGCGCTGACGGCGCTGACCTTGGAGGTGACGTCGGTGGTGCGGATCGGGCCCGCGACGTCCGTGCCGTCGACCGTGATGGTCGGGGCGGACGGGTCGGTGCCCGAGACGATCTCCGGCTTGCCCGCGGCGGCCGCGATGGCGCCCGGGTCGGTGAGGTCGATGCCGTTGTGCACCATCCACCAGGTGATCGCCCGGTACTGGGCGCCCGTGTCCAGGTAGCTGAGGCCGAGCTGGGCGGCGACGGCCTTGGAGGTGCTCGACTTGCCCGTACCGGACGGTCCGTCGATGGCGACGATCACGGCTGCCGGGGCGGCGGTTTCCACGGTGTCGGACACCTTTCGCAGTACGCGGAGCGGGGAGGCGGGGCGCGAACACGCCCCGCACAAGGTTACTGGCTCGCGCACCCTGCCCCGACAGCCCCTGTGGCCGCCCGCTCACCGCCGTGTCCGCGGGCGCTTCCGGTGCCGTACCCGCCGCCGCGGCTACTGCCTGATCGACCAGCCGCGCTCGCGCAGCGCCGCGCTGAGCACGGGCGCCGCGTTCGGCTCGACCATCAGCTGGATCAGACCCGCCTGCTGCCCGGTGGCGTGCTCGATGCGGACGTCCTCGATGTTGACGCCCGCGCGGTCCGCGTCGGCGAAGATGCGGGCCAGCTGGCCCGGCTGGTCGTCGATGAGCACCGCGACGACCTCGTACGCCGCCGGGGCCGCCCCGTGCTTGCCGGGCACCCGGGTCTGGCCCGCGTTCCCGCGCCGCAGCACGCTCTCGACGCCCGCCACGCCCTCGGTCCGCGTGTCCTCGTCGGCGGACTGCAGCGCGCGCAGCGCCGTCACCGTCTCGTCCAGGTCGGTGGCGACCGCGGCGAGCAGGTCGGCGACCGGGCCGGGGTTGGCGGAGAGGATGTCGATCCACATCCGGGGGTCGGAGGCGGCGATCCGCGTGACGTCGCGGATGCCCTGGCCGCACAGCCGTACCGCCGACTCCTCGGCGTGCTCCAGGCGGGCCGCGACCATGCTGGAGACCAGGTGCGGCATGTGCGAGACGAGGGCGACCGCGCGGTCGTGGGCGTCGGCGTCCATGACGACGGGGACGGCGCGGCAGAGCGCGACCAGCTCCAGGGCGAGGTTGAGCACCTCGGTGTCGGTGTCCCTGGTCGGCGTGAGCACCCAGGGCCGCCCCTCGAAGAGGTCGGCGGTGGCGGCGAGCGGGCCGCTGCGCTCGCGCCCGGACATGGGGTGCGTGCCGATGTACGGGGTGAGGTCGAGGCCGAGCGCCTCCAGCTCGCGGCGCGGGCCGCCCTTGACGCTGGCCACGTCGATGTAGGCGCGCGCGGCCCCGCCGCGCATGGCGTCGGCCAGCGTGCCGGCGACGTGCGCGGGCGGCACGGCGACGACGCAGAGGTCGACGGGGTGCTCGGGCGCCTCGTCCGTGCCGGCGCCGAGCGCGGCGGCGGTGCGGGCCTGCGCGGGGTCGTGGTCGGCGAGGTGGACGGTGACGCCGCGGGAGGCGAGCGCCAGGGCTGCGGAGGTGCCGATCAGGCCGGTGCCGATGACGAGGGCGGTTCTCACTGTGCGATGTCCTTGCGGAGTGCGGCCGCGGCGCCGAGGTAGACGTGCGCGATCTCGGAGCGGGGGCGGTCGGTCTCGATGTGCGCGAGGAGGCGGACGACGCGGGGCAGGGCGCCCTCGATGTCCAGCTCCTGGGCGCAGATCAGCGGTACGTCGACGATGCCGAGGGCGCGCGCGGCGGCCGCGGGGAAGTCGGAGTGCAGGTCGGGCGTGGCCGTGAACCAGATGCTGATCAGGTCCTCCTGGGTCAGCCCGTTCCGCTCGAGGACGGCGGTGAGCAGCGCGCCGACCTGCTCGCCCATGTGCCCGGCCTCGTCCCGTTCGAGCTGGACGGCTCCCCGGACCGCTCGTACCGCCACAGTGCCGCTCCTCGCTCGCCTTGTACGACTGTTGTACGGCAAGCGTAGTCAGGGTCCCGCACAGGAGTACGCGGCGCCCGTCTGCCGAGACGGGCGCCGCGCGGTCCCCAGGAGGGTCAGAGGCGCTGCTGCTTGATGATGTCCTCCAGGGACTCGGTCGGGACCTGCCCCTCGGGGGTCAGCTTGTCGACGACCTGCGGGAGCTGCTCCGCGATCTGTCCGGCGGCCTCGTCGCGGCTGACGCCCGCCTCGGTCGCGACCTTGTCGAGGGTCTCGTCGGGGACGGCCTGCTTGACCTGGTCGGGGGTGAGCGGCTGGTTGTCGCCCTTGCCGACCCAGGAGTCGAGCTGCGCCTGGTCGACCAGGCCGGACTTCGTGATCATGTCGAGCAGCCCGCCCAGCGGATTGCCGCCCGCGGCCCCGGCACCGCCCTGGCCGCCGCCGCCCGCGCCGCCCAGCAGTCCGCCCAGCAGCGAGCCGAGGATGTTCCCGCCCCCGCCGGCCGCACCGCCCTGGCCGCCGCCGAGGAGGCCGCCGAGAAGGCTGCCCAGATCGTTACCCGCCATGGTCACGCCTTTCAGAGAGTGGCCGGGCCCACGCCGTGGGAGGCCGGGCCTCAGACCATGCCAATGTCACCCGAATCACTCCCTGTCGCCACTTGGGCCGATGGGGTGCCGTTGGGCTATGGACGAGCGGGGGCGGGTCCGCTTGCATGGAACGTCGGCAGGTGCCGCGCCTCGGGGGAGGCTCCATGAAGCGCTCAGGTCCGCTCCTCACCCTTCTCGGCGGGCTGCTGCTCGCCCTGTTCATGCTGTCGCTCAACGCGACCACGGGGACGGGCAATTCGTCGTACGGAGGCTCGGCGCCCGGCACGGTCACGCCGAAGCCCGCCCCCACGAAGAGCTCGCCCGAGCCCTCCCCCGAGCCCACGAGGAGCCGGCCCACGAAGAGCGGACCGTCGGCCGGGAAGCCCCCGGCCGACGCCGAGTACGCGGGCCGCACCGACGACGGCGCCTCGGCCGTCTCGATCTCCGTGCGCGACGGCAGGGCCATCGCGTACTACTGCGACGGCCGCGCCACGGAGTCCTGGCTGAAGGGCGACGTCGAGGACGACGGTTCGATGCGGCTGACCGGCAAGCACGGCGCGAAGCTGGAC
>NZ_LIRJ01000566.1 GCF_001419745.1 Streptomyces silaceus | reverse complement strand
GCCTCGGCGGCGTCCACGCCCGGCGGCACCCGCAGGCTGATCAGCGCCCGCGCGCTCGCCTGGACCGACGGCGTCGCGCCGATCACCGGCGGGCAGTCGATGCCGAGGACCGTGACGGCGGGACGCGCCCAGATCCGGTCCGCGACCGTGCCCTCACCGATCAGCTCGACACCGTCGAGGACCTTGGCGTCCTTGCGGAAGGTGCTCTCCTCGTACTGCAGACCGTCCCAGACCGTGTCGCTCGTCAGGCCGTCGACCGTCGTCGAACCGTCCTCGGCGCGCAGCGAGTCCAGCGTGCGCACCAGCGCGGCCAGCGCGTCGGGGGCGGCGCCGCCGAACTGCCCCGAGTGCAGGTTCCCTTCGAGGGTGTCGACGCTGACACGGACGAGCGTCATGCCGCGGAGCGTCGACGTCACCGTCGGCAGGCCCACGCGGAAGTTGCCCGCGTCACCGATGACGATCGTGTCGGCCGTGAGCAGCTCCGGGTGCTCCTCCGCGTACCGCTCCAGACCGCCCGTGCCCTGCTCCTCGGAGCCCTCCGCGATCACCTTCACGCTCACGGGCACGCCGCCGTTCGCCTTCAGGGCGCGCAGCGCGAGCAGGTGCATGATGACGCCGCCCTTGCAGTCTGCGCTGCCCCGGCCGTACCACCGGCCGTCGCGCTCGACCAGCTCGAACGGCGGCGAGACCCACGCGGCCTCGTCGAGCGGCGGCTGGACGTCGTAGTGGGCGTACAGCAGGACGGTCGGCGCGCCCTCGGGGCCGGGCAGGAAGCCGTACACCGACTGCGTGCCGTCCGGGGTGTCCAGCAGCGCCACGTCCTGGAAGCCCTCGGCGCGCAGCGCGTCCGCCACCCAGTTCGCGGCGGCCTCGCTCTCGCTCTTCGGGAACTGTTCGAAGTCCGCCACCGACTTGAAAGCCACCAGTTCGGTGAGCTCCGCCTTCGCCTTCGGCATCAGTGAGGCGACGGTCTCGGCGATCGGATTCCGCGACATGGGCACGCTCCTCGTAGGTGCGACGTTGTACGTGTGGGTACATGTGATCCTCCCACAGGAGGGAGCCGCGAGCCTCCGCCGTAGGATGCCTGAGGAAAGCGCGGCCAACAGCGGGATCAGGAGCGGTAGACCAACGTGAGCAGCGAGAACTCAGCGGACGACGCCCGGTACGTGTGGGACGTGGTCGTGGTCGGAGCCGGCCCCGCCGGGGCCTCGGCGGCCTATGCGGCGGCGGTCGCGGGACGCCGCGTGCTGCTCCTGGAGAAAGCCGAACTGCCCCGGTACAAGACGTGCGGCGGCGGCATCATCGGCCCCTCGCGCGACTCCCTGCCGCCCGGCTTCGAGCTGCCCTTCCGGGACCGGGTGC
>NZ_LIRJ01000565.1 GCF_001419745.1 Streptomyces silaceus | reverse complement strand
CCTCAAGTCGACTTGAGGTCCTACCTTCGCACGCATGACGACCTTCACGTACTCACACAGCGACTCCGACCTGATCAACCAGCCCGTCGGCTACTGGAGTTCGGCCGCGGGGACGGCCGTGGTCCACCACATCCGCACCACCCTCGCCGAGCTGGGCCTGACCCAGCCCCAGTGGTGGCTGCTCAGCCAACTCGTCCCGGCCCCCGAGGGCCGCCCCCGGGACGAGGTCGTCGCGATGCTGAAGGGCTACCTCGAAACCGGCGAGGGTGCCCTGCTGCACGACATCAGCGCCCTGCACGACCGTGCGCTGATCACCGAGGACGCCGCGGGCCGCATCGCCCTCACCGACGAGGGCCGCGCGCTCCAGGCCCACGTGGCCGAGCGCCAGCAGCGGCTGCGCGCGGAGATCCACGAGGGCATCGACGACGAGGAGTACGTCGCCGCCCTGAAGGTCCTTCAGCGGATGATCCACAACGTGGGCGGCTCGGCCTGGCACCACTGACGCCCCCCGCGGTGCGCCGCACGCGGACGCCTGCGTCACACGCTGCTGAGCGACAGCTTCACCGCGAACCCGAGGAACAGCGCGCCCGCCGCCGAGGTGGCCCCGGCCGAGAGCCGCCGGCGGCGGCGGAAGGCGGCCGACAGCTTCGTGCCGCCGAATATCAGGGCCGTGAGGTAGAGGAAGCTGGCCAGCTGGGCCAGCGCCCCGAGCACCACGAAGGACAGCGCGGGATAGGCGTAACCGGGATCGACGAACTGCACGAAGAAGGCGATGAAGAACAGGATCGCCTTCGGATTGAGGAGGCTGATCACGAAGGCCTTGCGCAGCGGCCGCTCCCCCGCGCCCGCCGTCTCGTCGTCCCGCCGGGCCCCGTCCGCGACGGCCTGCTCGCGGCGCGCGCGCCACATGCCCCACGCGGCCCTGAGCATCCCGACCGCGAGCCAGGTCAGATACCCGGCGCCCGCGTACTTCACGATCCCGAAGAGCAGCGGGTTGGCCTGGAGCAGCGAGGCCACACCGGCCGCCGACAGCGTCATCAGGACGGTGTCGCCGCACCACACGCCGGCGGCGGCCGCGTACCCGGACCGCACACCGCGCCGCGCGGCCACGGAGAGGACGTACAGGGAGTTCGGCCCCGGCAGCAGCACGATGAGGACGAGGCCCGCGAGATAGGTCGGAAGATCGATGACACCCAGCATGGGCGGAGTGTCGCACGGGCGTACGACATCAGGACATCGGTGTCCGCAGGGCGGACGGCCACACTCCGGATGACGCCTCAGTACGCGTCCGGCGGCACATGGGACCCCCACACCTCCCGCAGCGCCCCGCACACCTCCCCCAC
>NZ_LIRJ01000564.1 GCF_001419745.1 Streptomyces silaceus | reverse complement strand
CGGACGCGTGCGTGGCCGCGGGTGCGGAGGACGTGGGTACGGAGGACGTGGGCACCGGTGCCGACAGCCGCGCGTCCTGGCGGAGCATGGCCTCGTGCAGGGAGGTGAGTTCGGGGCTCGGGTCGATGCCGAGTTCGTCGGCGAGACGGAGGCGCAGGTCGCGGTAGGAGTCCAGGGCGTCGGCCGGGCGGCCGGAGCGGTACAGGGCGCGCATGTGGGCGGCCCGCAGGCGTTCGCGGAGCGGCTCGTGGGCGACGAGCGGCGCCAGTTCGTCGGCCAGTACGGCGTGTTCGCCGAGGTCGAGACGGAGTTCGGCCAGCGTCTCCTGGGCGGTGAGGCGCTGTTCCTCCAGGCGCGAGACCGTCGTCCGCGTGAAGTCGGCGTCGCGGAAGTCGGCGTAGGCGGGTCCGTGCCAGAGCGCCAGGGCGTCGATCAGGAGGGAGACTTTCGTGCGAGGGTCCGCGCCTGCGTGAGGGGGTGACCCGGCGGCCTGCCCGGTCGCCTCCCCTGCCCTCGCCTCCCCCGCACCCTCCTCGTACGCACGCGTCGTCAGGGCCTCGAAACGGGTGGCGTCGACGTGTTCACGCGGGACGCGCAGCTCGTATCCGGCGGGGCCGTACACCACGAGGGCGCGGCCGCCCGGTTCGGCGCGTTCCAGGGTGCGGCGGAGCTGGGAGACCTTCGTCTGAAGGGAGTTGGCGGGCGACGACGGCAGCCGCTCGCCCCACAGGTCGTCGACCAGGGTGTCCACCGGGACCGGCCGGCCCGCCCGCACGAGGAGCGCGGCGAGCAGCGTGCGCACCTTCGGTTCCGGGGCGGGCACGACCGTCCCGTCCTCCGTGCGCACCGTCAACGGGCCGAGCACCTCGAATCGCATACGGCCACGTTAATCGGCCCTTGGCACAGCCGACACGGACGCTCGCCTCCCGTCGACGCGGACTCCTCGCCCCCGTCGACGCGGGCCCAGCCGCCGCTGACGAGAACCCTCGCCTCCGCTGACGGTCCCCCGTGCGTGAACCGTCAGTGTTCCGTGCGCGCTCCCCGGCACGGTGTTCCCGTGATCGCGGCACCGCGGTCGCCCAGGAGGCCACACGGCCCCCAGCCGCACGCCCACGGCCACCCGGCCGCCCGGCCAACTGCCACACACAGACCCACCGCCCAAGGAGCCCCCGATGCCCGCCTCCCGCGAAATCCGTCTCGCCGCCCGTCCCGTCGGCGCGCCCACCGCCGCCGACTTCGCCCTGGCCACCGCCGAGGTGCCCGACCGGCCCGGCGAGGGGCAGGTCGTCGTCCGCAACCAGTGGATGTCGGTCGACCCGTACATGCGGGGCCGGATGGACGACGCCCCCTCGTACATCCCGCCGTTCCAGCTGGACGCCCCGCTCGAAGGCAGTGCGGTGGGCGAGGTCGTCGCCTCGAACGCACCCGAGGTGCCGGTCGGCGCGACCGTCACGCACTTCCTGGGATGGCGGGAGTACGCCGTGCTCGACGCCGCCGCCGTGACGGTCGTCGACACCTCCGTCGCCCCCGCCGAGGCCTACCTCGGCCCGCTCGGCGCGACGGGCCTGACCGCGTACGCCGCGCTGACCCGCACCGCCCCCGTCCGCGAGGGCGACGTCGTCCTCGTGTCCGCCGCGGCCGGCGCGGTCGGCAGCGTCGCCGGGCAGATCGCCCGTGAGCTGGGTGCCTCGCGGGTGATCGGTTCGGCGGGCGGCCCGGCGAAGACGAAGAAGCTCCTCGACACGTTCGGGTATGACGCGGCGATCGACTACCGCGCGGGAGGTCTGCCCGAGCAGCTCGCGCAGGCCGCGCCCGACGGCGTGGACGTCTACCTCGACTCGGTCGGCGGCGACCACCTCCAGGCCGCGATCGGCGCGATCCGTCCCGGCGGCCGCATCGCGCTGGTCGGCGCGATCAGCACGTACAACTCGGCCTCACCCGTGCCCGGCCCCGACAACCTCTTCCAGGCCGCCAAGCAGGAGGCCACCCTGCGCGGCATGCTCGTGACCAGCCACTTCGACCTGTTCCCGGAGTGGATCGGCCGGGCCGCTCCCCTGCTCGCCGACGGCACCCTGCGCACCGAGAAGACCGTCGTGGACGGGCTCGACCGCGCGCCGGAGGCCTTCCTCGGGGTGCTGCGCGGGGCGAACACCGGCAAGATGCTGGTCCGTCTGGACGCGGGCGCCGCCTCCTGAGCCGCGCCGGCTCGCGACGGGTACGCGCCGGACCGCCCCCGGCGCGTACCCGATCGGCCTCACAGGATGGCTCGTACCCGATCGACCTCCCAGGACGACGCGCACCCGATCGGCCTCACAGGATGACGTGCGGGATGAACCTCGCGTACTCGTCCGTGATCAGCCCCGACGACTCCCGGATGCCGAGGCCGGCCGCCTCGTCCTCCACGACCCAGGCGCCGAGCACGACCCGGTTGCCGTCGAAGTCGGGCAGCGGAGCCAACTCCTGGTAGCAGCAGGCCTCTTCGCGTACGACGGCGGGGGCGCCGGGCTCGTGGACCGTCACGCCCGCGCCCTCACGGCCGAGCAGGGGCTTGGCGACATGGCCGCGGCCGCCCGCCTCGGCCAGCTCGCGCGGGCCGTCCAGGTAGGCGGGGAGGAGGTTCGGGTGGCCCGGGTACAGCTCCCACAACACCGCGAGCAGCGCCTTGTTGGACAGGAGCATCTTCCAGGCGGGCTCGATCCACAGGGTCGAGCCCGTGCCGCCGCCGTTGTCGAGGGTCCGCAGGACGTGCGGCGCGAAGCGGTCCGTGGTCAGCCACTCCCACGGGTAGAGCTTGAAGCAGCTCCGCATGAACCGCAGCTTCTTGTCGACGAAGCGGTGCGAGAGACGGTCCCAGCCGATGTCCTCCATGGAGATGGACTCCGTCGCGAGGCCCGCCTGGTCGGCCGTCTCGCGCAGATACGCGACCGTCATCAGGTCCTCGCCGAGCTCGTCGGCGGCGGAGTGCGCGAAGTACAGCGGACCGCCGGGCGGCAGCAGCGGGGCCTGCTTCTTCCAAGCGTCGACGAGACGTTCGTGCAGGGAGTTCCACTGGTCGGCGCCGGGGAAGCGTTCCTCCATCCAGAACCACTGGGGGCTCGCGGCCTCGACCAGGGAGGTGGGGGTGTCGGCGTTGTACTCCAGCATCTTGGCGGGGCCGCCGGAGCCGTCGTAGCGCAGGTCGAAGCGGCCGTACAGGGAAGGCAGTTCGGCGCGCCGGCGCCAGGCCTCGGTGACGGCGTCGGCCACGCGCGGGTCGGTGATGCCGAGGTCGGCGAGGCGGTCGTGTTCGACGATGTGCGCGGCGGCGGCCAGGCACATGGCGTGCAGCTCCTCGACGACCTCCTCCAGGGCCTCGACCTCGGGGAGCGAGAAGACGTAGTACGCGCTCTCGTCCCAGTAGGGGCGCAGGCTGTCGTCGGGGTAGCGGGTGAGCGGGTAGATCAGCCCCTGGTCCTCGACGGTCTGCTGCCAGCCGGGGCGGGGCTCGATGGTGCGGCGTTCCATGGCCTACGTGTCTTCCGTGTCCGGGGCGGGGTCCGGGTGGACGTCCGGGGCGGTACCTGGCCGGCGTCCGGGGCGGGGTCGGGGTCCGGGCCCGCTCAGCCGCCGCCGCTGCCGCTGCCCGAGCAGCCGAAGCCGTCGCGGTCGACGGCCTCGCTGCGGCTGAAGGTGCCGTAGTCGGCGTGCGTCCCGTCGATCTCGGCGTCGTAGTACCAGGCGGGGTCGGTACGGCCCGACGACTTGCCGGTGCCCGTGCCCGAGCCCGAGCCCGTTCCCGTGCCGGAGCCCGTGCCGCTGCCCGTGCCGTACGAGCCGGAGCCCGTCTTGCGCCCCTTGCTCTTCGACGAGGAGCCCGACGCCCCCGCGTTGCAGCTCTGGTCGCCGATGATCTTGTACCCGCGGAAGGCGTCGTAGCTGTCCCGGTCCACGCAGCGCCGGTCCGGGTCCGAGCCGCAGGAGGTCAGGGCCGCGGCGAGCACGCCCATGCCGCCGAGCACGACCGTGCTGGAGCGCAGCCGCCGTGGTTGCTTCTGTGCCATGTCTTCGCCGTCCCCCGTTGCCGCGCGCCGTACGCGGTGCGTCGTGCGCGCGTTGTCGTACGCGATGCGTCGTGCGTGTGCCGTTGTGCGTGTGCCGTCGTACGCGGCAGGGCGTACGACGTCGGCGCTCAGCGTAGGGAAGGCTCCGCGCGCCGTGCCAGTCGGCTCCACCGGATGTCCCTTGGGTCTCCTTTGACTCCCCTTCCTCTACAGTCACTTCGTGTCTCTTGGGATGATTTGCGCACTCGGCTCAGCGGTCTGCTTCGGCACGGCC
>NZ_LIRJ01000563.1 GCF_001419745.1 Streptomyces silaceus | reverse complement strand
CCGCCCCTCCGGGATGCCCGGACCGTCGTCCCTGACCGTCACGATCACCGCGTCCGGCTCGTCCTCGACGAGGATCCAGGCGCAGGCGTGCGCTCCGACGTGCCTGCGGACATTGTCCAGGGCGGCACTGACAGCGGCGGCCAGTTCCTTCGCCGCCGCCGGCGCGAGGAGCACCGGCGCGCCCGGCTCGGAGAGCGTCACCCGCGACCCGACGTGCGGGGCCAGGAGCGTGCGCAGATCGCACGGCGCCGTGTCGTCGTCCTCGTCGTCCGGCACCTCCACCGCGCGTACGAGGGCGCCCTGCGAGGCGTCCTCCGACACGTACGACGGGCGCACCAGGCCCCCGGCGACCAGGGTGCGCAGCGCGACCTCCTGCTCCCCCGCGAGCCGGCCGAGCTCCGCGGCCTCGCCGCCGATGGCCGTGCCGCGCCGCTGCACCATGGCGAGGACCTGGAGGACGCTGTCGTGGATGTCGCGGGCGAGGCGCTCGCGCTCGCGGGTCGCGGCCTCGATCTCCAGGGCGCGGGCGAGGGTGCGCTCGGAGGCGCGGGCCACCTCCACGACGTAGCCGATGGCGATGGAGGCGATGCAGACCAGCAGGACGTTGTGCACGGTGTCGCGGCTGAAGGCGCCGCGCTGCACCACGTTGGCGACGCCCACGAGGAGCGAGGCGAAGGCCGCCCAGCGCCAGCCGCCCTTGATCGCGTACGCGAGGACGGCGCCCGCCGTCCAGATGGAGGGCAGCGTCGGCCCGCCGTCGACGATCCGCTGGTGGGAGTCGGCGAGCGGGGTGAGCAGGATGCCGACGATCGCGAGGGTGAGGTCGGCGACGAGGAAGCGCCGGGTGCAGCTCGCCGCGTTCGCCACGCGGGGCAGCGTGGCCAGGGTCCAGGGCGCGAGCACCGCGTAGTACGCGATGGCCACCCAGGGGCGGTCGAGCTTGTCGTGCGCCGCGACGAAGAGCCCGATCGCGTACAGCATCGTCAGGACCCGGTAGGCGGTGAGCGCACGCCACAGCGGCTGCTCGACCGACATCCTCATGACTCTCTCGCGCCTGGCCATGTCCCCCACCCCTGAACGGACGCGGCTAGGAGCCGGACCGTTCCCCGTCCCCCGCCTTGTCCTTCTCGCCCGTCTTCTCGCCGGCCTTCTCCACGGCCTTGGCCGCCTTCGCCGCCTCGCTGATCTGACGCTTCGCGGCCGTCGCGTAGATGTCGACGTACTCCTGGCCGGAGAGCTTCATGATCTCGTACATGACCTCGTCGGTCAGCGCGCGCAGCACGAAGCGGTCCTGCTCCATGCCCTGGTAGCGCGTGAAGTCGAGGGGCTTGCCGATGCGGATGCCGGGGCGCATCAGCTTCGGCACCACCTTGCCGGGCGGCTGGATCTTCTCGGTGTCGATCATCGCGACGGGCAGCACGGGGGCACCGGTGGCGAGCGCCACGCGCGCGAGGCCGCCGGGCTTGCCGCGGTAGAGGCGTCCGTCGGGCGAGCGGGTGCCCTCGGGGTAGATGCCGAAGAGCTCGCCGCGCTCCAGGACCTCGATGCCGCTCTTGATGGCCGCCTCGCCCGCGCCGCGCGCGCCGGAGCGGTCCACGGGGAGCTGGCCGACACCCTTGAAGAAGGCCGCGGTGAGCTTGCCCTTCACGCCCGGCGAGGTGAAGTACTCCGCCTTGGCGATGAAGGTGACCTTGCGGTCGAGGACCGCGGGGAGGAAGAAGGAGTCCGAGAACGAGAGGTGATTGCTCGCCAGAATCGCGGGGCCTTCGGCGGGGACGTTCTCAAGGCCCTCCACCCAGGGCCTGAAGCCGAGCTTCAGCGGCCCTCCGATGGCAACCTTCATTGCGCCGTAGATCAAACCGAGTGCCTCCTGTGTCTGTGGATCAGACCATAACCCGGGGTGCCGCCAATGGGCCCGACGACCCTGGTCGGTGTCAGTCCGGTCGCGTACGGTGAAGTACTCCTCGAAACCCCTCCTCATCCCTCGATCCCCCGCCCCGTCGCGGATCCCCTCATCCCGGATCCCGCGGCACCTCTCACGAAGGAGACCGAAGGTGCCGGTCCTGCCCGGAGCCGAGCCGTACCGCCACGAAGGCGGCGAGGTCGGCGTCCTCCTCTGCCACGGCTTCACCGGATCCCCGCAGTCGATGCGCCCCTGGGCCGAGTACCTGGCGGAGCGCGGCCTGACCGTGGCCCTGCCGCTCCTGCCCGGTCACGGCACGCGCTGGGAGGACATGGCGATCACCAGCTGGCAGGACTGGTACGCCGAGGTGGAGCGCGAGCTGCGCGGCCTCCTGGAGCGGTGCGCGAAGGTCTTCGTCTTCGGCCTCTCCATGGGCGGCACGCTCACGCTGCGCCTCGCGGCGAAGCACGGCGACGCGATCAGCGGCATGGTCGTGGTCAACCCGGGCAACAAGCTGCACGGCCTCGCGCCGTACGCGCTGCCGGTCCTGCGCCACTTCGTGCCCACCACGAAGGGCGTCGCCAACGACATCGCCAAGGAGGGTTCGCACGAGCTGGGGTACGACCGCGTCCCGCTCCACTCGGCGTACAACCTGCGCAATCTCTACCGCGTGGTGGACGCCGAACTGCCCCAGGTGACCCAGCCGCTGGTGGTGCTGCACAGCCCCCGTGACCACGTGGTGTCGCCCGCCGACTCGGCCCGGATCCTCAGCCGCGTCTCCTCCACGGACGTCAAGGAGATCCTGCTGGAACAGAGCTACCACGTCGCGACGTTGGACCACGACGCGGACCGGATCTTCGAGGAGAGCTACGCGTTCATCGGCCGGCTCGCCCCCAGCGTCGGCAAGGAAGGGACGGCCACCGGTGGCTGAGCACGAGGCGGACCGCGAGGAGAGCAGAGAGCCGGAGAAGAGCCCCGAGGACAGGGCGCCGCGCGACGGCGTGCCCCTGGACGAGGAGGCCGCCTGGCAGGCGATCGTCGCGGGGTACGGCGAGGAGCCCGCGGACCCGCCGGGCGCCAAGCCCTTCAAGTCGGTCGAGGACCTGGCCCTCCTGGAGCCGGAGACGAACGGCCCGGGGCAGGACGGCCCCGGCGCGGGCAAGGACGGGGGCACCGACAAGCCGCTCGGCAGCTCGGTCTCCTTCGCGCCCGGCGTCGGCGGGCCGCGCGACTACAGCGTGCCGGAGCCCTCCGAGGACGACTTCGACGCGGACGACGAGGGGCACTTCGTGCCGCCGGAGCCGCCGCCGCTGCCCGAGGCGGACGTGACGGCCAAGTTCGCCTGGCTCGCCGTGCTGGGCGGCCCGCTGCTCATCCTGCTCGCCGTGCTGTTCGGCTGGCAGATGACGTGGTGGCTGACGACGCTCGGCATCGGCGGCTTCCTGGGCGGCTTCGCCACCCTGGTGATGCGGATGAACAGCGGCGACGACGAGGACGAGGACGACCCGGGGCGCGGCGCGGTCGTCTGACCCCCGCGGACCGCCGAAGGGCCCGCCCGGACACGCTCCGGGCGGGCCCTTCGGCGTCCCGGCCTCCGGCGTCGTACGCGCCCTTCGGCGTCCCGGACCGCCCCGCACGAAGCCCTCGGCGACCGCGATGGAACCCGATCCCGCCCACCGGCGAAGGAGAGGTGAACCATCCGCACAGCCCAAGCCTTCGAAGCGTTCAGACGAACGAAAGGAGCCCCGATGACCGTCGATCCCGGCGTCCCCCTTTCCACGGGGCAGCACCCACAGAGCGACGCCTGGTCCATCGAGCGGTCCCGGGACGAGCCCGAGCGGTTCGCCGCCCTCTTCGACCGGCACGCCGACGCCGTCCACCGGTACGCGGCCCGCCGGCTCGGTCCCGAGGCGGCGGAGGACCTGATGGCGGACACCTTCACCACCGCCTTCAAGGAGCGCCACCGCTACGACCTGGCGCGGGCCGACGCCCGCCCCTGGCTGTTCGGCATCGCGACCAACCTCATCGGACGCCACCGCAGGGCGGAGGCCCGCCGCTTCAAGGCGCTGGCCAAGGTGCCCGCCCCGGTGTCGCACGACGAGCCGGTCGCCGACCGCGCCGTCGCCCGCGCGGGGGCCGAGGGGATACGGAGCGATCTGGCGGCGGCCCTTGCGGGGCTCTCCGCCCGCCACCGCGACGTGGTCCTCCTGGTGGCGTGGGCCGACCTCAACTACGAGGAGGCGGCCCAGGCGCTGGGGGTGCCCGTCGGCACCGTCAGGTCACGGCTGCACCGGGCCCGCAGCACATTGCGCGAAGCACTGGGCGGATCCGATCCGACCGCTTTCCAGGAGGCACACGCCCATGAATGAACTCGATGAACTGCGCGGCTGGGACGCCGGGGCTCCCCCGCTGGACGACGACACGCGCCACCGCGCGCGGGTCCGGCTGTTCGCCGCGATGAACGGACCGGCCGCGGCGGTACGTCCCGTGCGCCGCCGCCCGGTGCTGCGCATCGCCCTCGCCGGCCTGGTGGCGGCCGCGGTGGCCGCGACCGTCGTGGTCACCGTCGACGGCGCGAAGGACGGGCAGCAGGCCGGGCCCGGCAGCTCCCCGAGCGTGGCGAACGTCGCCGCGGCGAAGGTGCTCCACGGCGCGGCCGCCTGGGAGCGCGAGCACGAGAAGCAGACCGTGGTGCCCCGCGACGACGAGTTCATCTACTCCAAGCGGATCATCACGGAGACGGAGCGGAAGACCGGCGAGGTCAAGAGCTACACCGACGAGATGTGGGACTCGGTGGACGGCTCCAAGCGCTCCTTGAGCATGGAGCTCGGCAGGGTCATGTGGGAGGAGCCCCTGGGCAAGGGCGGGGGAGTGTGGCCGCCCCGCAGGTGGGACGAACTGAAGAAGCTGCCCACCGACCCCGAGAAGCTCGTCCCGGCCATCGTCTCCATGGGCACCTCCGACAAGCCGATCAGCGCCTTCACCGAGGACGAACGGTCGGAGGCCTACTTCCTGCTCGGCGAGCTCCTGAAGTCGCCGACGCTGCCCGAGGGACTGCGCGCCGCGGCCTACGAAGGGCTGGCGCTCGTACCCGGCGTCAAGACGGTCGAAGGGGTCGAGGACTCCGCCGGGCGCACCGGTGTGGGGATCGCCTATCCCGACCAGTACAAGGGCAGGTACCTCATCTTCGACGCGACGTCGCACGAGTTCCTGGGCTTCCGCGACGAGCGGATCTCGCGCGACGGGAAGAAGAGGTACGTCCAGCTGTCGCACACGGTCGAGTGGGGGGTTGTCGACAAGGTGAGGCAGCGCCCGTAGGTCTCAGCGGGCGCTTGCCCGCAGGGCCTGTCGGGAGGGGGGAACCCTGAGGGCGGCCAGGACCGGAAGGTGGTCCGTGGCCGCCCTCAGGTCCGTCTCCGTGATGCCCGCCTGCCCCACCGGGACGCCGCAGCCCAGGACCTCGACCCCGCGCGAGGCGAAGATCGCGTCGATGCGCTGGCGCGGGTCGTCGGCCTCCGAGGAGTACTCGCCGCCCCAGGGCCTGACCGCCCAGCAGTCCTGGAGCGCGCCCGCGAGCAGCTTGAACGTGCGGCCGTTCGGCCGTTCGTTGAGGTCGCCGCCCGCGACCGTGTGCTCCACGCCCATGCCCGCAAGACGGTCGAGCAGCATCCCGCCCTGCTCGTACCGCTCGTCGGTCTGCAGGCTCAAGTGGCAGCTCAGGACGCCGAGTCGGGCGCCCCCGAAGCGGACGACGGCGGTCGCGAAGCCGCGCCGGTGCAGCCCCGGGGTGAGCGGGAGCAGCACGTCCTCGGTGCGCTCGACCGTGGCGCGCAGCGAGCAGAGCAGCGCGGGCCCGGCCGCGGTGCCGCCGCCGGAGAGGATCACGAGGTCGGCGGCGCGCGCGAGGCGGGCCAGCTTCTTGCGCCAGCGGAAGAACCGCGGCGCCTCCTGGACGAGGACCAGGTCGGGGTCGCAGGCGGCGATGACCCGGGCGAGCGCGGCGGTGTCGTCGCGCATCGAGCGGATGTTGTAGCTGAGCACGCGGACGACGGCCGAACCGTCGGGCTCGGTGCGGGAGTTGGGAAGCGCGTCGCTGGCCATGACGATCAAGATACGACAGTGCCCGCCGCTCCCCGAGGGGACGCGGCGGGCACGGTCGTATGCCGTGGCGCGGTCTCACATGACCGGGTCGGGCTCCCGCGCCAGGTCGGCCGCGCCGACCAGACCGGCCTTGTTGCCCAGCTGGGCGGCGATGACCTGGGCCTCGGGGCGCCAGTTGCTGCCCACGAGCCAGCGCTTGAAGGACTTGCGGATCGGGTCGAGGACCAGCTCGCCCTCGTCCGAGAGGCCGCCGCCGATGATGAACGCGGACGGGTCGAAGAGCGAGGCCAGGTCGGCGAGACCGGCACCGGCCCAGCGGGCCAGCTCGCGGTAGGAGTCGACGGCGACCGCGTCGCCCTGCCGGGCGGCCATCGAGATGTGCTTGCCCTCGATGCCCTCGGGGGTGCCGTCGCCCAGCGAGAGGAGGTACTCGGCGTTCTCGGGGGTGGCGTTGGCGCGCTGCTTCGCGTACCGCACGAGGGCGCGTCCGGAGGCGTACTGCTCCCAGCAGCCCTGGCTGCCGCAGCCGCAGAGCAGGCCGTCCGGCACCATCCGGATGTGGCCGAACTCGGCGGCCACGCCGAAGTGGCCGCGGCGCAGCTTGTTGCCGATGATGATGCCGCCGCCCAGGCCGGTGCCGAGGGTGATGCAGATGACGTTGCGGTGGCCCTTGCCGCCGCCGAACCTGTACTCGCCCCAGGCCGCGGCGTTGGCGTCGTTCTCCACGACGACCGGCAGGCTGACGCGCTTCTCGACCTCGTCCTTGAGCGGCTCCTGCCGCCAGTCGATGTTCGGCGCGAAGTAGACCGTGGAGCGCTGGCGGTTGACGTAGCCGGCGGCGCCGATGCCGACGCCGACGATCTCGTGACCGGCCCGCGCGCCCTCCACCGCGGAGGCGATCGCGTCGACGATCGCCTCGGATGTACCGGGGGTCGGCACCTTGAAGGTCGAGAGGATGGTGCCGTCCTCGTCGACCACTCCGGCCGCGATCTTCGTGCCGCCGATGTCGACGCCGATGGTGAGTCCCATGAATCCCTCAGTTCGATCGAGCCCCGCTAAGGCCCACCGTACCCGAGGGGGGTCAGTCCAGATCGATGTGTTCGCCCGCCGCGGGGCCCTCGTCCCGGCGATCCTGGCCCGGCGTCGCGTCGCCCGTCCCCTCGCGCCGCGTCCACCTGCTCTCCTGGCCCTCGACCGCGGAGCGGTAGGCGGCGAGCAGCTCGGAGCCGGCCGCCGCGAGGTGGTCGAAGACGTCGGGGTTGCGCTCGATGACCGGCTCGACCACGGCCTTGGCCTGCTGGACGACCTGCTTCACGGTCTGCTCGACGGCGCCCTGGGCGACCGCGCCGAGCAGCGGCGACTGGAGGCCGGAGAGCTTCTCGGACACGGCGTCGACGAGCTTCTTCAGCTCCTCGGCGGCCGAGCCGGGCGGGGGGCCGTACTGCGCACGGCGGCGGGCCTTCTCCTCGGCGAGGTCCTCGGCGCAGGCCGTCTCCCAGGCGTCGGCGTCGACTTCACGGGGTTCGCGCTCGGTGGCATCGCTCATGCCACTCGACGTTACCCGAATGGCGGTAGCCCGTTCACCGGCGTGCGCGACGGCGTCCCTCAGCGGCCGCGCGGCCACAGGTCCGGATCGGGCGCGAACCGCACCCGCAGCTCGCCCTCGCGCAGTCCGGCGCCCGCGACGGTGCAGCGGCGCAGCGCGGACGGCAGGGTGACGATGCGGCGGAAGGGACCGGCGGTGACGACGAGTTCGTCGCCGCGCCGGATCAGGCCGAGCTCCTCGCGGGCGACGCCGG
>NZ_LIRJ01000562.1:873-2053 GCF_001419745.1 Streptomyces silaceus | reverse complement strand
ACGGATACGTGTCGTCGTTCGAGCGGACCTTGAGGTTGCCCGAGGGGATCACGAGGCGCTCGCCCGGGAAGCGCGCGGAGAGCGCGGCGCGGCGGCGGGCCGCGTACGGGGCCTGCTCGTCGGGCTCCAGGTCGTGCCGCTCGGTGTCGGCCCATCCGGTCCGCATCAGCGCGGACAGTTCCTCGGAGATCCCTGCGTAGAGACCGTTCTTCCGGCCCTTGGCCACGTCGTCCACCTTCCTCTGAAAGCTGCTGAGGGTGCTCTCGCGCACGGCTCCGGCGACTCGCTCCCGCCGCCGGACCGCGTCGACTCCCGGACGGTATCCCTCGCCTCGCGCGCGCGGGGCCGGGAAGTGCCACTGGCACGGATCGGCCATGCTCCCGGCCGGAGCGTCGATAATGCGGCTCATGACGAACGCGAGACTCGGCGAGGCCCTGCGGCTCCTGGGGCTCGGCCCCGCGGCGGCCCGGGTCTATCTGGCCCTGCTGGAGCTGGCGCCCGCCCCGCTCAGCACGATGGGCCCGGCGGCCGGACTCGACGACGCGGAGCTGGCCACCGCGTACGCCGCGCTCGTCGACGCCGGTCTGGCCAGCGCCGCCGAGGAGGGCGGGGACATGGTGGCGCCGGTCCCGCCCACCGCCGGCCTGGAGATCCTCGCCCGGCACCGGGCGGCCGAGGTGGAGGAGTCGCGCATCGCCGTCGGCGGCGCGTTCGAGTCGTTCCGGCGCCAGCGGCTCGCCGCGTACAACGACGACCTCGTCGAGGTCGTCACCGGCGAGGCCATCGGCCCGCGGATCCGGCACGCCTGGGCGAGCGCCCGCGAGCAGATCCGGCAGTTCGAGTCGCCGCCGTACTTCCCCCTGACCGGCGCCACGGAGGACGCGCTGGCCACCCTGGCGNNTCGCGCGAGTCACTGGAGCATCCGGGCCGTCTCCACGAGGCCATCGAACCGGTCGTCAACGCGGGCGAACAGGCCAGGGTGCTGCCGTCCGTGCCGGTCAAGCTCGTGATCATCGACGAGGCGTACGCGCTCGTCTCCTTGTCGATCAAGGAGGCCGACGTGCACAACACCATGCTGGTGGTGCAGCCCTGCGGACTGCTCTCCGCGCTCGTCGCGCTGTTCGAGCAGTCCTGGCACAGCGCCCTGCCGCTCCACGGCGGCACCACGCGTCCGGGCGGC
>NZ_LIRJ01000562.1:0-839 GCF_001419745.1 Streptomyces silaceus | reverse complement strand
CGCTTCCAGATGGCCTTGCAGGCCCAGCGCAACGGCTGGCTGTGAAGGGACGCCCAAGGCCTGCCCTTCCGTGGACGTCGCGGAAGGGCAGGCCCCGTCGCGGTCAGGCGGCGTACCCCTTCGGCGGGATCAGGCTGGCGAGTTGGTCGAAGGAGAGCCAGTAGATCTGGTTGCCACCGAAGGAGGCGGGGTCGGCGATGAGGACCGTGCGGTTGGCGTCGTCGTACCCGATGACCGTGAAGTAGTGGTAGATCGTCTGGTCCGACGGGTAGCCGGGCGGCTGGTTGCCGGGCGGGGCCACGATGTTGGCCACCAGCGGGTAGTTCTTGTCGATGTCCAGGACGATGTCGTTCCACAGCAGGTCCTTCTGGGCCTGGGTGGGCGGGTCGTCGGGCATCTCCTTGGTCTCGTACCAGCCGGTGCCGAGGTTGGCGTTGAGCACGCCGGTCACCTGGCTGATGTGGTCGGTGCCCGCCTCCGTGGTGCCGAGCTGGGCGGCGAGGTCGGCCTGGCTCGGCGCGGCGATGCGGGCGGACAGCGCGATGCGGGTGGCGGCGGGACCGCACCAGTAGCCGGTCTCCTGCACCTGGTAGTCGACGGGCAGCGTGTGGGCGCTCTTGGTGCGCACGCCCGCGACGCTCAGGCGGGTGCCCTTCTCGTTGTGCCCGCTGACGACCGCGGTCCCGGCCTCGGAGCCGTGGCTGAGCACGTGGACGCTCCCCGGACGCGCGGGGTCCGTCTGGGCGGCGGCCGGCGAGACAAGGGCACCGACCGCGGCCACGGCGATCGCTGTGGAGACAACTCTCTTACGCATACGGGCTCCTGGGGTGGAGGGAGAG
>NZ_LIRJ01000561.1 GCF_001419745.1 Streptomyces silaceus | reverse complement strand
CCCGCGGCCCCACCGGCCCGCCCTTGCGCGCCACGTGGGACGTTCACTTCAATGCGGCCCATGGCAGCCTCTCGTAGACCAGCGCAGCAGCACGACGACCCGCCCGCCCCGGAGCTGCCGCCGACGGCCTGGGCGGTGCTCGGGCTGCTCTCCTTCCCCGGGGAGCGGACCGGGTACGAGCTGAAGAAGTGGGCCGACGCCTCGCTCCGCTTCTTCTACTGGTCGCCCGCCATCAGCCAGATCTACGCCGAACTGCGCCGCCTGGAGGGCCTCGGCTACGCGACCTCGCGGCGCTCGGGCCCCGACGCGCCCCGCACCAAGCGGTCGTACGCCATCACCGGCGAGGGACGCGCGGCGCTCGCCGCCTGGGCGGGCGGCGGCCAGGACGCGGGCCCCGCCGTCCTCAAGCACCCGCTGCTGCTGCGGGTCTGGCTCGGGCATCTGACCGAACCGGACCATCTGCGGGCGCTGGTCGGCGAGCACATCGCGCGCACGAAGGGCGAGTTGAAGGAGGTCAGGGACGCGCTCGCGCGGGCGGACGGCGCCGAGGCCTGGTCCCACCCCGAGGTCGCGCTCCGGTGGAGCGAGCGCCGTCTGGAGGCGGAGGTCGAACTCGCCGAGGCGATGCTCGGCGACCTCGACGAACTGGCCGCGCGCGAGGGCGCGGACCCGCCGCGCCGGCCCGTGGACGAGGGCACGGCCCGCCCCGTCAACCCGTGAAGGACGCGCCCACGGCCGGGTGACGTGGCTCGCCCCCGTCGCGCCGCGGGCGGTAGGACGGACGGGGTCAGCACTCCCCCGCCGTACGGAGCAGCGCACCCGTGAGCACCCGTGCCGTCCTTGTCGCCGCCCTGATCACCGGACTCCTCCTCGGCATCGTGGGAGCCAGAGCGGACGACTCCGGTCACTCCCGTCCGAGCGGTTCCCTCACCGAGACGGGCCATTAGGCTGCGACATTGCCGCGTGGTTTCCTCCGTCCTCGCCACGCGGCCGCCGAGCCGCCGTCGACGGAAGCGAGTGAATCTTGAACTTCCTCACCATCGGTCATCGCGGGGTCATGGGTGTCGAGCCCGAGAACACGCTCCGCTCCTTCATCGCCGCGCAAGCCGCGGGCCTCGATGTCATCGAGCTGGATCTGCATCTGAGCAAGGACGGCGCCCTCGTCGTCATGCACGACGCCGACGTGGCCCGTACGACCGACGGAAAGGGGCCGATCGCCGAGAAGACCCTCGCCGAACTGAGGGAACTGGACGCGGGGCGCGGCGAGCGCGTCCCCGTCTTCGAAGAGGTCCTGGACGCCGTCAGTGCTCCGCTGCAGGCGGAGATCAAGGACGTCGCCGCCGCGCGCGCCCTCGCCGAGGTCATGCACCGACGCGATCTGGTCTCCCGGGTGGAGGTGATCTCCTTCCACGACGAGGCCGTCGCGGAGATCGCGCGCCTGGTGCCCGGCGTGCGCACCGCGCTCGTCGCGAGCCGTTACGGCACGGATGTCGTGGAGCGCGCGAGGACCGTTGGCGCCACCACGCTCGTCCTCAACATCCGGCGCCTGACGCTGGAGATCGTCGAGCACGCCAGGAAGGCCGACCTCCGGATCATCGGCTGGGTGGTGAACACGCAGGACGACCTGCGTCTGGTGCGGGCGCTCCAGTTGGACGGGGCGACCACGGACTTCCCGGAGATCAAGCGGACGGGTCGCTTCACGGCCTAGCGCCCGCCCGCGTTCCGGCGCGTCAGCCCCGGTCGAGCTCCTTGACCAGCAGCTCGAACCGGAGGCCGTCGCGCTGCGGAATGCCGAAGCGCTCGTTGCCGTACGGGAAGGGCGTCGACTCTCCCGTACGGCGGTAGCCGCGCCGCTCGTACCAGGCGATGAGGTCCTCGCGGGCGTTGATCACGGTCATGCGCATCTCGGTGGCGTCCCACGTCTCGCGCGCGATCCGCTCCGCCTCGGCGATGATCACCTTGCCGAGGCCGGCGCCCTGCAGTGCCGGGCTCACCGCGAACATCCCGAAGTAGGCGTGGTCCCCGCGGTGTTCGAGCTGGCAGCAGGCCACGAGCTCGCCGTCCCGCTCGACGGCGAGCAGCCGGCTCCCGGCCTTCTCGATGACCGCGGCGACCTCCTGCGGGTCGGTGCGCTGGCCCTCCAGGATGTCCGCCTCGGTGGTCCAGCCCGCCCGGCTGGAGTCCCCGCGGTAGGCCGACTCGACCAGTGTGACGAGCGCGTCGATGTCGGCGGCGGTGGCGTCACGGAACGTGAGCTCACCGGGGGCGGGGCGCAGGGCGGTGTCCATGGGCGGTCGTCTCCGTTCTCCGCGCGTTCTCGGCGCGGTTTGTTCCTCCGTCGAGCCTAACCCCCGGCTAGGGTGCGACCGCATGGTGCACGTACTGAGCAGCAGGACCCTCCTCCGCCCCACCGACCCGGAGCGTTCCCGCGTCTTCTACGGCGAGACGCTGGGTCTGGCCGTCTACCGCGAGTTCGGCACGGGCCCCGAGCGCGGCACCGTCTACTTCCTCGGCGGCGGCTTCCTGGAGGTCTCCGGCCGCTCGGACGCCCCGCCCCCGCCCGGTCTCCAGCTGTGGCTCCAGGTCGCGGACGTCCGCGCGGCACACGAGGAGCTCGCGGAGCGGGGCGTGGAGGTGCTGCGGCCGCCGGTCAGGGAGCCGTGGGGGCTGGTCGAGATGTGGATCGCCGACCCGGACGGTCTGGAGATCGTCCTCGTCGAGGTCCCGGACGATCATCCGATCCGCTACCGGCCCGGGATCTGACCGCTTCGGACTGGTGTCCGACCGCCGTCGCCGTGCCAGCATGAGGGGCCTTCGCCGAGCGCTCCTGGAGGCACTCCCGTGACCGACCTCGACAGCCAGACCGGGTACTGGGACGCCGTCGCGGCGACCAAGACGTTCACGCATCCGCTGTACGCGCCGTGGCTGGCGGGCGTGGACCGGGGCGCCGCCGTGCTCGACTACGGCTGCGGTTACGGCCGCACCCTGGAGGCCCTGACGGCCCACGGCTTCCGGGACCTCGCGGGCGTCGACACCTCCGCGGGGATGATCGAACGGGCCCGTGCCCTGCTCGCCGCGCCGCGCTTCGACGTCCTGACGGCGCCGCCCGAGACGGGCCGCCCCGACGCGAGCGTCGACCTGGTCGTCCTGTTCGCCGTGCTGACCTGCGTGCCGCGCGCCGACGCCCAGCGGCGGCTGATCGCCGAGCTGGACCGGGTGCTCAGGCCCGGCGGGCTGCTGTACGTCAGCGACTACCTGCTCCAGGACGACGCGCGCAACCGCGAGCGGTACGAGCGCTTCGCCGAGCGCACCGGCGACCACGCCTACGGCGTCTTCGAGACCTCCGACGGCGCGGTCTGCCGCCACCACACCGAGGACCGGCTGCGCACGCTGCTCGCGGGCTTCGAGCCGGTCGACTGCCGCCGGGTCACGGTGTCCACGATGAACGGGCACGAGGCGGCGGGCGCGCAGTTCCTGGTCCGCAAGCCGCCCGCGCCCCACGGGCAGGACCGTGGCCTTGGCCTCAGGACGACGGCGGGGCCGGGGGCCTGAGCACGAGGGCGCGGACCGCGTGCTCCTCGACGCGCTCGCGGGACTAGAGCAGTCGCCGTCGGGCCGCCGTTCGCCGTGTCTCCGGCGCTGTGCGTCGCGTCCTCGGCGCCGCTCATCGTGTCTCCTTCGCGTACGGGGCCGTATCGACCCGCGGCGTGCGCCGATCGGCTCCCGGGGCCGGGCCAGGGGACAGCCGCACGACCGCGACCGTCACGACGAGGTTGGCGGCGAGCGCGACGATGCCGCCGTTGATCCCGTGGAACGGGTCGTTGTCGGTCAGCCACAGCCCGAGCACCACCGCGAGCCCCACGAGCATCCCCGCGACGGCGGCCCTGGCCGTGAGACGCCGCCAGAACAGGGCGAGCAGCACGACGGGCACCAGCTGCGCCAGGCCTTCGTACGACAGGACGGAGAGCTCCACCAGCGTGTTCGGGTGGAAGAGACTGCCGGCGAGCGCCACGAGCCCGGCCAGGACGCACACGGCCTGGGAGAGCCGCTTGGTGCGCAGGTCGCGCGCCTCGCCGGAGACCTCGCGCACGCGCCGCGCGCGCGGATCGGCGCCGTTGCCGCCGCCGAGGACGGTCCGCCCCCACAGCGTGCCGATGGACAGCATGAACACGCTCATCGGCACGATCGCCGACAGCGCGCCCGCCACCCCGACGACCGCCACGAGCGGCGCGGGCAGCGAGTCGGTGACCAGGCTGAACAGCGCCAGGTCCGGATTGCCGAGGGTCGGCATCACGAACAGGGCGGTGGCACCGACGATCATCGGCACGAACAGGAGCAGCTGGTACCAGGGCAGCAACAGGGCGTTGCGGCGCAGGGCGTTGGGGTTCTTGGCGCTCAGGTAGCCGGCGACCGTGGTGGGGAAGATGGTGATGGTCACGGCGTTGAGGGCGACGGTGCTGAGGAACCACACCGAGTCGCGCCCGCCCGACGCGTGCCCCGGGAAGGTCAGCCACTCGGGCCGCTCGGCCACCATGCGCCCCGTCAACTCGCCGATGCCTCCGACGTAGTGCATCGGGATGTACACGGCGAGGAAGACCACCGCGAGGATCACGAGGACGTCCTTGAAGGCGCTCACCCACGCCGAGCCGCGCAGCCCGGACACGAGGATGAAGATCTCCGCCACGACGAAGGAGATGACGGCGGCGACCTTCAGGTCGACGCCGCCGTACGTCATGGCGTTCACGACGACGCCCATGCCCTGGATCTGCACCTGGATGTACGGAACGATGAAGACGGTCGCGACGACGGCCACCAGAATCCCCACCGGCCGTGATCTGAAACGGAATTCGGCGATGTCGGCGATCGAGATCAGGCCGTGCCGGGAGGCGTACGTCCACAGCGCCGGGCCGACGACGTAGGCGACGGCGAAGCCGACGGTCAGATAGGCGACCAGGTAGAGGATGGGCGCGCCGAAGGAGTACGACCAGCCGGCCGTCCCCAGGAACGAGAAGCTGGTGTACGTCTCCCCCGCCATCGGTACGCCGGGTCGAGGCGGGCCACGAGCCAGATGACGAGCGGGCTGACGACGGTCGCGGCGATCATCCAGGCGAGCAGGAAGGGGACGCCGAGGACGCGCGGTTCGACGCGGTTGGCGACGAGGGGCGCGGCGCCGTGGAGCAGGGCGGGCACGAGCAGCAGCCACAGGGAGGGGCGGGCG
>NZ_LIRJ01000560.1 GCF_001419745.1 Streptomyces silaceus | reverse complement strand
CCCTCGCGCCCTGCTACCCCCGCAGCGCAGCCGACTCCTCGTCCTCCTCCGGAGGCCTGCCGCCCACCTGTTCCACGGCCAGGGCCCCCGCATGGCACCCCTCGGTCACCGCCTCGCGGAGCTCCGCACCGCCCAGCCGGGCGGCGAGGAACGCGCCGGTGAACGCGTCGCCGGCGCCCGTCGAGTCCCGTACGCGCGCGGGCACCGCGGCGGCGCGGCCCAGGAGTTCGCCGTCCCGTGCCACCAGCGCCCCCTCGGCGCCCGACGTGACCACCACCGCCGGGAAGCGGCGGCTCAGCTTCACCGCCGCGTCCGCCGGGTCGGGCAGCCCGGTGAGCAGTTCCGCCTCGCCCCGGCTCGGCAGCAGCGTCTCCGCCCCGTCGACCGCCGACAGGAACCGCTCCACGTCCGCCTCCGCGAGGAAACCCGCCGACGCGGGGTCCACGCTCACCGGCACGCCACGCGCGCGTGCCGCGGCCAGCGCCGCGCGGGCCGTCGCCCGGCCCGGCTCGGCGAAGAACAGATAGCCGGACAGATGCAGCCGCGCCACCCCGTCGAGCAGGTCGGGCGACCAGTCGACGGGGGAGAGCCGCAGCGAGGCGCCGTTGTCCGTGAGGAACGTCCGCTCGGCCGCGGCGGCCCCGTCCACCAGGCAGATCACCGTCCCCGTGGGTGCCGAGGGGTCGACGACGAGCCGGGGACGCACACCCGCGCGCGTGAGCGCCTCCTCGTGCCAGGCCGCCGCGTCGGCGCCGACCCGCCCCAGGAGCCGTACGTCGGGACAGCCCCAACGCGCCGCCCAGCAGGCCACGTTGGCACCCGCGCCGCCCGGCACCGTACGGATGGCCGCGGCCGTGTCCGTGCCCGGCACGAGCGCCGTGCGGTGCCGGGCGACGATGTCCGTGACGACGTCGCCGACCACCAGCAGCCCCCGCGGGCCCGCGCCCCGCTCCGTCATCGCCCGGCCCAGGCCGTGGCGACGCGCGCCGCGAGCCGGACGTTGCCCCGGACGGCCGCGAGGTTGGCCTCCAGGGACGCGCCGTCGGTGCGCCGCACCAACTCGTCGAGCAGGAACGGCGTGATCGCCTGCCCCGTGATGCCGCGCTCCTCGCACGCCTCCAGCGCGTCGGCCAGCACGCGCGCGTGGAGGGCGGGATCGAGCTGTTCGGCGTGCGGCACCGGATTCGCCAGGATCAGCGCCGCGTCGGAGCCGTCGAGCGCGTCCTGCGCCCGCATCACCTCCGCGACCTCCCCGGGCGTACGCAGCGTCCAGTCCACCGGGTGCCCGGAGTCGGCGAGATAGAAGCCGGGGAAACGGTCCGTCCCGAACCCCGCCACGGGGACGCCCAGCGTCTCCAGGCGCTCCAGCGTCGCCGCCACGTCCAGGATCGACTTCACGCCCGCGCACACCAGCGTGATCCGCGTACGGGCCAGCAGCCCCAGGTCCGCCGACTCGTCCTGCGTCACCGTCCACTGCCGGTGCACCCCGCCGAGCCCGCCCGTGGCGAACACCCGCAGCCCCGCCCGCGCGGCGAGCAGCGCCGTCGCCGACACCGTCGTCGCCCCGCTCGCGCCCGCCGCCACGG
The DNA here is from genome assembly GCF_001419745.1 of Streptomyces silaceus. GTDB lineage: Bacteria > Actinomycetota > Actinomycetes > Streptomycetales > Streptomycetaceae > Streptomyces > Streptomyces silaceus. Next base: position 822 of record NZ_LIRJ01000560.1, on the reverse strand, counting down.
CGAGCGGCAGATCGCGGTGGCCCAGCTTGCGGACGCCGTCGTCGTGCGCGACCCGCCCCAACTGGTCCTTCTCCAGGCCGACATGGGGGCGCCCGTCGAGGACGGCGATCGTCGCGGGGACGGCGCCCTCCTCCCGTACGAGCGCCTCCAGTTCCTGTGCCACCTGGAGATTGCGCGGCCGCGGAAGGCCGTGCGCGATGATCGTGGACTCCAGGGCCACCACGGGGCGCCGCTCCGCGACAGCCGTCTGTACCTCGTCGGACACCACCAGCACGGGCCTGCCTCCTGCCTGTAGGGTCTCCCCTCATCCCTGGCGGGCGGCACGCCCCGTCAAACCCTTGCGGCGGCGACCGCGCGCCCGCCGAAGACGGACCCCGGCCCGGCGCCCGTCCGGCCCCCGGTTAGGGTGACCGGCCATGACCACGAATGATCAGGCTGTCGCGTCCTTCTCCGTGCACATTCCCGACGTCGAGCTGGAGGCCGAGCCGCTCGACCCGGAGCAGATCGTCTCCGGCGACCCGGTGGTGACCGGCAAGGTGCTGTGGGAGTCCGCCGACGGCAAGCAGCTGCGCGGCATCTGGCAGATCACGCCCGGCGTGGTCACCGACACGGAGGCCAACGAGCTGTTCGTGGTCGTCAGCGGCCGCGCCACCGTCGCGGTCGAGGGCGGCGACACCCTGGAGATCGGTCCGGGCGACGCCGCCGTGCTGCGCGAGGGCGACCGTACGACCTGGACCGTCCACGAGACGCTGCGCAAGGCGTACCACATCACGCTGCCCTGACCGCCCCCTCCGCCTGGCTCGCCGCCCCTCCGCCTGACTG
>NZ_LIRJ01000056.1 GCF_001419745.1 Streptomyces silaceus | reverse complement strand
CGGCCGCCGTCGGCCAGGGGCACGGAGGCGCAGCCGGCGAGGTGGCGGTGGCCGGAGAGCAGGACGTAGCGGGCCAGCGCCGACCACATCAGGTTGACCACGGCGCCGGAGCGGTGGTCGGGGTGGACGCAGGAGCGGCCCGCCTCGACGGTGGAGGAGCGCAGGGCGCCGAGGGCGCGCAGGTCGAACTCGCCGTCGGAGTAGGACCGCTCCGTCCTGCCGGGCGGCAGCAGCCGGTAGGTGCCGACGACGTCGCCGGTCGCGGTGTCGGTGACGAGGAGGTGGTCGGCGAGGTCGTCGAAGGCGTCGATGTCGTGTCCGGGCAGGGGCGTGTCGAGGGTCGCGCCCAGCTCCTCGCCGAACACCCGGTGGCGCAGGCGCTGGGCGGCCCTGATCTGTTCGGGGGTGTCCGCGATGGAGGTGACGTACGAGCTGGTGGCCGTCGTGACGAGCGATGTCGAGGGCATGACAGTTCCGTTCTCGGTGCGATGGGGACGACGGGGCCGAGGGAGGAAGGGAGATGACGGTCACGGACGCACTCGGGTCCGGTGCCGCGGCGCCGCGGCACGTTCAGCACGGTGACGGCACCGGCTGAACTGCGCGCTTCCGGCGCGCGTCGGCCGCGCGTCCGGAGCACGTCGGGAAGGCCGCGGGCGTCCCCGTCACCACCGCGCGCCCTGCCCGCACGCGGAACCGCCACCCCCTGGACCTGCCATTGACGCGCCCACCCTTGGGCCGTACAAACGCGGCATGCCACCTCCCCTCCCCCTCGCCGGCATCACCGTCGTCAGCCTGGAGCAGGCCGTCGCCGCTCCCTTCGCCACGCGTCAGCTCGCCGATCTCGGCGCCCGCGTCATCAAGGTCGAGCGGCCGGGCGGCGGCGACTTCGCCCGGCGCTACGACACCACCGTGCACGGGCAGGCCAGCTACTTCGTCTGGCTGAACCGCTCCAAGGAGTCGCTCACCCTCGACCTCAAGTCCGAGGAGGGACAGGCGATCCTGGCCGACCTCCTCGCGGGCGCCGACGTGTTCGTGCAGAACCTCGCCCCGGGCGCCGCCGCCCGCATGGGCCTGGGCGCCGAGGAACTGCAGGCCCGCCACCCCTCCCTGATCCCCTGCACCGTCAGCGGCTACGGCACGGCGGGGCCCTGGGCGGACCGCAAGGCGTACGACCTGCTCGTGCAGTGCCAGACCGGGCTGCTCCAGCTCACCGGCACCCCGGACGAGGCCGTGCGCGTGGGCATCTCGGTCGCCGACATCGCGGGCGGGATGTACGCCTACAGCGGCATCCTCTCGGCGCTGTTCACCCGCGCGACGACCGGCCGCGCGCCCACCGTCGAGGTGTCCCTGTTCGACGCGCTCGCCGAGTGGATGAGCCAGCCCGCCTACTACACCCGCTACGGAGGGACCCAGCCGCCCCGCGTCGGCGCCCGGCACGCCACGGTCGCCCCCTACGGCCCGTTCACCGCGTCGGACGGCAAGGACGTGCTCCTCTCCGTGCAGAACGAACGCGAATGGACGGCCCTGTGCCGGGAGTTCATCGGCAGGCCCGAGCTGGCGGACGACCCGCGGTTCGCCACCGGCTCCGACCGCGTGGCGCACCGCGACGCGCTGGACGCGATCATCTCCGCGCGCTTCGCCGAGCTGGACGGCGCGGAGGCGATGAAGCTGCTCGACCGGACCGGCATCGCGAACGCCGGGGTCAATTCGGTGCACGAGTTCCTCGACCACCCGGTGCTCACCGGGCGCGACCGCTGGCAGGACATACGGGTGCCGGGCACCGAGGAGCCCGTACAGGCCCTGCTGCCCCCGGCCGCCCTTTCCGGAGTCGTCCCGCGCATGGATCCGGTGCCGGAGGCGGGCGAGCACACCGACGCGATCCTCGCCGAACTGGGCCGCGGTCCTGACGACATCGCCCGGCTGCGCGCGGAAGGGATCTGCCGGTGAGCGCCCTGGACACCCTCTCCCCCGACGAGCGGCTGGTCGTCACGACCGTGCGCGACTTCGTCGACGAGCGGGTCAGGCCCGTCGTACGCGAGCTGGAACACGCCGACACCTATCCCGAGGACCTGATCGAGGGGATGAAGGAGCTCGGCGTCTTCGGTCTCGCCGTGCCCGAGGAGTTCGGCGGCACCCCGGTGTCCACCTCCTGCTATGTACTGGTCACCGAGGAACTGGCGCGCGGCTGGATGAGCCTGGCGGGCGCGATGGGCGGCCATACGGTCGTCGCGAAGCTGCTGGTGCGCTTCGGCACCCCGGCGCAGCGGCGCCGCTGGCTGCCCCGCATGGCCACCGGCGAGGTCCGCGCCACCATGGCGCTGACCGAGCCGGGCGGCGGCTCCGACCTCCAGGCGCTGCGCACGGTCGCCCGCCGCGCCGGGAGCGGGGACGGAGCCGGGTACGTCGTCGACGGCGCGAAGACGTGGATCACCAACTCCCGCCGCTCCCGGCTGATCGCGCTGCTCTGCAAGACCGACCCGGACGCGACACCGCGCCACAGCGGGATCTCCGTGCTCCTCGTCGAGCACGGCCCCGGCCTGACCGTCTCGCGCGACCTGCCGAAGCTCGGCTACAAGGGCGTGGAGAGCTGCGAGCTGTCCTTCTCCGGCTACCGCGCCCCGGCCGACGCCCTGCTCGGCGGCGTCGAGGGCCAGGGGTTCGGGCAGATGATGAAGGGGCTGGAGACCGGGCGGCTCCAGGTCGCGGCCCGCGCGCTGGGCGTCGGCCGGGCCGCGTTCGAGGACGCGCTGCGCTACGCCCAGGAGCGCGAGTCCTTCGGCGTACCGATCTGGCAGCACCAGTCGATCGGCAACTACCTCGCGGACATGGCCACTTCGCTGTCGGCGGCCCGCCAGCTGACCCTGCACGCGGCACGCGAGGCCGACGCGGGGCGGCGCGTGGACATGGAGGCGGGCATGGCCAAGCTCTTCGCGTCGGAGACGGCGATGCGGATCGCGCTCGACGCGGTCCGCATCCACGGCGGCCACGGCTACTCCACGGAGTTCGACGTGGAGCGCTACTTCCGCGACGCGCCGCTGATGATCGTGGGCGAGGGCACCAACGAGATCCAGCGCAATGTGATCGCCCGTCAACTGATCGCGCGCGGCGGCCTGGACGCCTGAACCGGGACACGTCGAGCGGCGCGACCCGGGGTGAGCGTCAGCCGGCGGCGACGCCGAGGCCGTCGAGCACGACCGCGTTCGGCAGCCCGGCGAAGACCTTGCCCGGCACGATGAGCTTGCCGCGCCGGCTTCCGCTGCCGACCAGGACGTACGGCAGATCGGCGACGGCGGAGTCGACCAGCAGCGGCCAGGCGGCGGGCAGTCCGATGGGCGTGATGCCGCCGTACTCCATGCCGGTCTCGCCCGTGGCCGTGTCCATCGGCGCGAACGACGCCTTGCGCGCACCCAGTTGGCGGCGCACCGCGCCGTTCACGTCGACCCGCGTGCCGGACAGCACCACGCACGCGGCGAGCGTGGTCTCGCCGCCGCGTTTGCCCGCGACGACGACGCAGTTGGCGGACTGGCCGAGCAGTTCGGGGCCGTAGTGCTCCAGGAAGGTGGCGGTGTCGGCCCACCGCGGGTCGGTGTCGACGTGGACGAGCTCCTCGGCCGGGACGGGTCCGTGCCAGCCGCGTACGGCCTCGGCGACGGGCGCGACGAGCAGGCCGAGGGCTTCGGGGGCGGTACGGACGACGTCGAATTCACCGAGAGGAGCGCGCATGCCGGAACGCTGACAGCCCTCAGTAGGAGGCGGCGTGGGCGGGCGGCACCGAGACGGACATCGTCATCTCCACCGGTTCGGCGCCCTTGTTGTGGTAACCGTGCGGCGCGTTCGCCTCGAAGCTGGCGGCCGTGCCCGCGGGGACGAGGTGCTCGACGCCGTCCACGACCAGGGTCAGTTCGCCCCGCGAGACGTGCAACAGCTCGACGGTGCCCGGCGGATGGGCGTCGGAGTCGCTGCCCTCGTCGGGCATCAGCCGCCAGGTCCACAGCTCGAAGGGGCCGCGCGCGTCCGTGCCCACGAGGAGCGTGGTGCTGCTGCCGGCGTCCGTGGACCACATACGGACCGCCTGCTCCGGCGGCACGAGCCGTACGTGTGAGCCCTGTTCGTGGTCGAGGAGCGTGGTGATGCTGACGCCCAGCGCGTCCGCGAGCTTGACCGTGATGCCCACGCTGGGGTTGGTCCTGGCCTGCTCGATCTGGATGATCATGCCGCGGCTCACGCCGGCGCGGGCCGCGAGGGCGTCGAGGGTGAAGCCCCTCTCGTTGCGCCAGCGCTTGAGGTTGCGCGCGAGCGACTGGGTCAGCTGGTCGAGGTCCGACACATTCCGTCCAATATTTTGGATGACAGAGTTCAGGATACTGAACTACGGTGTGGTGCACCTGATGGTTCCGGATGGTTCAACACACTGTACTGCGAGGCTCCTCGATGACCGCACTGTTCGCCCTGGCCACCAGCCTCCTGTGGGGTCTCGCGGACTTCGGCGGCGGCCTGCTGACCCGACGGATCCCCGCCCTCACGGTGGTGGTCGCCTCACAGACGATCGCGGTGGTCGTGCTCGGCGCGATCGTGGTCGCGACCGGCGGCTGGACCGAGTGGGGCCCGCAGTTGTGGTTCGCGGTGGCCGCGGGGCTCGTCGGGCCGGTCGCCATGCTCGCCTTCTACAAGGCGCTCGCCCTCGGCCCGATGGGCGTCGTCTCGCCGCTGGGCTCGCTCGGCGTCGCCGTGCCGGTCGGCGTGGGGCTCCTGCTCGGCGAGCGCCCCGGGCTCGCGCAGTTCGCGGGCATCGCCGTGGCCGTCGCGGGCATCGTGCTCGCGGGCGGCCCCGAACTGCGCGGCGCCCCCGTGCGGCGCCGGGCGGTCCTGCTCACCCTCGTCGCCGCGTTCGGCTTCGGCGGCGTGATGGCCCTGATCGCCGAGGCCTCCACCACGCCGACCGGCCTCTTCCTCGCCCTGTTCGTGCAGCGCGTGACGAACGTGGCGGCGGGCGGCACGGCCCTGTACCTCTCCGTCAGGCGCGGCGGCAGGGCGCTCCCCGAAGGCTCCGACCTGCGGATCGTCCGGGCGTCGCTGCCCGCCCTCGCCTTCGTCGGCCTCGCGGACGTCGCGGCCAACGGCACGTACTCGGTGGCCGCGCAGAACGGCCCGGTCACCGTCGCCGCCGTGCTCTCCTCCGTCTACCCGGTGGTGACGGCCCTGGCGGCACGCGCGGTCCTGGACGAACGCCTGCGCGGCATCCAGGCGGTGGGCGCGGGCCTGGCCCTGGCGGGCACGGTCCTGCTGGCGACCTGAGGGACCCCGGGCCGCCCCCAGGCCTACGCCTCCCCCAACTCCCCCAGCGCGATGAGCTGCTCCGGCGTGATCCCCTCGGGGATCGGCACCGGCGCCGGCGTCCGCAGCGGCGGCTCCCAGCCCCGCTCCGCGTCCCATGACCGCACGACCCGTGCGGGCGCGCCCGCCACCACGGCGTGGTCCGGCACCTCGCCCCGCACCACCGCGCCCGCGGCGACCACCACGTTGCGCCCGATCCGGGCCCCCGGCAGGATCACCGCGCCCGTCCCGAACCAGCAGCCGGGCCCGATCTCCACCGGCTCCATCCGCGGCCACTGCTTGCCGATGGGGGTGTGCGGGTCGTCGTACGAGTGGTTGGTGGACGTCACGTACACATAGGGGCCGAAGTAGGTGTCGTCGCCGATCGTCACCGTCGTGTCGGCGATGACGTGGCTGCCGCGGCCGAGGACGACCCCGTCGCCGATCCGCAGGATCGGGTCGGGCCCGAGGTCGAGGTCCGGCATCATCCCCGCGGTGAGCGTCACGTGCTGGCCCACGATGCAGTGCGCGCCGAGCCTGATCCACGGCTCGCCGAAGACCGTGCCCTGCGGGAAGGCGAGCCGGGTGCCCTCGCCGATCGCGCCGAAGCGCAGCCGGCCGGGGTGCGCGGCGGTCACCGCGCCCGTGCGCTGCACCCACTCCCAGCCCGCGTGGACGGCGCGCTGCGCGAGCCGGCGCGGCCCGGCGGCAAGGGATGAGAACGTGTTCCTGTTCTTCGGCACGGGCTCACGTTACTCAGCGTCCCGGCGTCGCGCAGGCCGCCGAGCTGTGATCTTCGCCCCACGCGGCGGCGCGGGCCGCCCGGTCCCGTACGGTGCGCTCAGGCGTGACGACGTACACAAGAGGGAGACATCCGATGGGCCACGAGGCACTCATCACCGGCATCGGCGGCAAGGACCCGAAGATCGATCAGGACTCCTTCACCGCGCCGACGTCCGTCGTGCTCGGCGAGGTGACGCTGCACGCCGGGGCCAGCGCCTGGTACGGCGCGGTGCTGCGCGCCGACTGCGGGCCCATCGTGGTGGGCGCCCACAGCAACATCCAGGACAACTGCACCCTGCACGTCGACCCCGGCTTCCCCATCACGATCGGCGAGCGCGTCTCGGTGGGCCACAACGCCGTGCTGCACGGCTGCACCGTCGAGGACGACTGCCTCATCGGCATGGGCGCCACCGTCCTCAACGGCGCGGTCATCGGCGCCGGTTCGCTGGTGGCCGCGCAGGCGCTCGTGCCCCAGGGCATGGAGGTGCCCCCGGGCTCGCTCGTGGCGGGCGTGCCCGCCAAGGTGCGCAGGCAGCTGACCGACGAGGAGCGCGAGGGCATCTCGCTGAACGGCACGTTGTACGTGGAGCTGGCCAAGACCCACCGCTCCGCGCACTCCGGCGGATGAGTCAGTCGGCGGCGGGGACGGGCCGCGCCTCGGCCACGGGGGCCGGGGCGGCCGCCTCGGCCTCCGCCGCCGCCTTCTTGGCCCGGCGCTTGACGAACAGCATCGAGCCGACGCCGATGAGCACGGCGATGCCGAGACCCACGTACGAGAAGCGCTTGAGCCAGTCCTCGGCGACCACGCCGATGTAGTAGATGACGGCGGTGGTGCCGCCCGCCCAGATGATGCCGCCGAGGACGTTGGCGATCAGGAACTTCCAGTACGGCATGCGCAGGACGCCCGCGAGCGGTCCGGCGAAGATGCGCAGCAGCGCGACGAAGCGGCCGAAGAAGACCGCCCACATGCCCCACTTCTGGAAGGACCGCTCGGCGGTCGCCACGTTCGCGGCGCTGAAGTGCTTGGGGAACTTCCGCTCCAGCCAGGCGAGCAGCGGGCGCCCGCCCTTGCGCCCGATGGCGTATCCGATCGAGTCCCCGATGATGGCGCCCGCGGTGGCGCACGCCCCGAGGATCACCGGGTTGAGGTCGCCGTGCTGGGAGGACAGCAGGGCCGCGGAGACCAGGACGATCTCACCTGGGAGCGGGATGCCCAGGCTCTCCAGTCCGATGACGAGGCCCACCAGCAGATAGATGCTGACGGCCGGTACGTGCTCCAGCCACTCCTGGACGTGCAAGCCGGTTCCTCCCGATCAAGTGCTTTGTACCCGGCGTGCGCGCCCCCCTCGGCCACGCACGCCGGGCAGCCTACCCGGATGGGGTCATCCGGCCGGAACGGTGTCCCAGAGGTCGCACCGGTGGGTCTCGCCCACCCGCGTGTCGATCGCGTTCCCGCCCGCCGGCGCCGTGCGCAGCGACAGCACCTGTCCGGGCCGGGTGCGCTGGTCCGGCACATGGGGCCGGCCTGCGGCGCACGGCACTCCGTCCCGGACGAAGGAGCCCCGGCACCGCACCATCTGCCGCGACAGCGCCCGCTGTTGGGCGTCGAACGGCGAGGTCGGGCCGAAGTGCCTGAAGAGGCACTGCACTTCGTTGACATGGGTCGCGCCGAAGTCGAAGTCGGTGCCGAGCGCGCGCAGCGAGGCGAACCCCGGCTACGCCTACGAGTTCGCCGACCGCACCTCGCCGCAACCGCGGGCGGCGAGCGCGTTGTTCAGGCGCAGCGTCGGACAGGCGAACGCGCGATCGCCGAGCGCCGCGCCGTAGGCGTGCGTCGGCGAGGCGTGCTCGGTGTGCCGCCCCTCGGCGGTGGATTCGCCGCGGAGCCAGCCCGTGTCGGTGCGCACGAGCGTGCTCCCGACGGCCGACGGGCCGCCGTTCGCCTGGGCGGGCAGCGGCACGAGGGCGGCCGGGGCGGCCGCCGCCAGGACGGCGACGACCGACGCGGCGCGCCGTATCCGGCCCCTGCCCGCGCTCTCTCTTCTCCCGCTTCCGCGCCTTCTCCTCATGAACCGGCTCCCTTGATGTCGATGGACGTGGAGAGGGCCAATTCACGTGCGGATGTGCCGACATGGACGGTGCGGCGGCCGGTGCCGAGCTGCCAGACGTGGCGCTTCGCGTCCCAGGCCGAGAGGGCGCGCTCGTCGACGCGCACGGTGACGCGCCGCCGCTCCCCGGCCCGCAGCACGATCCGCCGGTACCCGGCGAGCGCCCGGTCGGCCTGCGCCTGCCGCAGATCGGGCGACGGACCCACATACACCTGCGCGACGGTCACCCCCTCGCGCGCGCCCGTGTTGCGCACGACGAAGCTCACGTCGACGCCGGGCCCGGAGACACGACGAACCGTCAGATCGCTGTAGGCGAAGGTGGTGTACGACAGTCCGTACCCGAAGGGGAACAGCGGCCGCACCCCTTCGGCGTCGTACCAGCGGTACCCGACGTGGATGCCCTCGGAGTACTCCTCGACGCCGTCGACTCCCGGATAGCGTCGCGGATCTCCCGCCGTCGGGTGGTGCGCGTCGTCGACCGGGAAGGTCTGGGTGAGCCGCCCTCCCGGGTCGCAGTCCCCGAACAGGACGGCGGCGGTGGCGGCCGCGCCCTCCTGTCCGGGGTAGTACATCTGGAGCACCGCGGCGGTCCGCTCCAGCCACGGCATGGAGGTGGCCGACGAGGTGTTGAGGACGACGGTGGTGCGCGGGTTCGCCGCGGTCACCGCCCGGATCAGCTCCTCCTGGTGGCCGGGCAGCGCGAGGCTCGTGCGGTCCTGCCCCTCGGTCGCGTCCTCGTAGGCGAAGAGGACGACGGTGTGCGCGCCGCGCGCCGTCCGTACCGCCTCGGCGACGTCCGCCGCGCGCGTGGCGGCGGTGACGCGGCGGATCCGGAACGTCTGCCCCTGGTCGCCGCCCCGCGCGGTGATCCGCAGCCGGTGCCCGCCGCCCGTCAGGGGCACGGTGGCGCGCCGCACGTTCAGCCCGTCGGGCGCGGTGGAGACGAGGCCGCCGGAGAAGAACTCCCCGACGCCCGGCACCGGCGGGAAGAGCTCGGTGCCCGCCAGCTCCACCTCGGGCCGCTCGCCCGAGTAGTGGATGACGAACGTCCACGCGTCGGCCTCGTCGAGCGTCAGCGTCCCCTCGTACGTCCACTCCCTGCCCGCGGCCACCCGCTGCTCCTCCGCGTCGAAGGCGGGGCTCAGGGCGCTCCGGGGGATCTCCTTGCCGTACAGGTCCTCGCCCGGCGCGTAGGTGACGCGTGCGCCGCGTCCGGCGCGCTCGGTGAGGGCGTCGAGCGGGCTGTCCGCCCGGTCGGGGACGACGTGGGCGCTGCCGCCGCCGCTGACGAAGGGGTGGCGGCCCGTGGGGCCGATGACGGCGATGTCGCGGGCGGCGCGACCGGTCAGCGGGAGGGTCCGGTCGGTGTTGCGCAGCAGGGTGGCACCCGCCTCGGCGACGGCGCGGGCGACGGCGGCCCCGGCCTCGGGGTCGCGCTCGGGGCGCTCCGGCACGCTCTCGCCGAGCAGCCCGAACCGCTCCATCACGCCGAGGATCCGGCGCACCGAGCGGTCGAGGTGCGCCTCGGGGACGCCGCCGTTCGTGACGGCGCGCTTGAGGGCTGCCCCGAAGTGGGTGCCGTCCGGCATCTCCATGTCGAGCCCCGCGGCGAGGGCCCTGCCGGTGCTGTGCTGGGCGGACCAGTCGGTCATCACCCATCCCTCGAAGCCCCAGCGGTCGCGCAGGACGTCGTCGAGCAGCGGCTTGTTCTCGCAGGCGAAGGTGCCGTTGACCTTGTTGTACGCGCCCATCACGGCGCCGGTGCCCGCGCGTACGGCGGCCTCGAAGCCGCGCAGTTCCGTCTCGTGCAGCGTGCGCTCGTCGGCCCGCACGTCGATCGACATGCGGTCCTTCTCCTGGTTGTTCAGGGCGAAGTGCTTGACGGTGGCGATGAGGCCCTCGCCCTGGATGCCCCGGATCTCCTCGGCGACCAGGTCGGCGGCGAGCAGCGGGTCCTCGGTGAAGGTCTCGAAGTTGCGGCCCGCGTACGGCGTGCGGATGAGGTTGACCATCGGCGAGAGCAGCACGTCCTGGCCAAGGGCCCGGCCCTCGCGGCCGATGACCTGGCCGTAGGCGCGGGCGAGCGCGGGGTCGAAGGCGGCGGCGAGCATCACGGGCGCGGGCAGGGCGGTGGCGCGGGCCGCGACGCGAACGCCCGCGGGGCCGTCGGCGAGGCGCAGCGGCGGGATGCCGAGGCGCGGCACTCCGGGGACGTAGCCCGCCTGGCCGAGGCTCTCCGGGTCTCTCGCGCCGTGCAGCAGGGAGATCTTCTCGTCGAGGGTGAGCCCGGCGACGAGGGACTCGACGCGGGGGCCGGCGCCGGGGCCGCGTCGCGCGCGGCCCGCCGCGTGCGAGGGCACCGCCAGGCCAGCGGTGGCCGCGGCCGCCACGGCGATCGCGCCGGCGGCGAACCCGAGGGCGGAGCGCCGGGACACGGAGTCGGACATGGGCCGTCACTTCCTTCTGTGCCTTCTGTGCGCGGACACGGCCTTGTGAGGCGAAGCGTGTACACGTGCCAATGGCGGGTCGTCGTTCAGCCTTTGAACGCACTATGCGACAGGGCCGACGTGACACACCGTTAGACACCACGAGGAGCGGCGGGAAAACCACGACCGCGGATGACTCGTGTCAACAAGGTGAACGAAGAGGGCTGATCAGCGGGACGGTTCGACGGGGACGGCACGCGTCAGGCCGCGGACAGGCCCCGGACAGCACTTCGCCGGACGGGGACACTCCCCGTCCGGCGACAAGCACGGTCCGCGTCGGTTCAGCTCGGGTTGTTGGGCCGCAGGGTCCACACGACGGTCATCTCGCCCGTCACCGCGCCGTCCTCGCGCCGGATCTCGATGGCGACCGGGAACTCGGGGCGCTCGCCCGCGTCCAGCTCGGCGACCACGTCGGCGGCCGGGCGGCCGAGGGTCGCCGTGGCGGTCACCGGGCCCATGGCCAGCTTCTTGTACGCGATCTCGGCGCTGACGGCGAGCGGTACGGCCCGCGAGAGCTGCGCACCGAACGCGGCGAGGACGATGGCGCCGCTCGCGGACTCGCCCAGCGTGAACATGGCGCCGGCGTGCGGGCCGCCGACGTGGTTGTGGTAGTCGCTCTGGTCGGGCAGGGCCACCACGGCCCGGTCCGGCGCGGTCTCACGGAACTCGAGGTTCAGGGTCCTGGCCATCGGCACCGTGGCGGCGAGCATCTCGCCGATCGACATCTGGTCTGCGCTCATGACGGCGATGTTACCCACGAGTAGTGACCCTTGGCCAGGGACGGGCGGCGCGGAGATCACCGTCACCTAGGGTGGACGCCCATGTGGCAAGGACAGCAGCCGCCCGGGGGAGAACAGAACCCTCAGGGCCCGGGAGGAAATCCCTACCAGCAGCCGGGATACCAGCAGCCCAACCCCTATGAGGGGCAGGCTCCGTGGAACGCCCCGACGGTGCCGGGCGGGCCCGGGACCACCGCGCCCGAAGCGCCGCACGGCGGCGGCGGAGGCGGCAGGTCCACACTGATCGCCCTGGTCGCGGCCGGCGCCGTCGTGGTCGCCGCGGGCGTCGCCGGCGCCCTGCTCCTCGGCGGCGACAAGGACGACACCGCGCGGCCCGACCCCACTTCGTCGGGCTCCCCCGCCCCGACCGGCTCCGCCGACGACAACCTGCGGGCCGGCGACGGCATGCCGAAGCCGACCGTGCCCGGCTGGAAGGTCGTCGTGAACCCCAAGCGCGGCCTCGCGTTCGACGTCCCGGCGGAGTGGTCCCTGGAGTCGCGGGACTGGGCCGGCGGCGTCGTGGACGAGAAGGACGCCGAGGACGAGAACGCCAAGTTCCTCGCCGCCTTCGCCGCCCCCGCCTACTTCAAGGAGAAGTGGTGCGCGAGCGACGACGACAAGGACGGCACGAACGACTACACGTCGCTCGCCGCCGCGGGCACCCGGGGCAACCGGGGCGCGAAGAGCCCCGAGGAGGCCGCGCGCGAGGACGCGACGGGCTGGGTCTACGGCGCGTACGCACAGCCCGAGAAGAGCAGGGTCACCACCGGGCCTGCCGAGTCGTACACCACCGCGTCGGGCCTCCGGGGCAGCCTGGTGACCGCGACGTCGAGCGGGACCGCCAAGGACGGCAGGTGCGACTCCGACGGCAAGGCCACGGTGTTCGCGTTCAAGGACTCCGGCGGCGAGATCGCCTCCTGGTCCTTCCACGGGGCCCGGGGCGTCGAGGGTGAACTCCCGGACGCCACCGTGAAGAAGATCCTCGCGACCGTGCGCGAGTACGAGTCGCCGGAGGACTGACCGCGGCCCGGCGGCCCGCCCGCGCACTCCCCCCGGGGCGGCTGTGATCTTGTGTGATCGCTCCCCGTATCGTTGCCCGCCATGTGGCCAGGACAGCAGCCGCCCGGGGGCGAGCAGAACCCGCAGGACCAGAGTCAGAACCCGTACCAGCAGCCGGGGTACCAGCAGCCGAATCCCTACCAGCAGCCGGGATACCAGGCGCCCAACCCCTATCAGCAGCCCGCCGGCGGACAGCAGGGCCAGTGGAGCGCGCCCACCGCGCCCGTCGGTGTGCCCCGGGCGACACCTCCGGGCGGCAGCGGCGACGGGAACGGCGGACGCGGGAGCAAGGTCAAGATCGTCTCCATCGTCACGGCGGCGGCCGTGGCCGTGGCCGCCGCCGTGACCGGATTCGTGGTGCTCGGCGGGAACGACGACGACAAGGACGCCAGGGCCGACTCCGCCGCTCCGTCCGGGGCCGCGTCCGACGCCTCGGGAGCGCAGAAGCCGGAGCCCGGCGCCGACGGCGACGACGAGCGCGGCACGGACAACGGCCTCAAGCCGACCGTGAAGGGCTGGAAGGTCGTGGTGAACCCCAAGTGGGGCACCGCCTTCGACGTGCCGCCGGAGTGGGAGATACAGAACCCCGGCTCGGCCATCGCCTTCGAGGACAACAAGACCGGCAAGCCGCTGATGACGATGTCTGCGCCCGCCTATCTGAAGTCCAAGTGGTGCACCGCCGACGACAACAAGGACGGCAGGACCGAGGACCACGAGCTGGCGGCCGTGGGCACCAAGGGCGCCAAGGGCGCGAAGAACACCGACGAGGTCGCGGTCAACCAGGTCGGCTGGTGGATCTACGCCGCCTACACCCAGCCGGACAAGAAGAGCTTCACGTCCGACGAGAAGGCCGAGCCGTTCACCACGAAGTCCGGCATCAAGGGCAGCATCGCCTGGGCCAGGTCCAAGGACACGCCCATGCGGGGCAAGTGCGCCACGGACGGCAAGGCGATCACCTTCGGCTTCAAGAACTCCGCGGGCGACTACGTGGCGTGGAGCCTGTACGGCGCCACGGGAGTGAAGGACGAGATCCCCGAGGAGACCGTGATGAAGATCCTCAGCACGGTCCGCACACACGGCGATCCGACGGAATCCTGACGCTTTCTGCCCTTATCTGCGTACGTTCCGCGCGGCATCTGCATACGTTCCGCACGTCCGTGACGGTTCCGGTGCCGTCCCCCACGGGGGACGGCCGTGGCACCCGGCCCCACGGACCTCTATGGTTACTGGCCATGTGGCCAGAACAGCAGCCGCCCGGGGGCGAGCAGAACCCGCAGGACCAGAATCAGAACCCGTACCAGCAGCCGGGGTACCAGCAGCCGAATCCCTACCAGCAGCCGGGATATCAGCAGCAGCCTCCCGCGGGTGGCTACCAGCAGCCGCCGCAGCAGCCGGGCGCCTACTCGCAGCCCGAGCAGTCGCACTGGGCGGCCCCGACGCCGCCGCCCATGCCGGCGACGCAGCAGATGGCCGGCGGCGGCCAGGGCGGCGGCGGAGGCAACAAGACGAAGACCACCGCGATCGTCGCCGCGCTCGCCGTGGTCGTGGCGGCCGGTGTCACCGGCTTCCTGGTCTTCGGCGGCGACAAGGACAAGGACGACGAAGCGGGTCCGGCCAAGCCCTCGAAGTCCGCGTCGAAGAAGCCCGACCCGTCACCCACCGACGACGGCAACGCGCGCGGTGAGGGCGGCGTGGACAAGGCGACGGTCCCCGGCTGGCAGGTCGTGGTGAACCCGAAGTGGGGCACCGCCTTCGACGTGCCCCCGGACTGGAAGGTCGAGACGCCGGACACCTTCATCGCCTTCGACGACCGCAAGGACGAGGGCACGAAGACCATCATCGGCATGTCCGCGCCCGCGGTCTACAAAGAGAAGTGGTGCACGTCCGACGACGACAAGGACGGCGAGCCGGACGACACGTCGCTCGCCGCGGTCGGCACGAAGGGCCAGAACGGCGCCAAGAACACCGAGGACATCGCGCGCAACGACTCGGCCTGGTGGGTCTTCGGCGGCTACACCGAGCAGACCAAGGCCGACAAGAAGAAGATCAAGATCAGCAAGATCGAGGACTACACCACCAAGTCCGGCATCAAGGGCAGCGTGGCGACGTCCACGACGTCCGGCGCCGCCACCTCGGGCAAGTGCGACTCCGAGGGCAAGGCCACCACGTTCGGCTTCAAGAACGAGGCCGGCGAGTACGTGGCCTGGACGCTCTACGGCGCCAAGGGCGTCAAGGAGGAGGTCCCGGACGCCACGGTGAAGAAGATCCTCAGCACCGTCCGCTGGAGCGAGGCCGCGTCCGACGAGTCCTGAGCCACCGGGGCCCGGCGGCGGCCAGCAGGACCGGCACCGGCCGCCAGGCCCCGCACCGCGCCCGGACAGTCCCCGGCACCACACACCGCGCCACACCGGAACAGCCGCACCGGAACAAACGGTTTGGCAGTTCGGGTGTCCGCCGGGGATAGTCCCGGGGTGACGACTCCCGCCCCCACTTCTCGCCGCCCCACCTGGGCCGGGCGCAACTACACACTGCTGACCGCCGCCGCGATCGTGACGAACCTCGGAAGCCACGGGGCGTTGATCGCGGCGGCGTTCGCCGTCCTCGACGCGGGCGGCGACGGCGGGGACGTCGGACTCGTGGCCGCCGCGCGGACGCTGCCGCTCGTGCTGTTCCTGCTCATCGGCGGGGCCGTCGCCGACCGGCTGCCGCGCCACCACGTGATGGTCGCCGCCAACGCCCTCAACTGTATCTCGCAGGCCGCCTTCGCCGCGCTCGTCCTCGCGGGCGAGCCGCGGCTGTGGCAGATGATGCTGCTCACCGGCCTCGGCGGCGTCGGGCAGGCCTTCTTCGGGCCCGCGGCCGAGGGCATGCTGATGTCCTCCGTCAGCGGCGAACAGGCGAGCCGGGCGTTCGCGCTGTACCGCATGGCGATGCAGGGCGCGGGCCTGGGCGGCGCCGCGCTCGGCGGTCTGATGGTCGCGGTGCTCGGCCCCGGCTGGGTGCTCGCGGTCGACGCGGCGGCCTTCGCGGTCGCCGGGGCGCTCCGCTCCTTCCTCGACGTCAGCCACATCCCGGAGCGCGCGCCCGGCGGCGGGCTCCTCGCCGACCTGCGGGACGGCTGGCGGGAGGTCACCGGGCGGCCCTGGCTCTGGTCGATCGTCGCCCAGTTCTCGGTGGTCGTGGCGGTGGTGGGCGCCGCCGAGTCGGTGTTCGGGCCGCTGGTGGCGCGCGACGAACTGGGCGGCGCGGGTCCGTGGGGCCTCGCGCTCGGCGCGTTCGGCGCCGGGACCGTCGGCGGCGCGTTCCTGATGATGCGGTGGAAGCCGAAGCGGCTGCTGTTCGCGGGCACGCTGTGCGTCTTCCCGCTGGCCGCGCCCTCGGCGGCGCTCGCGGTGCCGCTGCCGGTCGCGGGCCTGGCCGCGGTGATGTTCGTCAGCGGGGTGGCGATCGAGGTGTTCGGCGTCTCCTGGATGACGGCGATGCACCAGGAGATCCCGGAGGAGAAGCTGTCACGCGTCGCCGCCTACGACTGGTTCGGCTCGGTCGCGATGGTGCCCCTGGCGACCGCGCTCGCGGGCCCCGCGGAGTCGGCGTTCGGCCGCACGCCGTCGCTGTGGGGCTGTGCGGCGCTGGTGGTCCTGGTGACGGCGGCGGTGCTGTTCGTCCCCGACGTCCGCAACCTGACGCGTCGTACGAAGGAGGTGGCGGCCGGTCCCGAACGGGTCACCGACGACACCGCGGCGGCCGCCGCTTCGGCACCCTCCGCTCCCTCCGCTCCCTCAGCCGATGCCGAAGGCGCCGTCGGGCGGCTCGGGTGAGGGCACCGCGTCCTCGTCGTGGACCGGGCGCGCGTCCCCGATGAGGCGCCGCAGCGCGTCGCCTTGCTCGACGCGGGCGGGGAAGGCGTCGGACGCCGCCCGCCGGGCGAGCGCCGCCACGTCGACCGGGTCGTGCGAGGCGACGACCACCGCGTTCCCGAAGCGGCGGCCGCGCAGCACGGCCGGCTCGGCGATCAGCGCCAGCTCCTCGAAGACCTCGGCGAGGGTGGCCAGCTGGGAGCGGAGGAAGGCGAAGGGCGCGCCGTCGGCGAGGTTCGCGGTGTAGTGCCCGCCGGGCCGCAGCACGCGCTCCGCGGTGCGCGCGTACGCGACCGTGGTGAGGTGCGCGGGGACGCGAGAGCCGCCGAAGACGTCGGCGACCAGGACGTCGGCGCTGTCGTCGGGCGCCGTCTCCAGCCACTGCCGGGCGTCCGCGCCGTGCACGGCGATGCCGCTTCCCGGCGCCAACGGCAACTGCTCGGCGACCAGTTCGAGCAGTCCGTGGTCCGCCTCCACGACGTCCTGGCGGGAGCCGGGGCGGGTGGCGGCGAGGTAGCGGGGCAGCGTCAGGGCGCCGCCGCCGAGGTGGACGACGTCGAGCGGATCGCCCGGTGCGGCCACGGTGTCCAGGACGTGGGCGAGCCGCTGGGCGTACTCGAACTCCAGGTGCGTGGGCGCGTCCAGATCGACGTACGACTGCGGCGCTCCGTCGACGGTGAGCAGCCAGGCCCGCGCCCGGTCGACGTCGGGCATGAGCTTGGCGGTGCCGTGGTCCACCTGCCGGGTCACGGGCAGGGCCTCCCCCGCGCCGGGCCCCTCTTCACCGGGCACCTCTTCGCCGCGCCCTGCCGCGCCGGGCCCGGCCGTACCGAGTTCCTCCACGCCGCGCCCGTCCTCGAACTCGTGCTCGTCCACGTCGTCCATTGTGCCCGCCCGCCCCGGGAGGCCGGTGCCTCCCGGGGCGGGCGGGACGGGATGTGACGCGGTCCGTCAGGCGAGGCCCGTCACCGTGCCGGCGCCGACCGTGCGGCCGCCCTCGCGGATCGCGAAGCCGAGCCCCGTCTCCAGCGGTACGTCACGGCCCAGTTCGACCGTCATCGTGACCGTGTCGCCGGGGCGGGCGACGGCGGCCTCGCCGAGGTCGACGTCGCCGACCACGTCCGCGGTGCGGATGTAGAACTGCGGCCGGTAGCCGGTCGCGATCGGCGTCGTACGCCCGCCCTCGCGCGCCGACAGGACGTACACCTGCGCGGTGAAGCGCCTGCTCGGACTGACGCTGCCGGGCGCCGCGACGACATGGCCGCGGCGTACCGCGTCGCGGGGCAGACCGCGCAGCAGCAGCGCCACGTTGTCCCCCGCCTGCGCCTCCTCCATCGGCTTGCCGAAGGTCTCCAGGCCCGTGACCACCGTCTCGGTGTCCGCGCCGAGCACCTCCACGCGGTCGCCGAGCCGGACGGTGCCGCGCTCCACGGCGCCGGTGACGACGGTGCCGCGCCCGGTGATGGTGAGCACGTTCTCGACGGGCAGCAGAAAGGGCGCGTCGAGATACCGCTCGGGCATCGGTACGTACGTGTCCACGGCGTCGAGCAGCGCCTCGATGGCGGCCGTCCAGCGCGGGTCGCCCTCCAGGGCCTTGAGCCCCGAGACGCGTACGACGGGGACGGCGTCCCCTCCGTACCCGTGCGCGGAGAGCAGGTCGCGGACCTCCAGTTCGACGAGGTCGGTGAGCTCCTCGTCGCCCGCGTCGGCCTTGTTGAGGGCGACGACGATGTGGTCGACGCCGACCTGGCGGGCGAGCAGCACGTGCTCCGCCGTCTGCGGCATGATCCCGTCGAGGGCCGAGACGACGAGGATCGCCCCGTCGAGCTGGGCCGCGCCGGTGACCATGTTCTTGACGTAGTCCGCGTGGCCCGGCATGTCCACGTGCGCATAGTGCCGGGTGTCCGTCTCGTACTCGACGTGCGCGATGTTGATGGTGATGCCCCGTTGCGCCTCCTCCGGCGCGCGGTCGATGCGGTCGAAGGGCACGAAGGTGCCGGTGCCGCGCTCGCTGAGGACCTTGGTGATGGCGGCGGTCAGGGTGGTCTTGCCGTGGTCGACGTGGCCCATGGTGCCGATGTTCAGGTGCGGTTTCGTGCGGACGTAAGCCGTCTTGGACATGCCTGTTCCTTCCAGGAACAAAGAGTGATGGCCTCCTTGAGTGAGGCGGGGACCCCGGAACCGCACCGACCCTCCCCCTGCGGGGTCCGCCGGAATGTCCGGAGAGGGTCAGCTTCGGGCGCCGTCGAATGCGGCTGTGACAGCGGCAGCGACATCGACTGCGACGTCGGCTGCGGCCAGGGCGAGGAGGGCAGCCTGCACAGCGTCCGCGACTGCGGACGGAGCTGTGGGAGAGGCGTGCCGGAACATGAGGCCGATCATTGCCGATGGACGCGGGCACGTCGAATGAATTTCGCCCCGAACGGCGCGCCGCGGTCGACGAGTTGCCCCACCCCGCGTTCCCGACGGATCTCCCGCAGGAGGCCGCTTCAGCCGCTGAACACGGCGTTGCGCCGGAGCAGTTCCGCGCACCACCGGAAGTGCCCGTCGCGGTCGTCCAGGCCGAAGAGGTCGTACGTCGTGAGGGCGTACACGGCCTGATAGGTGGTGAGCGCGGTCGGCGCGTACCCGAGTTCCCGGGCGAAGAGCCCGGTGAGTTCCCTGGCGTGCTCCTGGGCGTACGGCCCGTACATGTCCCAGACGGCAGCGGTGACGGCGGCCTCGAAGGCCGGGTCGCCTGCGGTCGTGCAGAAGCCGAAGTCGAGCACCGCGACGGGCCGGCCGGCCGCGTCGACGTGGATGTTGGGCGGGACGAGGTCGCCGTGGACCGCCGTCACCGGGGCGTCGGGGAGCGAGCGCAGCGCCTTCTGCGTGCGGGCGACTCCCGCCTCGAAGTCGGGCACGCGGGCGGCCAGGGCGGCACCGTGCCGGGCGGCGGCCCGGGCGACCAGGGCCGCGAGCGCGTCGCGGAAGCAGTCGTGGTCCTGCCACAGCGGACGGTCGTCCCCCTGCACCGTCAACCGGCGCATGGCCGCGGTGCCCGGCACGGAGGCCAGCCCGCGCAGCACGGTGAGCAGCGCGTCGCGGTGCCCGTCGGAGAGCTCGCGCTCATGGACCTCGTGTGCGGAGTCGCCCCGGATCGGCTCCCCGGGCAGCTCACGCTCGTACGTCACCACGACGCCGTCGCGGTCCTCGACGTCGAGGACCTCCGGCGTACGAAACGGCAGAGGGTGCCGCGCGAGATCGGCGTACACCTGTCGCATGACCCCGAAACCGGCCGGCGGCCGACCGCCCCACACCTTGGCGGCCAGTCCCTCACCCAGCCGGTAGACGACACCCTCGACACCGCCACCGATCCGCCGGACACCGTCGTACCCACGATCGGCGAAGTACCCGAGCCAGAGGTCGGGGCCCGGGGCTTGCGCGTTCAAGGTGTTCTCCCTTCACGTACCTGAGTCGACCTCAGAGATTCTTCAGCGCCTCCCGTACCGACAACGGTGCCAGCCTGCTCCGTTCCCGGGTGACGAAGGCGCGTACGGCCTCCGGGTCCGTCTTGGCGTACTCCCTGAGGCACCAGCCGATCGCCTTCCGGATGAAGAAGTCGGGGTGCCCTGCCTGGCGTGCGCAGTAGGTGAAGAGGCGGTCGGTGTCGGTGGCGTCCTTGTGGCGGAGCTGGTGGAGGAGGGCCGTGCGGGCCACCCACAGGTTCTCGTCCTCGATCCACTCGTCCATCACGGTCCGCAGCGCGGGGTCGGCCGCCACGAGCCCGCCGACGACGTGCGCGGCGAGCGCGTCGACCGTGTCCCACCAGGGGTGCGTCGTCACAAGGTGCCGGGCGACGGGCAGGAAGCCGGACGAGCAGCGCTTCACATGGCGGCGCAGGTAGTCGACGGCGAAGTACGCGTACTCGCGCTCCGGCAGCTCCCAGCAGGCCAGCGCGACCGCCGCGCAGTCGTCCTCGTCCGGCCGCGCCGTCCCCGCGAGGACGGTGCGCGAGACCTCCCGGCGCACCGGCGAGGTCAGTCCGAGGAAGGGGGCGACGTCCTTCATGTACGCCCTCATCTGCGCGGCCCGCTCCGGATCGGCCGCCGCGGGGTAGGCCGCGACGAGCCGTTCGACGAGGGTGTCGGCGAGGTCGCTGCGCAGACCCGGACGCCTGACTTCGTTCAGCACCGTTCTCGGGACTGTGACGCTCATGAGACGCACCATACGGCGATCAGACACACGAGGCGGTTAATCTTCCCTGATGCTCGAGACCGCAACCACCCGACCGCAGGGCCTCGCCGTGCGGTGTTCCAGGGCGCTGCTCTCGCCGTGGTCGCGGCTGTCCCTGCTGGTGGTCCTGCTCGCGGCGGCGGCCACATGCGTCCTGCTCTTCGAGCCGCAGCGGATCCTGTCCGACGGGTGGCCCGCCCAGCTGGGCGGCGCCACGGCGGTCGCCCTGTACGCCGTGGCGTACGGGGCGTGCACCGCCGCGTTCGTGCCGCGTCCGCTGCTGAACCTGGCGGCGGGCGCGCTCTTCGGTTCGCAGGCCGGGCTCGTCGCGGCGCTCACGGGCACCGTGCTCGGCGCCGGGATCGCCTTCGGGCTCGGCCGGATCCTGGGTCAGGACGCGCTGCGCCCGCTGCTGCGGGGCCGCTGGCTGAAGGCCGCGGACGGCCAGCTCAGCCGGCACGGCTTCCGGTCGATGCTGGCGGTGCGGCTCTTCCCCGGGGTGCCGTTCGCCGCGGCCAACTACTGCGCGGCGGTGTCCCGCATGGGCTGGCTGCCGTTCCTCCTCGCCACGGGCCTGGGGTCGATCCCCAATACGGCCGCGTACGTCATCGCGGGCGCCCGCGCGTCGACGCCGACGTCGCCCGCCTTCCTGATCGCGATGGGGTTCATCGCGGTGACGGGTCTCGGCGGGGCGGCGGTGGCGTGGTGCAAGCGCCACCACCTGCGCGGGCGCTGAGTCGCCGGGGCACTGGTCCGGTCCCCGTACTCCCTGGAGCGCCCGGAGAACTCTCAGAGCGCTTCGAGGACCGTCGCGTTGGCGAGCCCTCCCGCCTCGCACATGGTCTGCAGCGCGTACCGCGCGCCGCGCGCCCGCATCGCGTGGACGAGCGTGGTCATCAGACGGGTGCCGCTGGCGCCGAGCGGGTGGCCGAGTGCGATGGCCCCGCCGTGCACGTTGACCTTCGCCGGGTCGGCGCCGGTCTCCTGGAGCCAGGCGAGGACGACGCTCGCGAAGGCCTCGTTGACCTCGAAGAGGTCGATGTCGTCGAGGGTCAGTGAGGCCCTGCGCAGGACCTTCTCGGTGGCGGGCAGCACGCCGGTGAGCATGAGCAGCGGGTCGGAGCCGGTGACGGCGAAGCTGTGCAGCCGGGCCAGGGGGCGCAGGCCGAGCCGGGCGGCGTACTCGCTCGTGGTGATCAGTACGGCGGACGCCCCGTCGTTGATGGGGCTGGAGTTCCCCGCGGTCACGGACCAGTCGATCTGCGGGAAGCGCTCGCCGAAGCCCGGGTCGTAGTAGGCCGGCTCAAGTCCGGCGAGGACTTCGGGGGTGGTGGCGGGGCGTACGGACTCGTCGCGGGTCAGGCCCGCGATCGGGGCGGTCTCCGCGTCGAGGAGGCCGGCGTCCCAGGCGCGCGCGGCCCGCTGGTGGGAGGTCGTGGCGAAGACGTCCATCGGCTCGCGCCCGATGCCCCACTTGGCGGCGATGAGCTCGGCGCTGATGCCCTGCGGGACCAGTCCCTCCGGATAGCGCGCGGCGACGCCGGGCCCGAACGGGTCGGCCCCCGCGGGCACGTTCGACCACATCGGTACGCGGCTCATCGACTCCACTCCGCAGGCGACGACCAGGTCGTACGCGCCCGACATGACGCCCTGGGCCGCGAAGTGCACGGCCTGCTGCGAGGAGCCGCACTGGCGGTCGACCGTGGTGGCGGGCACGGACTCGGGGAAGCCGGCGGACAGGACGGCATAGCGGGTGGTGTTCATGGCCTGTTCGGCGACCTGGTCGACGGTGCCGCCGATGACGTCGTCGACCAGGGCCGGGTCGATTCCGGCGCGC
Source organism: Streptomyces silaceus (assembly GCF_001419745.1). Taxonomy (GTDB): domain Bacteria; phylum Actinomycetota; class Actinomycetes; order Streptomycetales; family Streptomycetaceae; genus Streptomyces; species Streptomyces silaceus. Next base: position 5,148 of record NZ_LIRJ01000056.1, on the reverse strand, counting down.
TCGACGAGGGTGCGCAGGGTGTGGGCGAGGAGTTCGACGGGGTGGACGGAGGCGAGGGCTCCATGGGGCTTGCCCTTGCCCACGGGGGTGCGTACGGCTTCGACGATGACGGCGTCACGCATGATGCGGTCCTCTTTCGACGACCAGTGGGAACGACCACTGGAGCTACCGGTAAGTAGGAAATCCGAACTCACGATAACCGAGAGGGTTGGAAAACAAAACTCACTGAGTAGGAAATCTGAACTCTCCATCCCCGGCCCCCTACACTGCCCGCATGAAGGATCCGCGCCCCTGCTCCATCGCCGACACGCTCGCCCTGGTCGGCGAGAAGTACTCCCTGCTCGTACTGCGCGAGGTGTGCCTCGGCAACGAACGCTTCGACCAGCTGGTACGCAACATCGGCGCGCCCCGCGACATCCTCGCGACGCGGCTGCGCCGCCTGGTGGAGGCGGGCGTCCTGGAGAAGGTCGCCTACAGCGAGCGCCCGCAGCGGTTCCTCTACCGCGCGACGCGGGCCGGCCTCGAACTGGAGCCGGTCCTGATGACCCTCATGGCATGGGGCGACCGCCATCTGCGGGAGGATGACCGCCCGATGGTCCTCGAACACATCTGCGGCCACGAGCTGGTGCCGGTGGTGACCTGCTCGGCCTGCGGCGCGGCGGTCGAGCACGACGACCTCACCGCGCACCCGCAGTCACCCGGGTGGACCACGACGGGCCCGTCGACGACGACCACGAAGTGACCGGAGTCGGCCCTCCCACCGTCCCGTAACCCAAGCCCGCTACGCTGCCCCCACGACGGGGGCGAGATCACCCTCGCGTCCCGGCATTCCGCCTCGGTCACCCCACAGTCACTTGGACGGCGCAGCTTTCATGTCTTGGCTTGAATCCTTCATCCTCGGGCTCGTCCAGGGACTGACCGAGTTCCTCCCGATCTCCTCCAGCGCGCATCTGCGGCTGACCGCGGCGTTCGCCGGCTGGCACGACCCGGGGGCCGCGTTCACGGCCATCACCCAGATCGGCACCGAGGCCGCCGTACTCATCTATTTCCGCAAGGACATCGCACGCATCCTGTCGGCGTGGTTCGGCTCGCTCTTCGGCAAGGTGCCGCGCTCGGACCACGACGCGCAGATGGGCTGGCTGGTCATCGTCGGCTCGATCCCGATCGGCGTCCTCGGCGTCACGCTCAAGGACCAGATCGAGGGCCCCTTCCGCGATCTCCGCCTGATCGCCACGACGCTGATCGTGATGGGCATCGTGCTCGGCATCGCCGACCGCCTGGCGGCCCGTGACGAGACGGGCGGCAAGCACCGCGCCATCCGCCACCGCAAGGACCTCAAGGAACTGGGCGTCAAGGACGGCCTGATCTTCGGCATCTGCCAGGCGATGGCGCTCATCCCCGGCGTCTCCCGCTCGGGCGCCACGATCAGCGGCGGCCTCCTCATGGGCTACACCCGCGAGGCCGCGGCCCGCTACTCCTTCCTCCTCGCCATCCCCGCGGTGCTCGCCTCCGGCGTCTTCGAGCTGAAGGACGCCGGCGAGGGGCACGTCTCCTGGGGCCCGACGATCTTCGCCACGATCATCGCCTTCGTGGTCGGCTACGCGGTCATCGCCTGGTTCATGAAGTTCATCACCACGAAGAGCTTCATGCCGTTCGTCTACTACCGCGTCCTCCTCGGCATCGTCCTGATCATCCTGGTGGCGACGGGGACGCTCAGCCCGCATGCGGGGGAATCGGCGGGCTGACCCGCGCACAAGGGTGCGCGCGGCGGGATCGTCCGGTCCGCCACCTGCTCCCCCTCTCACCACGACCACGACGCCCCGTCCCCTTCTTGGGACGGGGCGTCGTCGTGTTCGCTTCGCCCGGCGAGTGGGCGAGGACCCTGGCGTCCCGTTTGACCTTGACACCGTGACAAGGCCTTCACTGCTTGCCAAGGAGGTGGTCCGATGACGATCACTGCACAGGACACGGAAGCGCTCCGAGCGCTGCGGGGGCTGGAGGACGCCGATGCGTCCGTACGACTGCGGGCCGCTCTGACGGTCGGTACGACGCCCGACCCCCGCTTCGTCGACAAGCTCGTCGAACGGTCCGCGGTCGAGCCCGAGTTCTTCGTACGCGACATGCTGACCTGGGCGCTCACCCGGCACCCGGTTTCGCTGACGCTCCCCCGGCTGCTCCACGAGGTCCGTTCGGAGCGTACGCAGGCGCGCAGTCAGGCACTGCACACGCTGTCCAAGGTCGGGGATCAGCGGGCGTGGCCCGCGATCACACGGGACCTGTTGACCGATGCCGACGACGAGGTGGCGCGGAGTGCCTGGCGGGCCGCGGTCGTGCTCGTGCCGGAGGGCGAGCAGCCCGCGTTGGCCGAGGTGCTGGCGACGCAACTGGGGCGCGGGGAGCGGGAGACGCAGCTGAGTCTCAGTCGGGCTCTCGTCGCACTGGGCGACGTGATCGTGCCGGCGCTGGACGCGGCGGCGACGGCGCCCGACCCGCGCGTACGCACCCACGCGCTCGCCACCCAGCGGCTGCTGCGCGACCCGGACACCGGGTTCGAGTTCGCGATCGAGGAGGCGAAGCGGGTCGTGGTGCTCGGCGGTGCCGGTCAGGCGGGGCAGCACGGTTCCGGCGACGAGGTCGGCCAGGGGGACGAGGGAGACCGGGGAGACCAGGGAGCCGAAGGGCATGGCGTCGACCAGGAAGCACCAGGCATCGGCCACGAGGGACAATAGAGCGTGTTGATCGGTGAGGTGGCGCGGCGGTCCGGGGTCAGCGCCCGCATGCTCAGGCACTACGAGTCGCTCGGCCTGGTGCGCCCTTCGGGCCGTACGGGCTCCGGGTACCGGGAGTACTCCGACGACGACATCCGGCGGATCTTCCACGTCGAGAGCCTGCGCTCGCTGGGTCTTTCGCTGCGCGAGATCGGGCGCGCGCTCGACGACCCCGGCTTCGCGCCCTCCGCGCTCGTCGGCGACCTCATCCGCCAGACACGCGAACGCATCGCGGCGGAGAAGGAGTTGCTCACCCGCCTGTCCCGGATCGACGCCGCCGGACCCGCCGGCTGGGAGGACGTCCTCCAGGCCGTCGCGCTCCTCCAGGCACTGGGGTCGCAGAGCCCCGCCGCACGGCAGCGCGCGGCGCTCTCCTCGGCGTCCTCGGCCGACGAGGTCCCGGTGCCGGTCGAGGCCCTGGTCGAGGCGGCGCTGAGCGAGACGGTGCCGAACGTCGCCGGAGCCCTTCGCTGGGCCCTGGCGCGCTCCGGCGACGGCGCCCCGGCGCTGCTGGCCGACGCGCTCGGCTCACCGGTGGCCGCCGTGCGGGAACGTGCCGTTCAGTCCCTCGCCGCGCTGCCCGACGGCGAGGCGACCGAGCCGTTGCGGGGCGCGCTCACGCACCCCGACGCCGTGGTCCGCGGGTACGCGGCCCTGGCGCTCGGGACGCGGGGAGTGGCGGATGCGATCCCGACGCTCGTCGACATGATCGTGGCGGGGCGGAACGACACGGACGCGGCCGACGCGCTGAGCGTGCTGGCGGCCGAGAGCGGGAGCGAGAGCGAGACGGCGGCAGAAGCCGGGGACGGATACGGGGCGGCCGACGCGATCGCGGCCCGGCTCGTCGACCGTATCGCCCACGACGGCACGGAGGCCCGCGCGCGCGGGCGGCTGACCCAGGCGTTGGCAGGCATCCCGGGGGAAACGGCGTCCCGTGCCCTCGTGGAACTGTCCCAGGACGAGGACCGTGCCGTCGCGGTGACCGCGACGTACCTCCTCTCGCTGCGCGACGCACAGCGACAGTGACCGGGGCCGGGGGCGAGGCCGGGAGCCGGTACAGGAGACGGGGACGGGGACAGGGACAGGGACAGGGACGGTATCCGGGACGGAGACCGGCGGACACGGCAATGCCGCTGGCGTCGAGCACCTCCATACACGACGCCAGCGGCTGCCGACTCATCCGGAACGGGGGCCTGGTCCCGGATGTCCCGCAGTAACTTCGGCAGGGGGCCCCCTTCTGGATGCGCCCCTTTTATTCAGACATACGTCCGACCTCGGTACGTCACGACTGAGGACGGCTGCCGTGGTTGGCCGCGTGCTTGCGGCGGGCCTTCTTCTTGCGGCGTCGCTTCGAGGACATGGCTTCACCGACCGCTTTCCATAGAGGGTGGGGGTTTTACAGCCATATCTACCGTTTCACACGGGTGCGAGACCGGCGACCGGGCGCCGTGATCACTTGGTGGAGGTGTGCGGTAGCTGACAGTTCCGATTGTCGTAGCCATCCCCTAGGCTTGACGCCATGCCCTTAACCCCACCGCCCCCTGGCCCCGTGCGGTCTTCTGTCGAACTGAACGAGCGGATTCGCGGCCTTTGGCTGCGCGCCGGCGGTCGTCTCTCCGCCGAACAGCGCCGTGAATACGAGCAGTTGGTGACGGAGTGGGCGACCGCCGTCCGCGAGGAGGTCGTGAAGGCCGCGTAGTCGACCGCGCAGTCGCAGGGAGTTCCGTCGCGTCAGCCGTTCACGCACCGCCGCGTTCCGCCAAGAACGCGTCGATCCGGCCGAGCGTGTCCACCGTGTCCCTGTGGACATGTCCCACCATTCCCAGCGCTCGCGCCGCCTCGACGTTCTCCACCACGTCGTCCACGAACAGCGTCCGGTCGGGCTCCGTGCCCGTGCGCCGCAGCGCGATCTCGTAGATGCGGGGATCCGGCTTGGCGCAGCCCACCTCGCAGGACAGGACCACGTGGTCGGCGACGTCCAGGAGTCCGCCCTCGGTCATCCTTCTCCGCAGGTCCGGCCATGTGTTGCTGACGACCGCCGTCGCCACACGACCGGCCCCGCTGTCCACGCCCCGGAGACCCCGCAGGCCCCGCAGACCGCGCAGCCCCGCCACCAAGACCTCGTCCCACGTCTCCCGCGCCGCCAGGTCCCGCCGTATCTCGGCGGCCACCTCCGCGCCGACGTCCAGCCGACGCGCGATCGTGCGCCACCACGCGTCCTCGGTGACGGCACCGATCAGCACTCCGGAATCGTTGCCTTCGTAGAGCGCCGCGAGAAAGTCCCGCGCGGAGATGCCGAGCCGCGCGCCCCACGCGGCCGCGGCGGCGGGCAGATACTCCCGGACCAGCACTCCCCCGACGTCGATCAGCACCCCCCGGG
>NZ_LIRJ01000559.1 GCF_001419745.1 Streptomyces silaceus | reverse complement strand
GCACGGGGGCCCGGCAGGGCGGCGGCGGCGCCGGGGTCCGGCGCGTGCGGGCGGGCGTGGGCCGCGCGCGGTCTTTCGCGCGGCGTGTCGCGCGGTACGTCGATCAGTCCCGCGACGGCGAGGCGCCGTACCTCCAGGAGGACGTGGAAGGCGGGCCGGCCCAGGAGCCGGGAGAGGTCCGCCGGGGTGTGGGTGCCGTCGGCCAGGTCGAGCAGCGCGCGCTGGCGCGGCGGTGCCCAGCGTTCGGCGGCGGCCGGGCGCGGCACCACCGGCGCCGTGTCGATGATCCGGCCGGGCCAGAGGCCGTCGAGCAGCTCGCGGCGGCGGCGCGTCTCCCGCTCCACCGCGGCGGCGGTCACGGGGCGTGGCATGCCCATCCGGTGGGCGACGCCGTGCCGGAAGCGGGCGGGTCCGTTGCCCGGCGCCAGCGCGAAGAGCGCGGCGTCGAACAGCGCGGTCGACAGGCAGATCTCCAGTTCGCCGGGGCGCAGATGGCCGCCGTCGAGGAGGATCCGGGAGACGGTGCGGCCGGGCCCGGCCCGCTTGACCGCCGCGTCCCACACGGCGCGCGGCAGCCGGCCGCCCGCCGTCAGCAGGACGTCGACGCCGGGTGCCGCCGTGCTCTCGGCGTGGATGACGCGGCCGTCGGCGAGGTAGACCGTCCCGGCGTCGCGCACCAGCGCCCCGGTGGCCCCCTCCATCGCGAGGCGGACCAGCATCGAACACCGGGTGGGCAGGACGGGGCCCGGCGCGGGCACGGCCGTCGTCATTCCAGGACCAGCCGTCGGGCGACGTCCTGCAGCCGCAGCCGTGCGACGGCGAGGTTCCCCGCGTCGCGGTCGAGCCACATGTGCAGGAAGACGCTGGCGTCGAACTCGGTCTCCACGAAACGGAGTACGTGGTACTCGGTCCGGGTGGTGACGATCAGATCCTCCACGTCGAGCCGGCCGACGGGGACGGGGAGGTGGGCGTGGGGGGAGTGCGAGGAGCCGGAGGCGTGGGGGATGAGCGGCGCGTGGGCCGGGCGGTCGACGGGAGCGGTGAGGCTGGGGGACTCCCCGCCCCCGCCGGTCGTGTCCGGCGGGGGCCCGCCCGGTAACTCCGGGACGTGGTGGGGGGATCCGCCGGGTAACTCGGGGAGGAGGCGGCCCGGGGACGTGCCCGGGAGGTGTCCCGGACCCGCGCCCGGGGCCTGCCCGGGACCGCGTTGCGCGGGCACGTGCTCCAGTCCGGTCCCCGGGACGTGTCCCGGGCCGTTTCCGGAGCCGTGCCCGGGGGCGGGATCGGAGCCGTGAACCGATCCGTGGCTCGTTCCGTGGCTCGATCCGAGCCCCGACGCGTGCCCTGACGCGTGCCCCGGTGCATGTCCCGACCCATGACCGGGGCCGTGCACGAGTCCCTCCACCGGCACCTGGCGGGGAACCTGTGCGGGCAGCGCCCTGCGCACGGAGGGGCGGAACGTGCGGCACTCCATGGACATGCGCGCCAGCTCGGCGGCCTCGGCCGCCGCCGACTCCGCCTCGCCGTGCGGCGGTTCGCCGGCCGAGCCGAGCGAGAGTCCGCAGGTCCAGTCCACGAGGGCCGCGCCCCGAGCGCCCGGCACGGACATCACTTCCAGCAGGCAAACATCTATACCGGGCACTCGGAGCTCCCCTCCCCACACCGCTCACGCACCGTGCTGGTGCGCTGCGGTGACGCGGAGGCTATGACGGCGGAAGACGCGTGCGGAAGGCAGTGGCACATTCCAGCGGAACATGCTTGGGGCCGACAGTTCCCTGCTCCCGGATGCTCATTCGATGACGTAATTCGGCCACACGATCGGCGTTTGCGTGCCCGGTCGCCGAGATCGGTCGAAGCGGCGGTACGAGCGGTCGGACGGGCGACCGAAAGCGCCCCGCACCCGGCACACGCCGCCAAGTTCCGTCACATTGGGCGATCCCCGGAGGAACGCACCTCCCGCTTGGTAAACATGCCCACCCGCGTCAACCAGGCGTGACGGCACGGGCGATGGCGGACAGCCAGAGGACGTGCGATGGCGCGGACAGTCGAGGACGTGTGAGGGAGAGTCGGGGGCGCTGATGCCGGATCCGCCGAGAGGTCTGCTCGACCCGGCCGGCCACGGCCTCCTGTCCCGCGCCCTCGCCGGGTGCGCGGCCGACGCCGTCACCGGCGGACTGCGGGTCCTCGGCAGGCCCGGCGGCGTGTTCCGGCTCCGGCAGGGCCGGGTGGTCGAGGCCGAGAGTCCGGGCGCCCCGGGCCCCGAGGTGCTGCTCCTGCGCTCGGGCCGCCTGAGCGAACGGGACTGGGCGGAGGCGCTCGCGGCGAGCGGTGACGCGGCACGGCTGCCCGGCGCCGAACTGGTCGCCCGTGGCCTGGTCGGGGCCGCCGACCTGCGGGTGCTGCGGGCGATGGCGACGCGCGACGCGGTGTTCGCCCTCCTCGCGGGAGA
>NZ_LIRJ01000558.1 GCF_001419745.1 Streptomyces silaceus | reverse complement strand
CCTCGGCTATCTCGCTGGTGTCGTAGCTGAGGTGCTTCGCGGTGACCTTGATGATGTGCTGCAGCACGTGCTCGACCGCTGCCTCGTCCTGTGCCACTTCGGCCTCATCCCTTGCCGGTTGTGCGAGCCGGGGAAGGTGGTTCTCCGGCCCGGTCCAGTAGTCCTTGTGCTGGAATCGGTAGCCGGGCAGGGGGATCCTGCGCCCCGCCCCGCCCATGAAGGTCCGCCAGTCGACGGGTGCCCCGGCCCGGTACAGGCCGGCCGCCGCGTCCCACAGCGGTGCGAGCCCCGCGCCGCGCCGCAGCGTCGGCAGCGCGGCCCGGTCCGGCAGCCGACGGCGCGCCAGACCGCTGAGCGTCGTGTGCGGGCCGATCTCCACCAGCGCGCCCACGCCGTCGTACGAGGTGCCCACCTCGCCCAGTACGTCGTCGAACCGGACCGGGTCACGCGCCTGGCGTACGCAGTACTCCGCGTCCGGCAGCCACCCGGCGGGCCGCGTGAGCCCGTCGAGGCCGCTGACGAACGGCACGTCGGACGGCCNNCTCGCGCAGCCCGTCGAGCACCGGATCCATGAGCGCCGTGTGGAAGGCGTGCCGTACGGGCAGTTCGCGCGCCGGGACGCCGCGCTCGGCCAGCAGCGCCGTCAGCCGGGCCACGGCGTCGGCCGGGCCGGCGAGGACCTGGCTCCGCTCGCCGTTGACGACCGCGAGCTCCACGCCGGGCACGGCGGCGGCGAACTCCTCCGCCTCGTGCGCCGCGACCGGCACCGCGACCATCGCGCCCGGCGCGCAGTGCCGTGCCATCAGCCGGCCGCGCTCGGCCGTCAGGCGCAGGCCGTCCTCGACGGACAGCACCCCGGCCGCGTGCAGGGCGCCGTACTCCCCCACGCTGTGCCCGGCCACCACGGCCGGCGCGATCCCGGACTCGCGCCACAGCGCGACGAGCGCGCACTGCAGCGCGAAGAGCGCGGGCTGCGCGACCTCGGTGGGCCACACCGGCTCCTCGCCCGCGGGGCCTTCCGTGCCTGCGGTGCCTACCGTGCCGTCCGTGCCTGCGGCTCCCGTGAACCCGGCGCCCGCGTACGTCTCGTCGAGCAGCGGGGCCAGGAGGCTGTCGCCGCCGGTGAGCGCGGCGAACTGCCGCTCGCAGGCGTCGAGGACCTCGCGTACGACGGGGAAGCGGGCGTGGAGCTCCCGGGCCGCGCCCCGGTGGAGGCTGCCCTGGCCGGTGAAGAGGAACGCCGCGTCGGCGCCGCCCGCCGCCGGTGTCCGGGGCCCGGCGAGCCAGTCGTCCAGGGCGCCGGTGAGCGCGGCCACGGTCTCGCCGCGCACCGCGATCCGGTGCCTGCGGTGGGCACGGCCGAGCGCCTGCGTCGTGACGAGGTCCGCGGGGTGCGTGCCGGGGTGGGCGCGCAGATGGTCGCGCAGGGCCGTGACGTTGTCGGCGAGCGCCGCCTCCGTGTGGCCCGCGACGAGCAGGACGCCCGGGGGCGGCGGTACGTCGGCGGGGCGGGGCGCCGGTTCGGGCGCCTGCTCCAGGACGACGTGGACGTTGGTGCCGCCGACGCCGAACGAGCTGACGCAGGCCCGGCGCGGCCCCTCCCCCGCCGGCCACGGGCGCGGCGAGTCGGGGATGTAGAAGGGGCTGGCCGCGAGGTCCAGGGCGGGGTTGGCCCGCCGGAAGTTGGCCATCGGCGGGATGATGCCGTGCCGCAGCACGAGGAGCGCCTTGACGACGCTCGCGATGCCCGAACACACGTCGAGGTGACCGATGTTGGCCTTCACCGAGCCGAGCGCGCAGTAGCCGGTGCGGTCGGTGTCGGCGCGGAACGCGGCGGTGGCGCCCGCGAACTCGATCGGGTCGCCCTTGAAGGTGCCGGTCCCGTGCGTCTCCAGATAGCCGATGCTGCCCGCGTCGACGCCCGCCCGCTCAAGAGCCCGCCGGATCGCGCCGCGCTGGCCGTCCGCGCTGGGCGCGCTGAACGCCTTCTTGTCGGAGCCGTCGTTGTTGGCGCCCCAGCCCCGGATGACGCCGTGGATGTGGTCACCGTCCGCGACGGCCCGCTCCAGGCTCTTGAGGACCAGGGCCACCACGCCGGTACCGCCGACCGTGCCGTCGGCGTCGGCGTCGAAGGGGCGCAGACAGCCGCTCTTGGAGAGGATCGAGCCCTTGACGTACTGGTAGCCGAGCACCTGTGGCACATGGACGGCGGTCGACCCGGCCACCGCGATGTCGCACTCGCCGGTGACGACGGACTGCGCGGCGAGGTGGACGGCGGTCAGCGAACTGGAGCACGCCGTCTGGACACCGATGGCCGGACCGGTCAGGCCGAGGCGGAACGCGGTGCGGGTGGCGGTGAAGTCGGTGAAGTTGCCGACGCTGACCTGGAGTCCGGCGACCCAGTCGGGGACGCCGGCCGGCAGGACGTTGTTCTGCAGATACGTCTGGAACGAGTAGAGGTGGTAGCCGGTGCTGGCGAAGACGCCGACCTCGCCCGCGCCGGAGCGGCCGGGCGCGCCCGCGTACCCGGCGTCCTCCAGCGCGTGGTGGACGCACTCCAGGAACAGCCGGTGCTGCGGATCGCTGATCCGCGCCTCGTGCGCGCTCATGCCGAAGAAGCCCGCGTCGAAGCCCGCGATGTCGTCGATGATCCCGCTGGCCCCGACGAAGTCGTCGGCGCGGTAGCGCTCTTCGGGCACTCCGGCGGCGGCGAGCTCCTCGTCGGTGAAGCGGCGGATGCGGTCGGCGCCGTCGTGGATCGTGCGCCAGAACTCCTCGGGGGTGTCCGCGCCGGGCAGCCGGAACGACATCCCGACGACGGCGACGGCGTCACGGGCGGCGGCGGTCATCGGGCCTCGCTCTCGCTCGGGCTCGTGCTGTGGCTGTGGGTGCTGGGGACGCCGGGTGCGGACCGGGCGGGCCCGGCGGGCGGCCCGGCCTCCGCGGACGGGTCGGCCTCATCCGGCGGCTCGGCCGTGTTCCGCCGCCCGTACCGCACGATCGCGACGAGCAGCCCCAGGCACACGACGATCGCCACGCCCTGGAACAGGCCCACGACCTGGAACGGGGAGAAGCGTTCGAGGAGCGCGCCGCTGAGCAGCATGCCGAGGCCGAAGCCGGTGTTCTCGACGGACGCGGTGAGGCCGAAGAGCCGACCGCGCTGCTCGTCGGGCGCCTCCTGGAGCCGGGTGACGTACGCGATCTCGGTGAGGCCGTCGGCCATGCCCGCCACCAGCGCGGCGGCGACCGCGACGCCGGTGGGCAGCCCCGCGAACACCACGATGAACGCGGCCGACATCACCACGGCGCCGATCGCGAAGGCCCGCTCCCCCGGCCCCTGCCGCCCGCC
>NZ_LIRJ01000557.1 GCF_001419745.1 Streptomyces silaceus | reverse complement strand
CTCGACGGCGTCCGCGGTCGTCGCGGGACGCTCGTACGCGGGCTTGCCCGGCCGCCGCTCCCACTCGAGCGCGTCGTCGAGGGGGTGGAAGACGACCTCGTCGGCGAGATCCTCCGGCGACACCTCGTCGACCGCGGCGACCACGTGGTCCTTGGGGATCACGACGACCGTCGTCTCGGTGTAGAGAGGGATCGCGCTGAGATCCGTCCGGTCGACGGGGAGCCGTACGAACCCGGCGTCGGCGCCGCCCGCCCGCAGCACGTCAGCCGCTTCGGCGGCGGAGACCTGCATCAGGGTCAGGGGGACGTCGGGCAGCCGCTCGTTCCAGATCCGCACCCATTTGGTGGGCGTCACCCCCGGGACGTAGGCGAGCCGGAACGAAGGGGTTACTTCCGAGCCTGTCACCTCGCCAGGCTACCCGTCGTGGTCGGAGGTCGCGCACACGCTCGATACCCTTGAGGGCATGACGTCGCACCAAAACGCCCAGACCATGAAGCCCGCGACCGCGGCGAAGAAGCTGGGTGTGTACCTCCAGGCCACCCCCGCAGAATTCCAGGAGGGTGTCGTCTCGCGCAGCGAGCTGAACGCGCTGCAGGCCGACCCGCCCGAGTGGCTCCAGGAACTGCGCCGCACCGGCCCGCATCCCCGGCCGGTGGTCGCGGCCAAGCTCGGTGTCTCCATCGCGGGCCTCGCGCGCGGCGGGGTCACGGAGCCGCTGACCACGGAGCAGATCGAGGCCCTCAAGCAGGAGCAGCCCGGCTGGCTGCGCCAGGAGCGCGCCACCCAGGCGGAGGTCCGCAAGGAAGCCGTGCGGATCAAGGAGAAGCAGGAGCAGCAGGCGAAGAAGCGGGAGTCCCAGCAGGACCCCCGCGACTAGACCCTCAGCTCTCCCCTCACACGTAAGGGGCGGCCCCTCCCCGGGGGCCGCCCCTTACGTACGTACGCGACCGCGCACCCTCACCCCGACGGCGACGTACGAGAGCCCCCAGCATCGCCGCCCCCGTCACCACCGCCACCGCGTGCGTGCACACCGCCATCGCCAGGTTCTCCGGAAGCTTCGCCTCGGGCGGGTCCGCCAGGGCCAGATAGAGGGTGAACGGCAGCTTCCAGGCGCTCCACGCGAACAGCGAGCCCGAGCCGAGCCAGCCCAGGGACAGGGGGATCCAGCGGGGGAGACCGGCGGGGCGGCCCCGGGCGACGACCCGCAGGGCCACGGCTCCCGCCAGCGCCCACCCGCCCAGGACACCGGTCAACAGCCGCCCGGTGAGCTCCCGTTCCCCGGGGTGCTCCACGCCCACGGTGCCGCCCGCGGCCC
>NZ_LIRJ01000556.1 GCF_001419745.1 Streptomyces silaceus | reverse complement strand
GGGGAGCCGGGGCCGACGCGGGCCTCACCCTGACCCTGCCGGCGCCGACCGGCCCGTACCCGACCGGCGTCACCACCCTCTATCTGGTCGACCGCTCCCGGCGCGATCCGTGGACGCCCGGGATCCCCGTACGGGAGCTGATGGTCACGGTGTTCTACCCGGCCCGAGACGTCCGGGGCCGTCCCGTCGCCCGGCAGATGACCCGGGCGGCGGCGCGGCTGTTCGGGGCGATCGACGCGTCGGTGCACCGCCTGCCCCCGAGCGGCGTGGACTGGGCGGCGACCGCGACCCACTCCCACCCGGACGCCCCCGCGCGGGCCGGGCGGTGGCCGGTGCTCCTGTACAGCCCCGGCGGCGGTGACCCCCGCACCCTCGGCACCGGGCTCGCCGAGGAACTGGCGAGCCACGGCCGGGTGGTGCTGACCGTCGACCATCCCGGCGACACCAGCGAGGTGGAGTTCCCCGTCCCGATGCGGGGCAGGAAGCGGGTCCGCGAGACCGTCTTCCGTACGGATCCCCGGCTGGACGCACGGCAGTTCCGCACCATGATCGACACCCGGGTCGCGGACCTGCGGTTCGTCCTGGACCAGGTGGCGGAGGCGGCGGCCGGGCGCCCTGCCGACGCGGCCGGACGTCCGGTGCCCCGGTGGCTCGGCAGGGCGCTGGACCCGTGCCGCGTGGGTCTCTACGGCCACTCGGCGGGCGGCACCGCCGTGGCCCTGGCGATGGACGAGGACCGCCGTGTCGCCGCCGCGGTGACCATGGAGGGCTTCCTCGACGAGGCGCCCGAGGCGCCCGGCCGGGAAGGGCCGCTGTTCCCGGTGGCCCGGCACGGCACCGACCGGCCGCTGCTGCTCCTGGGCACCGACGGCTTTCCCGGCCGGAAGGACATGGAGCGGGCGTGGTCGGCCGTGCTCGCCCGGTCGCGGGGGCTCGCCCGCCGGGTGGAGGTCGAGGACGCCGCGCACTGGGTGTTCACGGACTACGCCGCCATGGCGCCCCAGCTGCAGGAGGCCGGACTGATGCCCGCCGCGGACCGGCTCGCGCTGGTCGGCGGTGTCGCCCCGGCCGTCTCGGTCCCGGCCGTGCGCCATCACGTACGCGCGTTCTTCGCCCGGCACCTGGCCGGATGACGCGGTCGGACACCGGGCCGCATCAAAGGGGCCGGCGGCGAGGGGATGCTCGCCGCCGGCCGGGGGAGGGGCGCCAGGCGTTCCTCCCTTGTGTCAACGTGCCGTGCTTACGACCACTTGATGCACGTGGCCGGGACGTAGCCCTTCTTGCTGGTGCCGTACGGCGCCGCGTACAGCCACTTGTTGCTCTTCTTGCCGCACAGGTTGTACGACCCGCCCTTGAAGGACGCGCCGTCGTTGCAGAGGAAGCCCTTCTTGCCCTTGTTCCACTGGCCGACCGCGGTGGCGCTGGTCTTGGGGTGGGTGCGCAGCTTCACCGTCTCCTTGGCGGGGACGTTGGACATGCCCCGCGAGCAGTCGGGCTTCGTCGCGGCGACGGCGGTGCCGCCCGTGGCCAGGGTGGTGCCGACGAGAGCGACGGCGGAGAAGGCGACCGCGGGGGCCAACAGCCTGAACTTCATGAGGTGTTCGATCTCCCAAAGTGGGGGGATGAATGTTCGGACGCGGAGAACCGTACCGCCCCACGATCATGGCCGTAATCGTTCGTTGCGCGGTCCTTACAGTCGTGACGACTTCAGGACCATGTGCAGGAGCAGCCGGTCCTCGCCCTCGTCCAGGTCGAGTCCGGTGAGCTGCTCCACGCGCGAGAGGCGGTAGTAGAGCGTCTGGCGGTGGATGCCCAGCTCCGCCGCCGTGCGGCCCGCCTGCCCCGCGCAGTCGAGGAACACCTCGGCGGTGCGCGCCAGTTCGCGGTGGGCGGGGCCCAGGAGCGCCTTGGCCACCGGGTCGTGCGCGGCCTCCGGGGGCAGCGCGGTCAGGAGCCGGTAGGGGCCCACGTCCGACCACTGGGCCACCGGTCCGAAGCGCCGCTCGGCGAGCGCCGCGCGGGCCGCGCCCGACGCCTCCCACCAGGCGGCGCCCAGGTCGTCCAGGCCGTGCCGGGCCCCGGCGATGCCGGCCGCGGCGCCCGGCGCCGCGTCCAGCAGCCGGGAGGCGGCCGTGTGCGCGGGGGACAGCGCGTCGGCCGAGCGCAGCCGCACCAGCGCCGCCAGGGACTGCGCGGTCGTGCCCCACGGCACCGTGCACACCGCCGCCGCGCCCGGCACCGTGCGGGCGGCCGGGGCGTCGTCCGGGTCTGCCGAGCGCCAGGGGGCCACGCACACCACCGCGTGCAGGCCCTCGCCCCGGGGGCCGAGGGCGGTGCGCAGGGCGGCCACCGCCATGTCGCGCTGCCACCCCCGTTCGGCGGTCAGGACCGCGCGGAACTCGCGGGTCAGGTCGGCACCCGCCTGCGCCTCGTCGGCGAGGAGCGCGCCGATCCTGGCGGCCACCTCCATGGCGGCGCTCAGCTGCTGCTCGCCGGGCCCCGGCTCGCCGTCCAGGAGCCAGACGTATCCGAGGGCGAAACCCCGATGGCGTACCGGCAGGCAGATCCTTCCGCGGTAGACGCCCGCCTCCGGGGTGGGCGGGATGCGGACCGGGGCGGTGGCGCGGGTGATGCCGAAGCCCTCGAACCAGGCGCGGACCTCCGACGTGGAGCGGCGGGTCAGGATCGAGCGGGTCCTGACCGGGTCCAGGACGCTCGCGTCGAAGCCGCTGTCGCCGTCGCCCCCGCCGTCGTGCGCGCCGAAGGCGATCAGCTCGAAATCCCGGTTCTCCAGGGTCGCCGGGGCGCCCAGCAGCGCCGAGATCTCGTCGACCAGTTCTTGGTAATCGCCCTTCACGATGACCATTCTCGCGCAGCCCGCCCGATCCTTCAGACATCTGTCTGAGATCCAGGGCACGGATGCGTGACAGCTGTCGATGGCCCACGATCGGAGGGATCCTTAAATTTCACGGTGGTTCTCCGTGCCGTACCGCCGCATTCCCCTTATGTAGGGCTATGCCGGTAGGGCACCCGCTTTCGTACACCCGTGGAGGTGCCCCGTGCTGGGTCCCGTGATCCTCGCCGCGTCGCGCAGCGACAAGATGCGCCGTTTCGTCTCGGCGGCCCCCGGCACCAAGCAGGTCGTCGCCCGGTTCATCGCCGGCGAGAGCGTCGACCAGGTCGTCCCGATCATCGTCGACGCCGCCGACAAGGGCCTGGAGGTCACCCTCGACGTGGTGGGCGAGGACATCACCACCGTCGAGCAGTCCCACGCCGCCCGCGACGCCTACCTGGAGCTCATCGAGCGCCTGAAGGACCTGGGCCTGGGCACCAGGGCCGAGATGTCCGTGAAGCTGTCGATGTTCGGCCAGGCGCTGGAGAACGGCCACGAGCTGGCCCTCGCCAACGTCCGCCCGGTCGTCGAGGCCGCCGCCGCCATCGGCACCACGGTCACCCTGGACGCCGAGGACCACACCACCCTCGACTCGATGTTCGCCATCCACGAGGAACTGCGGAAGGACTTCCCGCAGACCGGCTGCGTCATCCAGGCCTACCTCTTCCGCACCGAGGCCGACGCCCGGCGCCTGGCCGGCAACGGCAGCCGCGTGCGCATCGTGAAGGGCGCCTACAAGGAGCCCGCCGAGGTCGCCTTCCAGGACAAGGCCGAGATCGACAAGGCGTACGTCCGGATCCTGCGCATCCTCATGGAGGGCGAGGGGTACCCGATGATCGGGTCCCACGACCCGCGCCTGATCTCCATCGCGCAGGAGCTCGCGCGGCGCGCGGGGCGCAAGCTGGACGAGTACGAGTTCCAGATGCTGTACGGCATCCGCAGCGACGAGCACCTGCGGCTCGCCGCCGAGGGCCACCGCATGCGCGTCTACACCGCCTACGGCACCGACTGGTACGGCTACTTCATGCGCCGTCTCGCCGAGAAGCCCGCCAACCTGCTCTTCTTCGCCCGCTCCATCCTCACCAAGGACTGAACCAAGGGCTGAGCTCCCAACCCCTCGACCCTCTTAAGGAGATACGGAACTCATGGACGCTGTGACCCAGGTCCCCGCCCCGGTCAACGAGCCGGTACACGGTTACGCCCCCGGCTCCCCGGAGCGCGCCCGCCTCGAGGCCAAGCTCAAGGAGCTCGCCGAGAACCCCATCGAGCTGCCGATGACCATCGGCGGCGTCAAGCGCCTCGGTGGCGGCGAGCCCTTCCAGGTCGTGCAGCCGCACAACCACAAGGCCGTCATCGGCACCGGCCGCGGCGCCACGCAGCAGGACGCCCAGGACGCGATCGACGCCGCCCTGGCCGCCGCCCCGGCGTGGCGCGCGATGTCCTTCGACGACCGCGCCGCGATCATCCTGCGCGCCGCCGAGCTGCTCTCCACCACCTGGCGCGAGACGCTGGCCGCCTCCACGATGCTCGGCCAGTCCAAGACCGCCCAGCAGGCCGAGATCGACACGCCCTGCGAGCTCGTCGACTTCTGGCGCTTCAACGT
This sequence comes from Streptomyces silaceus, assembly GCF_001419745.1. Taxonomy (GTDB): domain Bacteria; phylum Actinomycetota; class Actinomycetes; order Streptomycetales; family Streptomycetaceae; genus Streptomyces; species Streptomyces silaceus. The sequence continues at coordinate 1,213 of NZ_LIRJ01000556.1, read as the reverse complement.
GAAGTACGCCCGCGACCTGCTCGCCGAGCAGCCCCCGGCGAACGCCACGGGTGTCTGGAACCGTCTGGACCACCGCCCGCTGGAGGGCTTCGTCTACGCGATCACGCCGTTCAACTTCACGGCCATCGCGGGCAACCTCCCCACCGCCCCGGCCCTGATGGGCAACGTCGTGGTGTGGAAGCCGTCCCCGACGCAGACGCACGCCGCCGTGCTGCTCATGCAGCTCCTGGAGGAGGCCGGTCTGCCCAAGGGCGTCATCAACCTCGTCACGGGTGACGGCATCGCCGTCTCCGAGGTCGCCCTCACCCACCGCGACCTGGCCGGCATCCACTTCACCGGCTCGACCCCGACCTTCCAGCACCTGTGGAAGACGGTCGGCGAGAACATCGCGAACTATCGCACCTACCCGCGTCTGGTCGGCGAGACCGGCGGCAAGGACTTCGTCGTCGCGCACCCGAGCGCCGACCGCGCCGTCCTGAAGACCGCGCTGACCCGCGGCTCCTTCGAGTACCAGGGCCAGAAGTGCTCCGCGACCTCGCGCGCGTACATCCCGGCCTCCATCTGGAACTCGGGCTTCAAGGAGGAGTTCGCGGCCGAGGTCGACGGCATCAAGATGGGTGACGTCACCGACCTGTCGAACTTCATCGGCGCCGTCATCGACGAGCGCGCGTTCGCCAAGAACAAGGCGGCCATCGACCGCGCCAAGGCCGACGCGTCCTGCACGATCATCGCCGGTGGCACCTACGACGACTCCGAGGGCTACTTCGTGCGCCCGACCGTCGTCGAGTGCACCGACCCGGCCAACGAGGTCTTCACGACCGAGTACTTCGGCCCGTTCCTCGCCGTGTACGTCTACGAGGACGACCAGTACGACGCCATGCTGGAGCAGATGGAGTCGGCCTCCGACTACGCGCTCACCGGTTCGGTCATCTCCAACGACCGCGCCGCCGCCGCGTACACGATGGAGAAGCTCCGCTACGCCGCGGGCAACTTCTACATCAACGACAAGTCGACCGGCGCCGTCGTCGGCCAGCAGCCCTTCGGCGGCGGCCGCGCCTCCGGCACCAACGACAAGGCCGGTGCCCCGCAGAACCTGCAGCGCTGGACGCTGACCCGCGCCATCAAGGAGACGCTGGTCCCGCCGACCGAGTACGGCTACCCGCACATGGGCTGACGCCCGCCCGGAGGGCGCTCGCGCCCTCCCCCTGAACCC
>NZ_LIRJ01000555.1 GCF_001419745.1 Streptomyces silaceus | reverse complement strand
GCGCTCTGCACCCGCTCGATCAACCGCTCCGGGTGGCTGATGCCCTCGGAGACGCCGACCGACAGCACCCGCTTGCCGACGAACCGGCTGCGGTCGACGTCCTTGTCGGCTGCGATGATGATGCCGTCGGCTTCTCTGACATCGTTGTCAGAGAGAACGTTCTCGGCCCCGATGGAGCCCTGCGTCTCCACCTTCATGTCGATGCCGAGGCTCTCCGCGGCCTGCGAGAGCTTCTCGGCCGCCATGTACGTGTGGGCGATGCCGGTCGGACAGGCGGTCACCGCGAGCAGCTTCAGCCGTTTCCGCTCGCCGCTGGCCCCGCCTATGGGGGCGTCGGCCGGACTGGTCACGTGGATCTCCTTACGCCTTTGCCGAACAAGATCGCGCAAATGTTCCCGATCTCCAGGCATCCTGCAACACATAAGCGCAGGATCAAAAGCGCAAAGGTCCCATATCGTCCGGGTCTGACGGCCTATCTGCCCACCAGGACGTGCCCGGAGGCGGGCTGGGGCTTGCTGGGCCAATCGGTGTAGCTTTGTGACTGAGCCAGACGTCGCTGCTGATGGCGGTCGGGCGGTCCACGCACGGATCGTCCGAGGGAGAGAGGGCCTCCGACGGACTGCGCTGCGCGCACCGGTGCACCCTTGTGCCCGATGCCGCAGGTCAGCCATGTCCACCCTCGACCCATCCACGAGGAGCAGCTCACTCATGACTCTCATCAACGGCAAGGACTTCAAGGTCGCCGACCTCTCCCTCGCCGAGTTCGGCCGCAAGGAGATCACCCTCGCCGAGCACGAGATGCCCGGCCTGATGTCCATCCGCAAGGAGTTCGCCGCCTCCCAGCCGCTGGCCGGCGCCCGCATCATGGGCTCCCTGCACATGACCGTGCAGACCGCCGTCCTCATCGAGACCCTGGTCGCCCTCGGCGCCGAGGTCCGCTGGGTGTCCTGCAACATCTTCTCCACCCAGGACCACGCCGCCGCGGCCATCGCCGTCGGTCCGAACGGCACCCCGGACGACCCGCAGGGCATCCCGGTCTTCGCCTGGAAGGGCGAGACCCTCGAGGAGTACTGGTGGTGCACGGAGCAGGCGCTGACCTGGCCGAACACCCCCACCGGCGGCCCGAACATGATCCTGGACGACGGCGGCGACGCCACGCTCCTGGTCCACAAGGGCGTCGAGTACGAGAAGGCCGGCAAGGTCCCCTCGGTCGACACCGCCGAGAACGACGAGCACCGCGTCATCCTGCAGCTCCTCAACCGCACCATCACCGAGGGCTCGCAGAAGTGGACCCAGCTCGCCTCGGAGATCCGCGGCGTGACCGAGGAGACCACGACCGGCGTCCACCGTCTCTACGAGATGCAGCGTGACGGCCAGCTCCTCTTCCCGGCGATCAACGTGAACGACGCCGTGACGAAGTCGAAGTTCGACAACAAGTACGGCTGCCGCCACTCGCTGATCGACGGCATCAACCGCGCCACCGACGTCCTCATCGGCGGCAAGACGGCCGTCGTCCTCGGCTACGGCGACGTGGGCAAGGGCTGCGCCGAGTCCCTGCGCGGCCAGGGCGCCCGCGTGATCGTCACCGAGATCGACCCGATCTGCGCGCTGCAGGCGGCGATGGACGGCTACCAGGTCACCACGCTCGACGAGGTCGTCGACAAGGCCGACATCTTCATCACCACGACCGGCAACAAGGACATCATCATGGCCTCGGACATGGCCAAGATGAAGCACCAGGCGATCGTGGGCAACATCGGCCACTTCGACAACGAGATCGACATGGCCGGCCTCGCGAAGATCGACGGCATCGTCAAGGACGAGGTCAAGCCGCAGGTCCACACCTGGACGTTCCCCGACGGCAAGGTCCTCATCGTGCTGTCCGAGGGCCGCCTGCTGAACCTGGGCAACGCGACCGGTCACCCGTCCTTCGTGATGTCCAACTCGTTCGCGGACCAGACGCTGGCCCAGATCGAGCTGTTCACCAAGCAGGAGGAGTACCCGACCGACGTCTACGTGCTCCCCAAGCACCTGGACGAGAAGGTCGCCCGCCTGCACCTCGACTCGCTCGGCGTGAAGCTCACGACGCTCCGCCCCGAGCAGGCCGCGTACATCGGCGTCGAGGTCGAGGGCCCGTTCAAGCCCGACCACTACCGCTACTGACGGTCGACCGGCCGCCGGTCAGCCCCACTTCAGCAGGCCCTCGCCCCCACGGCGGGGGCCTGCCCCTGTGCGGCCCACCACGCGCAGCCGACGAGACTCACGCCAGGAACAGGACCGAGGACCGAGACCCATGCCCCGCGGCCGATATTCGCTCCATGATCCGCACGATCACACCCCCCTCGGTGAAGAACACTTCCACTGCGCCCCCGGCCC
>NZ_LIRJ01000554.1 GCF_001419745.1 Streptomyces silaceus | reverse complement strand
GGTAGTCGCACTGGGCGGCCAACTGGCGGTAGGCGTTGACCATGACCACCGGGTCGTTGTGCTTGACCGAGATCTTGATGTCGCGGAAGTCGTGCTCCTCGAAGAGGGACGCCTCCCAGAGGGCCGACTCGACCAGCGCCTCGGGGGTCGCCTTGCCGTACTTCTTCAGCAGCCGCGCGTCCAGGGAGCCCGCGTTGACGCCGATCCGGATCGGCGTGCCCGCGTCCTTGGCCGCGCGCGCGATCTCCTTGACCTTGTCGTCGAACTGCTTGATGTTGCCGGGGTTGACGCGGACCGCCGCGCACCCGGCGTCGATCGCCGCGAAGACGTACTTCGGCTGGAAGTGGATGTCCGCGATCACCGGGATCTGGGACTTCTTCGCAATCGTCGCGAGCGCGTCCGCGTCGTCCTGCGTCGGGCAGGCGACGCGCACGATCTGGCAGCCGGACGCGGTCAGCTCCGCGATCTGCTGCAGCGTGGCACCGATGTCCGACGTGCGCGTGGTGGTCATCGACTGCACCGAGACCGGCGCGTCCCCGCCTACGGCGACCGAACCGACCTGGATCTTCCGGCTGACCCTTCGGTCGGCGAGCTTGGTCGGGACGGACGGGATTCCGAGCGATACGGCAGTCATCTGGCGAGCATCCCCAAGAGTGTGGATCACTAGGTGTGGATCAGGGTCCCGAGATCGGCGGGCCCCCGGGCTTCGAGATTACGGCACCCCGGTGGGGCCGGGCACATCACGGCGGCAACTCCACTCAATGGTGGGCGGCCCGCCACATAGAGTGCTGGGCCGCCGCAAACCTCTCGTAACCGGAACTTCTTCCGCCGGACGTCCTCGTTCCGCGGACGCCCTGCGGGTCCCGTCAGGAGATGCGCACCGGATTCACCACGTCCGCGATGAGCACCAGGATCGTGAAGCAGATGAAGATCCCCGCCACCACATAGGCGACCGGCATCAGCTTCGCGACGTCGAAGGGTCCCGGGTCCGGGCGGCGCAGGACCTTCGCCGTGTTCCTCCGCAGGGACTCCCACAGGGCTCCCGCGATGTGGCCGCCGTCGAGCGGGAGCAGCGGCAGCATGTTGAAGAGGAACAGGGAGAGGTTGAAGCCCGCGATGAGGAACAGCATCATCGCGATCTGGTTCTCCGGCGGGATGTCCAGGGTGAACACGTCGCCGCCGACGCGGGCCGCGCCGACCACGCCCATCGGGGAGTCCTGCTTGCGCTCGCCGTCACCGAACGCCGCGTCCCACAGATCCGGGATCTTGGACGGCAGGGCGATGATCGACTCGACGCCGTTCTCCATCATGTCGCCCATGCGGTCCACGGAGTCGCCGAAGGACTGCTGGACGATCCCGCTGGCGGGGGTGAAGCCGAGGAAGCCCGCGAAGACGTACTTGCCCTCGACGTACGCGCCGTCGCCGTCGGTCTTGGTGACCTGGTTCTTGATCAGGTTCGCGTGCAGGTCGAGCCGCTTGCCGCCCCGCTCGACCGTGATCGTGGCCGGGCCGATGGTCTCGCGGATCTTCGACTGGAGCGTGGACCAGTCGTCGACGGCCTGCCCCTGGAAGGCGACGATCTTGTCGCCGGGCTTGAGGCCCGCCGCCTTGGCGGGGGCGACCTGGTCGCCCTTCTCGCACTTGGCGCGGTTCTCGCTCTGCTGGATGACGCAGTCCGAGACCTTGCTGACCTGGGTCGTCTGGCTGTTGATGCCGAACGTCATCATCACGCCGAGGAAGATCGCCACGGCGAGGACCAGGTTCATGAAGGGGCCCGCGAACATCACGATCACGCGCTTCCACGGCTTGCGCGTGTAGAAGAGGCGGGACTCGTCGCCGGGCTGCAGTTCCTCGAAGGCGGCCGAGCGGGCGTCCTCGATCATGCCGCGCCACGGGGACGTGGAGCGTGCCTCGATGCGGCCGTCCGCACCCGGCGGGAACATGCCGATCATGCGGATGTAGCCGCCGAGGGGGATGGCCTTGATGCCGTACTCGGTGTCGCCCTTCTTGCGCGAGAACAGGGTCGGCCCGAACCCGACCATGTACTGCGGCACGCGGATGCCGAACATCTTGGCGGTCGACAGGTGCCCCAGCTCGTGCCAGGCGATCGAGAAGAGCAGCCCGATCACGAAGACGACTATCCCGAGGATCATCATCAAGGTCGTCATGCACGAGCCTCCGCGGTCGCCTTGCCTGCCAGTTCACGTGCCCGAGCACGTGCCCAGGTCTCCGCTTCGAGGACGTCCGCGACGGTCAGGGAGGTTCCCGCGGCCGGTGTGCCGTGTTCCGCCACGACCTCGGTCACCGTCTCCATGATTCCGTTGAAGGGCAGCGCGCCCTTCAGGAACGCGTCGACGCACTCCTCGTTGGCGGCATTGAACACCGCCGGGGCCGTGCCCGCGAGCTCCCCGACGTGCCGGGCGAGCCCGACCGACGGGAAAGCGTCGTTGTCGAGGGGGAAGAACTCCCAGCTCGACGCCTTCGTCCAGTCGAAGGCGGGGGCGGCGTCGGGGACGCGCTCGGGCCAGCCGATGCCGATCGCGATCGGGCCGCTCATGTCGGGCGGCGTGGCCTGGGCGAGGGTCGAGCCGTCGGTGAACTCCACCATGGAGTGCACGTACGACTGCGGGTGGACCACGACCTCGATGCGGTCGAAGGGGATGTCGTACAGCAAATGTGCCTCGATGACCTCCAGACCCTTGTTGACCAGGGTCGCGGAGTTGATGGTGATCACCGGGCCCATGGCCCAGGTGGGGTGCGCCAGGGCGTCCTCGGGGGTGACGTCCGCGAGATCGGCCTTCTTACGTCCCCGGAAGGGGCCGCCGGAGGCGGTGACGACCAGTTTGCGTACGTCGGCGCGCTTGCCGGCGGCGAGCCCCTGGAAGAGCGCGGCGTGCTCGGAGTCGACCGGGATGATCTGGCCGGGCTTGGCGATCGCCTTCACCAGCGGTCCGCCGACGATCAGGGACTCCTTGTTGGCGAGCGCGAGGGTGCGGCCCGCTTCGAGGGCGGCGAGCGTCGGGGCGAGGCCGATGGAGCCGGTGATGCCGTTGAGGACCGTGTGGCAGTCGGAGGCGGCGGCCTCGGTGGCGGCCTCGGGGCCGGCCAGGATCTCGGGGAGCGGCTCCCCCGCGTACTGGTCCCGCAGGGCCTCGCGCAGCGCCGGGACGACGTCCTCGCGGGCGACCGCGACGGTCCTCACCCGCAGCCGGCGGGCCTGCTCGGCGAGGAGGCCGACGCGGCCGCCCGCGGCGGACAGCGCGGTGACGCGGAAGCGCTCGGGGTTGCGCTGCACGAGGTCGATGGCCTGGGTGCCGACCGAACCCGTGGAGCCGAGGATCACGATGTCCCGCGGGCCGTCTCCCGTCAGCGGGTCGAAGACTAGGTGCGGATCGGCGAGGGGGGCTGGGCTGTCGCTCATCCCCCCATTGTTGCCGCATGGGCCGCCCGGCCGGACAGCGCGGGCCCCGATAGGGCGTACGTGGCGTACGGCGGCGGTCAGCGCCGCTTGCCGCGGCGGTCCGCCGGCGCCTCGTCGGCGCCCCCGAAGTCGCCTTCCACGACGCCCTCCGCGGTGTCCATCGTCGGCGCGCTGAAGTGCAGTTGGCCGTCGCCCCGGCCCGCCCGCAGGCCCTTGGCGCTGATCTCCACGGCGTCCCGCTCGGCCTGGTCCCGCGGCTCGACCTGGACCTCCAGGTTGAACAGGTAGCCGACGGACTCCTCCTTGATCGCGTCCATCATCGCGGCGAACATCTCGTACCCCTCGCGCTGGAATTCGAAGAGGGGGTCCCGGCCCAGGTAGGACCGCATCCAGATGCCCTCCTGGAGGTAGTCCATCTCGTAGAGGTGCTCGCGCCACTTGCGGTCGAG
>NZ_LIRJ01000553.1 GCF_001419745.1 Streptomyces silaceus | reverse complement strand
GGGGTAGAACTGGCCGAAGACGAGCAGGCAGCGGACGTCGGAGTGGCCGAAGGGCTGGCAGCCGTCGCTGTGGACCACGTGCCCGAAGCCGTTGACGAACGAGTCGCTGATCAGTCCGTGGTCCCAGCCTCAGCCGCGCTCGCGCAGCGCCGCGTCGACGAGATCGAAGTCGTCGTCACCGTCGGGCACTTCGGGCTCCGAGGGGAGCGTCACGAGTTCGGCGACGGCCGCGGAGGTCAACGGGCAGTGGGCCGGGGCGCGGACGTGGATCGGCATGGTGCCCCACTGTAGGACGCCTCTCTCGTACGGAGACGCCGGCCTCGTGCCTGGACCGTCCGGGCCCCTGGCATGATTCCCCGCCATGGACGACTGGAGTCGGCAAACAGGCCATGGGGTGCGGTTCGAGTGGGGGCCGGTCGGTGCGGACCGTCTCGCGGCGGGCGTGGCCTGTCTGGTGGTCGTCGACGTGCTCTCGTTCACCACGTCGGTCACGGTCGCGGTGGAGGCGGGGACACGCGTCCATCCCTATCGCCGGCGCGATGCGAGCGCCGAGGCCTTCGCCCGCCGGATGAACGCGGCTCTGGCCGTCGGACGCCGCGCCGTCACCGACGCGTCGCCGTGGTCGCTGTCCCCCGCCGCGCTGCGACGCGCTCCGTTCGCGCCCCGCTTGGTGCTTCCGTCGCCCAACGGGTCGGCCATCGCCGCCTCGGCCGCCGGCGCCACGGTCGTCGCGGCCTCGCTGCGCAACGCGACCGCCGTGGGCGCGTGGCTCGCCGCCAGCGGACACGGGACCGTCGACCGCCCGGTCGCCGTGATCGCGTCCGGAGAACGCTGGCCCGACGGCGGCCTCCGTCCCTCGCTCGAGGACCTGCTCGGCGCGGGAGCCGTGATCGCCTCACTGCGGGACCACGGCCGCACCGCGCTCTCGCCGGAGGCGCAGGCCCCGGCGGCGGTCTTCACCTCGGCACCGGACGTCGACGGGGCCGTCGCCGCCTGTGCGTCCGGGCGGGAGCTCATCGCCGGCGGGTTCGCCGAGGACGTGGCCATCGCGGCGGAACGGGACGCCTCTGTCGTGGTGCCCGTCCTGACCGACGGGGCCTTCGCACCGGCTCCATGACCACGCGTCACCGGCCGCGATGACGTCGGGAGCCATGCCCCGTACGCCTCAACGCGACGAACGGGGCTCCGCCGCGGCCGCGCGTCGCCGCTCCGCGCGGCGCAGTGCCGTCCGCTCCTCCTCGCAGGTGCCACCCCAGACGCCGGACGTCTGGCCGGTGCCGAGCGCCCAGTCGAGGCACTCCCGCTTCACCGGGCAGCGCGCGCAGATCCGCTTGGCCGCCCGGATGTCCCGCAGCGCGGGTCCCTTTTCGCCGACCGGGAAGAACAGCTCGGGGTCCGCGTTCCTGCACGCCGCCTTCCTCAACCACTCCATGGTGTCTCCTCAGCGGCCCATGCCGCCGCATCGTCGTCCCCAGGCGCAGCGCGAGTGCCCCTGCTTCCCTCCAGAAAACCTCCGGGGTGAGGACAGACGTGCGCACGTCACCGGTGACACCTCGCGACGGAACTGAGCGAACGAGCAGCATGGTTCGTGCCCACGTGGCGCGGAAGGCAGTCGGGCAGCCGCGCCGTCGCCCCGTCAGCAGTTCTCCGGGTCGCGGTCGGTGGCCAGGTGGTGCAGGTCCTCCAGCGCGTCCATCAGGACGGTGCGCCTGTGCCAGGACAGCCATGCCCCTGCCTGGGCCCCGACCGTGTCGAGGTCCCGCTGCTGCTCGTCGTCCAGGCCGGTCGACAGGGGCCGGTCGTAGTGCGCCCAGACCACCCCCATCAGCCGGTGCCCCTCGTCCAGGAGCGGCACGGTGTGGGAGGCCCGGCAACCGCTCTCCAGCAGGACCCTGTGCGATTCGGCCTCCAGGAAACGCGCGGCCTTCTGGAGGTCGTGGACGATGACCTGGCACATGGACGCCAGGTGCCAGTACGCGAGGGACTCGCTGTCCTCGACGAAGGCGAAGCGGTCGCTGTACGGGCCGTCCAGATTGCGCTGGTGCTCCAGGCGCACCAGGTCGGACTCGATGACGTGCATCGAGCCGCGCGGCGCGCCGACGATGGCCAAGGTCTGGGACAGGACCTCCTTGGTGAGGTCGCTGTACTGCCATTCGCGGGCGCGTCCCCTGTCACGGCTCCGGTTCAGTGCCGACGTGGCGGGCGGCGCGGTGCGGGCGCGCCCGGGGAACCACACCTTCGTACCCGACGGAGGCCGGACGTGGTTGACCGCGTCGGCGACGCTGTGAAGCTTCACGTTGTGCCGCTGCGACGCCTGGCGCAGCAGCGAGAACCCGGCGTCGACGTCGGGGAGCCGGTAGCGGTGGGCCAGCAGTTCACTGGCGTCCTGGATGCCGTGGCGCGCGATCTCCCGGTTGCGCACCGCCTGTTCCGCCCGCCACGCCGCGTCCAGGGCCGGTCCCGCCTCGCCGACGGGCACGCGCGGCGCGCGCTCCGGCAACGGGCCGTCGGCCTCCTCGCTCCCGGCCGAGGAGGCGGGGACGGTACGCGGCATACGGGCCTCCGGGAAGTCGTCGATCTGGACGCGGCCGGTCGGCGCGGGCGGG
>NZ_LIRJ01000552.1 GCF_001419745.1 Streptomyces silaceus | reverse complement strand
GGGTGGACCCGGCGGGGGTGGGGTCGTGCGCGGTCGGAGAGTTCATCGCTTCGTCTCTTCGCTCTCGTTCGGTGCGGACGCGTACGGGGCTCGTCCCACGCGCCGCCGCAGGGGCGGGGCGCGTGGCGGCCGGCGCGGGGGCGGGCCGTGGCGACCCCTATATGCGCCACCGACACAGGGAGTTCAGAGCGGATCTGCCGCCGCTCGGCACGGCCTCGGCCCCGGAGTCCGGGACACGGAGCGTGAGGGCATCGCCCAGGGCGCCCGCCGACGGCTGCGGGGTGACGCCGGGAGGCGTGAAGGCCAGGACCCGGGCCGACGACTGCACGGCGGGGTCGGCACCGGCTTCGTGGCAGTGGTCCGGGACCGCGGGCGCGTCGAGGACCACGCGCTGCGCGCCGTGGCGTGCGGCCGAGGGGTGGAGCTGCCCGCTGAAGCACGCGAGCGCCATGAACAACAGGGCGTACGACGTCGTACGAAGCAACAGCCGAGGCAGCACAGATCCTCCGCGCGGTGACCGCCCTCACGGGCACGCGGCACACCGGGCACGGGGCTCGGCACGTCGACGGCCTGGGCGGGATGAAGTGGGGGGTGGTGGGTGCCGTCCACCCTCACCGCGCCGCGCGACGCGTCGTCGCGCGCGGGAGGCCGGACGCCGGGAACCAGCCGTCGGACACCGTCGCGGAACCCGGCTCGGCGAGGGGCCGAGAGGGTGAACCACCGGTGGACGGGGGCGGGTTCGGAGCAGGCGTCGGTCTACACGCGCAGGATCGTGGTGTCCGCCGCATGCGCTATCGGGACCACGAAGTCCCGCCCGGCCAGATGCGGGGCGCGCGTGAGCGCGGGGGCGCCGTCGGTCCGCTCCGGGGCCAGCGGCGAGAGGCAGGGCACGTCGACGTCGGGGCCCTGCGGAGGCTGGCCCAGGGCGCATTCCTCGACGGTGTGCTGCCGGTGGTCGTGGTGGTGGTCGCCCGACGCCCCTGAGGCGGGCAGGGCGTCCGGGGCGGCGGAGCGCCGGTCCTGGACGGTGTCGATGCCGGTGACGGTGCCCGTGCCGGCGTCGGCGTCCGTGGCGGTACCGGTGAGGCCGAACGCCACGCTGTCGGCGACGAGGTGACGGCCTGTGACATCCGGGGCGGCCGCATGGGTGAACACCAGACAGAGGAGAAAGAGACCCAACCCCACAACCCGCCACAGAACAGCCGCCGAGCGGCTGCGCCGTACACCGGGAGGAGACCAGGCCGTCATCACGCCGTGATCCTAACCCGATCCCCTGGGCCGGACATCCCGACCCACGCGAACACAGCGTGAACAAGCCACCCACCGGACACAGGGCCAGCAGGGGCCCTTCAACTCACCCCGCACCGCCTCACCTTGGCCCTCACCTCGGCCGTCCCGTGCGCCACTGCCACCCCTGCCCACCCTCCCTACCGGGCCTTGACGCCGGGACAGTCGCCCGAAAGCCGCACACTCAGCCGCAGGCAGAGCCCCAGGACCTGACGCAGGAGCACCACCTCCGCGGCTCCGACTCCGCAGGCCCTGGAGCAAGGGCGCGCGGCCCCACCGAGAGCGATCTCTCTACTGAGCATTCCCATGCCCGCACTATACCCCCTAGGGGTATTCACATCCCCTGAAGGTGCTCGCATCCCACACCGAGGGTGTCGTACGGATCGAGGACGAACACGTGCTCGCCGGTGCGGTGGGCCCTGCCGGTCACCTCGGTGACCAGGCCCTCCGCGCTGTCCGCGCCGGGCACGACCCTCCCAGTGAACGCCGTTCCCACGATGGACTCATGAGTGAGCGTCAGGTCACGGCCCACGCCCAGTCGGCCCTCGTCGGCGAGCAGGGCCAGCCGGGCGGAGGTGCCCGAGCCGCAGGGCGAGCGGTCGATCTGGCCGTCGGCGAACACCGTGACGTTGCGCTGACGCGGACCGTCGGGCGTGTCCGCGAGGTCCTCGTGGAGGATCACACCGTAGACCCCGGAGAGCAGGGGGCCGTCCGGGCGCCGGGTGGCGGGGTGGCCGGCCAGCGCGGCACGGATCTCGCGCCCGGCACCCAGCAGTGCGGGCAGCGAGTCCCGGTCCACGGTCAGGCCCAGGTCCCGGGCGGCCAGCGAGGCGTAGCAGGCACCGGCGTACGCGAGGTCGACCTCGACCACGCCGAGGCTCGTGGTCACGGGCACCTTGCGTGCGGTGACCTCGGCCGGGACGTTGCGGAAGGTGACGCCGGTGGTGCGGCCCGCCGAGCGGTGCACGGTGGCGGTCACGCGTCCGGACGGCACGTCGACACGGACCTGGACGTCACCCTCCTCGGGGGCGCCGACCAGGCCGGAGTCCACCGCCCAGGCACCGAGGGCCATCGTGCCGTGGCCGCAGGCGGTCGAGTAGCCGTCCTTGTGCCAGAACAGGACGCCCAGGTGCGCCCCGTCGTCGTCCGGCGGCACGACGAAGCCGCCGTACATGCCCGCGTGCCCCCGCGGCTCCTGGACGAGGAGCCTGCGCACGTCGTCCAGGGGTCCGGGGCGCGGGGCGGTGCCGGAGCCCCGGGGGCCGATGACGGTGGCGCGCCGCTCGGCCACGGTGTCCCCGGGGACCGGCGGCAGCCCCGCGTCGGACATGTCGACGATGCGGAAGGGCTCTCCGGCGGCGTGGTAGTCGGTGGTCCGCACGGTGGTCATCGCGGGCGCGGTGGCGCGTGGGGCAGTGGGCGCGGTGGCGGGCGGGACGG
>NZ_LIRJ01000551.1 GCF_001419745.1 Streptomyces silaceus | reverse complement strand
GGCGGGAGTCGACGGGAGTCCGGAGGCCGACGGGAGTCCGGGTGGGGGGTCGCATCCGGGGACGCCGCGGCTGTTTCTCGACCGGTTCGCGACGGAGGACGGGCGGGCGCGGTTCGTGCCGGTGGTGCACCGGGCGTCGGCGGAGGAGCCGGACGCGGAGTATCCGGTGCTGCTCACCACGGGGCGGGTGCTCGCGCAGTACCAGTCGGGGGCGCAGACGCGGCGGGTGGCGGAGCTGAACGCCGCGGCTCCCGGGCCGTTCGTGGAGCTGCATCCGCGGCTGGCGGCGCGGCTGGGGGTCGTCGAGGGCGAGCGGGTCGCGGTGGTGTCGCGGCGCGGCCGGGCGGTCGCGCCGGCTCGGGTCACCTCGGCGATCCGCTCCGACACCGTGTTCATGCCGTTCCACTGGCCGGGCGAGGGGCGGGCCAACTCGTTGACGCATCCGGCGCTGGACCCGGTGTCACGGATGCCGGAGTTCAAGGTGTGCGCCGTGCGGCTGGAGCGGGCCCAGGGCTGAGAGCCCCCCGGGCCCGCCGTCACAGGGCGGTGCGACGGATCAGCAGGTGCGTCCCGTGTACCAGGCGCCGTCCACGTCCGAGGCCGAGCCGATCCAGGTCACGCCGGGGCCCACGCACTGCTCGGAGTTGGGACCCCAGTCGTCGATCTCGATCACGATGCGCGAGCCGTCGCTCGTGCAGTGGTTGTAGTAGGCGTCGCTGGCGGTCTCGAAGAATCCGCAGGGGTCCTTGACGGACGGTTCGGCGGAGGCCGAGGATGCCATCGACATCCCCAGGCCCAGGGCCAGGGCGCCGATGAGGGCCGGCAAGGTACGGCGAACTCGCATGAGGCGTCTCCTTCTTGGGACAGGTGCTCGCGCACCACCTCGCACACCGGCCCGCGCCGGTGCACACGGAGAGCTTCCAGTCACTCACTGTCCGTAGTCGCGCGAAGTCGCCCGCACGAGTGATTCGATCCATCAGATCGAGTGCGCGGGCGTTTGAGCTGCGGATTCAGCCTGGCGGGGCGGGAGTTGAGCTCTGGGGCGGGAGTTGCTGCCCGCCGATCCGGTGTGACGCCCAGTCACCGTGCCCGATCACCGCTCCCGAGCTCCGCAGCCCGGCCGCGACGCGCGGGGCCGCCACGTAGACCCAGGCGCGCACGGCCGCCCCGCCTGGACGGACGACGTCGCGCACGACCCGCTCGTACAGATTGCGGGGGTCGCCGGGGACGTACTCCTCCAGCAGGTCCAGGGCGACGAGGAGACGGTCGTACGCGGTGGGCAGCGCGGTCACCAACTCGCCGTGCACCGGGCCCGCTCCGGGATCCTCGACGAGGTACGGGTAGCCGGGGCCGTCGTACAGGACGGCGCCGCGCAGCAGGGCGGGCTCTTCCGCGGCGACCCGGCCGGCCAGGTGGGCGGCGTGGTTGCACTCCCCCGGGCGCAGCGTGCCGTACACGAAGAACGGCAGGCGGGCGGTGCCGCCGCGCCCGGTCACTCGACGGCTCCCGGCGCCTCGGGGTTGCCGGGCTCCCCCGCTCCGGGCTCCCCCGCTCCGGACTTCCCCGCCTCGGGGGCCTCGGAGTCCCCCTCCCCGGGTTCCCGGGCCTCGGCCCCCTGCTCCCGCTCCGTGACCTCCTGCTCCACCCAGTCCAGGTAGGCCGCGCTCCCCCGGACCACGGGGGTGGCGATGATCTCCGGGGTGTCGTAGTCGTGGGCGGCGGTGAGCCATGCCTCCAGGGCGGCGTAGCGCGCGGGGGTCGTCTTGAGCAGCACCTGCCACTCCTGGGCGGTCTCGATGCCGCCCGCCCAGCGGTAGACGGAGGTGACGGGCCCGGAGATCTGCGCACAGGCCGCGACCCGCCCCTGGACCGCACCGCGCGCCAGGCCGCGCGCCTTGTGTTCGGTGTCCGTCGTGGTCAGCACGGTCAGCGCCCGTACCGTCGGTTCGTCGTCCATAGGCATACGCCGATTGTGCACAGCGCCGGAGGAGGAGCGGCGCGGCAGGGCGAGAGACCCGGAGCCCTGAGGGCCCTCGGAGCCCCCAGAGCCCCCAGAGCCCTCAGACCCCCGGAGCCCCTGAAGCCCCTGAAGCCCCCGGCCGCCAGAGGACACAGACCAGGCCGAAGGTCCCGAACATGGCGATTCCCGCGCCTTTATTCGCGGCTGTTACACAACCTCCTGATTTCCGTGATGGACGGTTCCTACCGTCGAGAGCGGTGGCCGGCCCCTCTGCCGAATCCCCGGTGCAGTCCCCGGGCCGGTCACCACCAGCCCTTGCCCACCTGCTCCTTCA
>NZ_LIRJ01000550.1:404-2051 GCF_001419745.1 Streptomyces silaceus | reverse complement strand
GGCATGTGGTCGAAGTTCATGCCGTACATGCCGCAGACCATCGTCGGCACCGCGACGACCGCCGCCCAGGCGGTGATCTTCCGCATGTCCTCGTTCTGCGCGACGGTCACCTGGGCGAGGTGCGCCTGGAGGATCGAGTTCAGCAACTCGTCGAAGGCGGCGATCTGTTCGGTGGCCCGCTTGAGGTGGTCGTCGACGTCCCGGAAGTACGCCTGTATCTCCGGGGCGATGACGCGCATCGGCTGGGTGGCGAGGATCTGGAGCGGGCGGCCGAGCGGGACCACCGCCCGCTTCAGTTCGAGCAGTTCGCGCTTGAGCTGGTAGATGCGGCCGGGGTCGGTCCGCTCGCCGTCCCGGGCGAACACGGCCGTCTCCACCAGGTCGATGTCCGACTGCACCGCGTCCGTCGCCGCGAGGTAGTCGTCCACGACCTGGTCCGCGATGGCGTGCAGCACGGCGGCCGGACCCTGGGCGAGCTGCTCGGGCGCCGCCTCCAGCTCCTCGCGCAGCGGGCCGAGCGAGCCGTGCCTGCCGTGCCGGACCGTGATGACGAACTCCCGGCCGACGAAGACCATGATCTCGCCGGTGTCCACCACCTCGCTGGTCGCGGTCAGTTCGGTGTGCTCCACATAGCAGACGGTCTTGAGGACGGCGAACAGCGTCTGGTCGTACCGCTCGACCTTCGGGCGCTGGTGGGCGTGGACCGCGTCCTCGACGGCGAGGGGGTGCAGGTCGAACAGGTCGGCGATGCCCGCGAACTCCTCCTCCGTCGGCTCGTGCAGCCCCAGCCAGACGAAGCCGTCGCCGGACTTGCGGACCCGCTCCACCGACTCGACCAGATCACGGGCGGGCGGCTGGCGCACCCCCTCCCGGTACGTCACGCAGTTGACCACCGACGAGCCCAGCGGGGAACGGGCCGGGTGGCTCAGGTCGACGCGGGCGGCGCGCCGGCGCAGGCGCGCCACTCTCCTGAGGCCTCCGACCGTGCGCAGGCCACCGACCTTGCCAAGGCTTCCGACCTTGCGCAGATTCCCTGCCATCGACATGTGGGCTCCTCGCACCAACGACTTGGCGTGCCAGTCTGCCAGTACGGCACGACACTCCGCCGAGGCCTGGGGGAACGGAAGATTCCACTCCGGAACATCCGCTCGGGGACATCCGGTTCGGCTTCCCGGGAGCAAGCGGGACAACTGGGATGATCGCGGCATGACGCGAATCGACGGTCATCTCCTCGACCCCCGGCAGTACGCCGGCCCACGGCAGCTCACCGACCACCGGCAGCTGCCCGACCACGGGCAGTCCGCGGCACAGTCGCGCTCCGCCGCCTTCGCCGCCCTCTTCGACCCGACGACCTTCGGGCACATCGAACGTCTCGGCATCGGCCCCGGCTGGCGCTGCTGGGAGGTCGGGGCCGGCGGCACCTCCGTCATCACCTGGCTCGCCAAGCGCGTCGGCCCGACCGGACGGATCCTCGCGACCGACATCGACACGTCCTGGCAGACGCGGGCCGCGCGCTCCCCGCTGGAAGTGCGGATCCACGACGTCGCCGCCGACCCGCCCCCGGTCGAGGGCTTCGACCTCGTGCACGCGCGCCTCGTCCTGTCCGATGTCCCCGACCGGGAGCGGGCCTTGGCGTCGATGCTCAGG
>NZ_LIRJ01000550.1:0-304 GCF_001419745.1 Streptomyces silaceus | reverse complement strand
GCTCGCGGAGCGCGGCGCCGACCCCGCGTACGGACGCCGGATGCCGAGGCTGCTGCGCGAGGCGGGCCTGCGACAGGTGGAGTCCGACGTGTACTTCCCGCTCGCCGCGCCCGCGTGCGCGGCCCTGGAGACCGCGACGCTCGGCCAGCTCCGCCCGGACCTGACCGGCGCGGGCCTGGCCACGTCCGAGGACATCGACGCACACCTCGCGAACCTCGCCACGGGCACGCTCGACCTGGCGACCCCGCCGCTGATCTCCACGTGGGGGAGGAAGGCGTAGGGGCGGGACCGGGAGCCGTAGCGG
>NZ_LIRJ01000055.1:4198-4657 GCF_001419745.1 Streptomyces silaceus | reverse complement strand
GAGGCGGAGCGGGGGAGGGGAGGCGGGTCACGAGAAGTCGTCGACGTTCTTCGACGTCACGACCTTCACCGGCACCTTCACCGTCTTCTTGACGTCCTTGCCCCGCGCCGCGGCGACCGCGTTCTCCACGGCGATCCGGCCGAGCTCCTTGGGCTGCTGCGCGACCGACGCGTACAGCGTGCCCGCCTCGACCGCCTTCAGGCCGTCGGGCGTCCCGTCGAAGCCGACCACCGGCACCGACGTGCCCGCCTTGTCGCCGAGCGCCTTGACCGCGCCGAGCGCCATCTCGTCGTTCTCGGCGAAGACGCCGTTCACGCCCTTGTGGGACTGGAGGAGGTTCGTCATGACGTCCAGGCCCTTGGTGCGGTCGAAGTCCGCGGGCTGCTTGGCGACGACGTCGATGCCGGGGTACGCCTTGATGCCCTCGGCGAAGCCCTGGCCGCGCTCGCGGCTCGCGGA
>NZ_LIRJ01000055.1:0-4169 GCF_001419745.1 Streptomyces silaceus | reverse complement strand
GCCGATCTTCGTGGTCGTGCCCGACGAGCCCTGGTTGAAGAAGGACACCGCGCCGACCACGGCCGCCACGACCACGGCGGCGACCGCGTACTTCACCGCCTGCGGCCCCTTGCCGCGCACGCCCCCGGACGCCCCGGAGGACGCCCCCGGCGTCGCCCCGGCCCGCCGGCGCAGCGTGTCCAGGAGGACCGCGAGCGCGATGACCACGCCGATCACGACCTGCTGCCAGAACGCCGACACGGAAAGGAGGTTGAGGCCGTTGCGCAGCACCGCGAGGATCAGCGCGCCGACGAGCGTGCCGGACGCCTTGCCGACACCGCCCGCGAGGCTCGCGCCGCCGATGACGACCGCGGCGATCGCGTCGAGTTCGTAGCCCTGCGCGGCCTGCGGCTGCGCGGAGACGAGACGGGAGGCGAGCACGATGCCCGCGACGGCCGCGAACAGCCCCGACAGGGCGTAGATGACGAGCTTCTGCCGCTTGACGCGGAGCCCGGACAGACGGGCCGCCTCTTCGTTGCCGCCGATGGCGTACATGGAGCGGCCGATGAACGTACGGCCCAGGACGACCGCCGTCACCAGGCCCATCGCGACCATCACGATCACCGGGACCGGCAGCCAGCCGCCGACCGTGTCGCCGAGGTGCGAGACCGAGTCGGGGAACGCGATCGGGCTGCCCTGCGAGATCACCAGGGACAGGCCGCGCGCCACCGAGAGCATCGCGAGCGTCGCGATGAACGGCGGCAGTTTCCCGTACGAGACCAGCAGGCCGTTGACGAATCCGCACGCCATGCCGGTGGCGACGGCCAGCACGACCGCGAGCCAGACCGGCAGGCCCTCCGAAGTCGCCGTCCAGGCAAGGACAGTGGCCGAAAGGGCGGCCACCGAACCGACCGACAGGTCGATGCCCGCCGACACGATCACGAACGTGACGCCGAACGCCAGGATCGCGGTCACGGCGGCCTGCACACCGACGTTGAGGAGGTTCTGGGTGGTCAGGAAGTCGCCGGAGAGCAGCGACATCGCCACGACCAGGACTATCAGGGCGCTGAGCGCGCCGTTGTCGAGCAGGACGCGGCGGAGCGTCGGTGCGCCACCCGCGTCGCGCTTCACGGTTTCAGTGGCCACGGGAGCCCTCCGCTTCTTCGCTTGCTTCGTCGTTCTGTGCGGCCGTGGTGCTGACGGCGAGCGCCATCACCGCGTCCTGGGTGGCCTCTTCGGCGGCGAGTTCACCGGCGATCCGGCCCTGTGCCATGACCAGCACCCGGTCGCTCATGCCGAGCACCTCGGGCAGATCGCTGGAGATCATCAGGACCGCGTGTCCGGCGGCCGTCAGTTCGTTGATGAGCTGGTAGATCTCGACCTTCGCGCCGACGTCGATGCCGCGCGTCGGCTCGTCGAGGATGAGGACCCTGATGTCGGCCAGCAGCCACTTGCCGATGACGACCTTCTGCTGGTTGCCGCCGGAGAGGGTGCGCACATGCTGGCCGAGCCCGGCCATCCGCACCCCGAGCTGCTCGGCGATCCGCGCGGCGGCCCGCTGCTGCCCCTTGAGGTCCACGAGTCCGGCGCGGGTCGCCGAACGCAGCGTCACCAGACCGAGGTTCTCCTGCACGGAGGCGTCGAGGACCAGGCCCTGGCCCTTGCGGTCCTCGGGGACCAGACCGATGCCCGCGCCCATCGCCGCGTTCACGTCGTGCCGGGGCAGCCGCTCGCCGTGTACGTCGACGGTGCCCGTGTCGTAGGGATCGGCGCCGAAGACGGCGCGCGCCACCTCGGTGCGCCCCGCGCCGACGAGCCCCGCGAGCCCGACGACCTCGCCGGCCCGCACCTCGAAGCTGACGTCGTGGAAGACGCCGTCGCGGGTGAGACCGTCGACGCGCAGCAACGGCGCGCCGGTGTCGGGGCGTTCGCGCGGATACTGCTGGTCGATGCTGCGCCCCACCATGAGGCGTACGAGCTCGTCCTCGTCGGTCGACGCGGGCACCTGGTCGACGCTGCGGCCGTCGCGCAGCACGGTGACGCGGTCGCCGAGGGCCGCGATCTCCTCCAGGTGGTGGGTGATGAAGACGATGCCGACGCCGTCCTCGCGCAGCGTGCGCACGATCCGGAAGAGCTTGTCGACCTCCTCCGAGGTGAGGACGGCGGTCGGCTCGTCCATGATGAGCACGCGCGCGTCCAGGCTCAGCGCCTTGGCGATCTCGACCATCTGCAGCCGGGCGATGCCCAGTTCGCGCACCTTGGCGCGCGGCGAGACCCGCACGCCCACGCGGCGCAGCAGCACCTCGGCGTCGGCCTCCATCGCCTTGCGGTCGATCATCCCGAAGCGGCGCGGCTGGCGCCCCAGGAAGATGTTCTCGGCGACGGTCAGGTCCGGGACGAGGTTGAACTCCTGGTAGATGGTGGCGATCCCGAGCCGCTCGGCGTCCTGCGCGCCGTGGATGCGGACCTCCTCGCCGTCCACGACGATGCGTCCGCCGTCGGGCCGGTAGGCACCGGAGAGCATCTTGATGAGGGTGCTCTTGCCCGCGCCGTTCTCGCCGAGCAGGACGTGCACCTCCCCGCGCCGCAGATCGAAGTCGACGGAGTCCAGCGCGACGACGCCGGGGAACGTCTTGCGGATGCCTTCGATGCGCAGCAACTCTTCCTGGCTGCTCACGGGTTGCTCCCTTCCTCAACGGGGGTGGGCTCGCCGCAGGAACGCCGTACGACGAGCCGGGCGGGCAGGGTCACGGACCGGGGGCTGCGCCCCTCGATGCGGTCGACCAGCGCGTGCACGGCGGCACGGCCGAGGTCGCCGGTCGGCTGGGCGATCGCGGTGACCGGCGGGTCGGTGTGCACGAACCACGGGATGTCGTCGAAGGCCGCGAGCCCGATGTCGTGCGGCACGCGCAGGCCGTGGGCGCGGATCGCGTCGAGGGCGCCGAGCGCCATCAGGTTGTCGGCGGCGAAGACGACCTCGGGCGGCTCGGGCAGGGCGAGGAAGCGCTCGGTGGCGCGGCGGCCGCTGTCGGCCTGGAAGTCGCCCTGGCCGATGTAGGCGTCGGGCAGGGCGGTGCCGTGCTCGCGCAGCGCGTCGCGGAAGGCCTCGACGCGCTCGCTGCCGGTGGTGGTGGCGGCCGGGCCCGCGATGATGGCGAGCCTGCGGTGGCCGAGCCCGTGCAGATGGCCGACGAGGTCACGGACGGCCTGCCGCCCGTCGGAGCGGACGACGGGCACGTCGAGCCCCGGGATCCACCGGTCGACGAAGACCATCGGGGTCCCGGCGCGCGCGGCGTCCAGCATCAGCGGGGAGCCGCCGTCGGTGGGGGAGACGAGGAGCCCGTCGATGCGCCGGTCCAGGAGGGTCCGTACGTGGTGGTCCTGGAGCTCGGGCCGCTCGTCGGCGTTGCCGATGATCACGCTGTAGCCGAGCGCGCGGGCCGCCTCCTCGACGGAGCGGGCCAGCTCCGTGAAGTACGGGTTGAGCACGTCGCTGATGACCAGGCCGAGGGTGCGGGTCTGGTCGGTGCGCAGGGAGCGGGCGACGGCGTTGGGCCGGTAGCCGAGCGCCTCGACGGCGGCGAGCACGCGGGCGCGGGACGCCGGGCTGACGGAGGGGTGGCTGTTGAGCACGCGCGACACGGTGGCCACGGAGACGCCGGCCTCGGCCGCGACGTCCTTGATGCTCACCGAACTCGGGGCCATCGTCGGTCCACCTCCTCGTGGAATCGATTACACGAGGATTGGAAACGATTACACGGGCGTGTGGCAAGGGATGGGCGGATCTTCGCTTCGAGCGAGACCTGATTGTGACCGAGGGGGCCGGTCCGGCTGCGCCGGGGCTGGGGCCACACTTCTTGCCGCCCGGCACCGGGGCCCGTGCCCGCCTGCACCGGGCTTGGCGCCTCCTCTATCGCCGCTCTGCGCCGGGGGCGTGTCCGCCTGCGCCGGGGCTGGTGCCTCCTTTATCGCTGCCCGGCGCCGGGGGCTGTGCCCACCCTTCCCCAAGCTCTCGGCTCCGCTCGAGCAGGGGATGCCCCACTCGCCGTGCGGAACGCCTGCCCACAGCGGGGACGGCCCGCACCCGGCACCGCGCGCCTACCCCGCCTGCACCGGGGCGGGAGCCACACCTCTCGCCACCCGGCACCGTGGGCTGTGCCCACCCGTTCCGCCGTGCGGAACGCCTGCCC
>NZ_LIRJ01000549.1 GCF_001419745.1 Streptomyces silaceus | reverse complement strand
TCGTCGTCCGCGAAGACGGCGGGCAGCTGCTCGCCGAGCGGATGGGCGGACGCCAGCTCCGGCAACGAGCCCCGGGACGTGGCCGCCGGTCCCGGTCCCGTCGCCCCCGTCGACGCCGTCTTCGTGAAGGACATCGGGGACTTCGCCGTGTTCACAGTGCTCCGTGCGTGCGGCTCCGTCATCGTGCCTCGATGACGCGGACGCGGTGGTCGAAGGGGAACAGCAGGGCGGACGGGGCGAGTTCGATGCGGTCCGTCGCGTCGCCGCGCCGGGCCGTCAGCGGGTCGGCCGGGTGCAGGAGCACCTCGTCGACCAGCTCCACGCCCGGCACCCGCTGGAGCGCCGCGAAGATCTCGCCGGCCCGCAGCGGCCGCCCGAACGGCCAGCCCTCGCCGTGCGCCCCGCCGGTCAGCGGGTCCAGGTAGGCGTAGAGGGCGTCCAGGGCGTCGGCCCGGACGCGCTCCGCCTGCGCGGCGCGGAAGGAGTGCAGCGTGGCCACGACCGTGACGCCCTGGTAGAACGGCGGGCCCACGGCGAGCCGGGTCCCGATCGGGCGGCGCTCGTCGAGGAAGTCCGTGACGCGGGAGAGGAGTTCCTCGCCCGGCACGAGCTGCTCGAAGCGCAGCCGGCCGCCCCGGTCGGGCACCGCCTGCGGCACGACCAGGACCCGTACCGCGTTCTCGCCCGCCTCCGCGGCGTCCGCGGCCAGGCAGTGGATGCGGGCCGTCTCGGGCGCCGCCCGCCGGGCCAGCTCCTCGTAGTCGCGCGCGGTGACCGCTCGCTCCTGCGCGCGCAGCGCGATCGGCGCGCGGACCTTGGCCTCCTGCACGGTCTCGCCGTCCACCCCGCCGCGCGCCGCCTCGCGGTTCTCCACACGGGCGACGTACGGAATGGAGCTGCGCAGGACCTGGATGGCGCCCCGCGCCACATTGCCGGTGCGGCCGCCGCCCGTGCGGTAGCGGGTCGCGCGGATCGCCGCGCCCTTGGCGGGTACCGCGCCGAACTGCCGCAGGGAGCCGTCCGGTTCGCGCACGGCGGGCCCGAAGGCGATCTCGCCGGTCGCCGCGTCGAGCGTGACATGGCGGTCGTACGGACCGGAGGACGCGAAGTGGTCCACGACCTCCCAGCGCACCCAGCCGGTGCCGCCCGCGCCGTCCTCGGAACCCTCGCCGTCGCCGCTCCCGGAGTCGTCGAGACCCTCGATGTTCTCCGCGATCTCCAGGAGCAGCGGCGGCCGGTCCGCGACCACCGGCGCGTGCGCGAGACGGACCCGCTGGCCGGGCACGCCCGTGGAGTCGCCGAGGAGTTCGTCGCGCACGACGTCGGCGTGCGCGACGGCCGTCGTGCCGCCGATGGTGAACGCGGACGCGGACCGCACGGTCGGCGACGAGCTGTAGAAGGGCTGGCCCTGCGCCGCCTCCACGACCCGGCAGCGCACCCAGCCCGCGTCCTGCCGCCCGATGCGCGAGACGAGGTGCCCGGCCGGGATGTGCAGGATGACCTCGCCGGGCCGGTTGAGGCCGCCGGTCGTGTCCTCCGCCACCTCGCACACGGTCCAGCCGTCCGCGGTCCACGCCTCCCACACCAGCGGGGGCTGGCGCGGGTCGACGCCCACGCCGTCGACGCGGCTGTCCAGCTGCAGTACGGCCGCGCACCGGGGCACGGCGGCGCTCAGCCCGAACAGGAGGGTGTCGCCGGGCCGCGGCGACGTCGCGAACACCGCCACGTCGTTGCCGCCGAAGATGTCCTGCCCGCAGTCCTGCGGCGTGCCGCCGGACTCCTGCCGCAGCACGGACTCCAGCTCGCAGGGCACCACCGTCAGATCCGCCTCGGTCGCGAAGGCCACCGCCTCCTCGGTCTCCGTGCGGCTGGTCGCCACCTCCGTGCCCGCGGGCAGGACGACCGGCTCGGGCTGCGGCGCGGACAGCCAGAAGGTGACGTCCGCGCGGGCCGAGGACGGCGGGAAGAGCGTGACGCCGAGCAGGTCGAGGAAGGCGAGGTGGTTCTTCTCGGGCACGCGGTTGAGGCGGTAGACGACCTGGTCGGCCATGTGCGCCACCGCCTCGACGAGGGTGACGCCCGGGTCGGAGACGTTGTGATCGGTCCACTCGGGGCAGCGCTGCTGGATGTACCGCTTGGCGTCGTCGACGAACTGCTGGAAGCGCCGGTCGTCGAGGTGGGGTGCGGGCAGGGCCATCGGACTTCAGACTCCGCTCTCTGATTCCGTGGACGGGATCACATAGAAGGGAAAGACGAGACTGCGCGGGTTGTTGGTGCCGCGCACGGTGTAGCTCACGTCGATGAACAGGACGGACGGGTCGTCGGGCGCCGGACTGACCTCGACGTCAAGGACCTCGATGCGCGGCTCCCAGCGGTCGAGCGAGGAGCGCACCTCGTACCGGATCCGGCCCGCCGTCGCCTCGTTGACCGGCGCGAACACCAGGTCGTGGACGGCACACCCGAATTCGGGCCGCATCGGCCGCTCGCCCGGCGCCGTGGCGAGCACGAGCCGGATCGACTCGTCGATCTCGCGCTCGCGCCGCGCCAGCGCGATGCCGCCGCCCGCGTCGATGCGCAGCGGAAACGTCCAGCCCGCGCCGACGAACTGTTCACTCATGTCCGGTGCTCCCCTTGAGACGCATGTCGCCCGACTTCCTCACGCCCGCTAGAAGGGCAGGCCGTTGCGCAGCACGGCCGGTGCCGTGAGCGTGACCGTGGCCGCCGAGCTGACGGCGGCCGGGCCGACCGCCGTGGCGGTGAGCGCGCCGGCCGCGTTGAGGGTGACCGCGCCCGCCGCGGTGAGCGCGACGGCACCGGCCGCCTTGACGCTGACCGCGCCGGTCGCGTTGATGTCCGCCATGCCGCCCGCGTTCACCCCGAACTTCGCGCCCGCCTTGATGTCGACCATGCCGCCGGCGCTCATCGTCAGCGACCCGCCCGCGGTCAGCGACAGGTTGCCGCCCGCCCGGATGCTGACGTTGCGGGTGCCGGAGATGGACACGGAACCGTCGCTGCGGATGGTCACGCTGGTCTTCGTCTCGTCCATGTGGACGGTCAGCCGGCCGTTGCCGGTCTGCAGCCGGATGCCGCTCTTCATACGGGACTTGGCGTCGACGAGTTCCATGGTGTGACCGCTGCGCGAGGAGATCGAGCGCCAGTTGACCCGGCCGCTGGTCGGGTCGATCGGCTGCAGCCCGTCGGTGTTGGGCGTCGGCTTGTCCCTGCCGTTGTACAGCCCGGCCAGCACGTACGGGTGTTCGAGGGAGCCCCGGTCGAAGGCGACGAGCACCTCGTCGCCCACCTCGGGCATCATCAGACCGCCGCCGCGCACCCCGCCGAGCTGCGCGATGCGGCACCAGTCGCTCTCGTACGTGTCCGAAAGCCACGGGAAACGCAGCTTCACGCGGCCGAGCTTGAGCGGGTCCTTGGCGTTGCTCACCAGCGCCATGGCGACGCCCGGCATGGGCGGCGCGGCGTCCGAGCCGCCCGAGGCGAGCCCGTACAGCGAACGGAACTGCCGCCCCGACACCGTCAGCCAGGTCGTGAACTGCCGTCCCGACTCGAAGACGTGACGCACCCCGGTCGCGGTGTACTTGCCCTCGAAGGGGAAGCCCGCGCCCTTCAGCGCCACCGGCCGCCCCGGCCGCAGGTCCGGGTTGCCGGTGACCGCGACCTCGATCTCCGCGAAGGAGCCCGCGACGTCGTCCGCCAGCGACCGCGCGGCGTGCGTGACCTGGGCCTGCGTGGTGTACGGCGTCTGCGTGCTCATCAGCTCGGCCTTGCCGAAGGGCTGCGAGAGCTGCGCGGGCGTGATGTCCGCGACGATGTCCTTGCTGGTCACCGCGGGCGACTTGGCGGACAGCGCCCGCTTGGCCCGCATGTCCCAGCCGCGCGCGCCGGCCGAGGCGACCTGCCCGGCGGCGGTCACCGAGACCCGGCTGTGCAGCGCGTTGTGGCCGAACTCCAGGACGTAGGGGCTCTGCGCGGCGGGCGTCGTGTCGGACGGCGCGCCGGAGGCCGGGGCGAGCGTGGCGAAGCACAGCTTGCCGTCCTCGTCGAACGACAGGTGGGTGTCGTTCTCCTGGGCGAGCCGGGACAGGAAGTCCCAGTCGGTGATGTTCGGCTGCGTGGCCAGCTCGTACACCGTCGGGGTCGCATCGATCTTCCCGAGCTTGAGGCTGTTGAGACCGGCGATGCGGCGCACGATGTCGGAGGCCGTCATGTTCGGGTAGCCCTGCACGCGGCGGTTGCGCATCAGCCGGTGCCCGGGGTCGTAGCCGCGCACGACCAGCTGCTTGCCGCCGCCGTCCGCGTCCACCTCCAGGGCGGTCACCTCGCCGGTCAGCATGGGCTTGCCGCGCACGCCGTCCGTGAACGGGCTGAGCACGGCCTTCGCGCCCACCTTGATCTGCGGGAACTTCTCCAGGATGTCGCCGCCGGTGTCGACGAAGGTCAGCTGGAACGCGGACGGCACGTTCACGCTGGAGTCCACCCAGCCCTCGACGAGCAGCACGGCGAGCTTGTCGGGGAGGCGGGAACCGCCGATCTCGGCGTGCAGGACGCTCGTGTACGTCTTCTCACTCATCAGGACTCCACGTGCGGGGTACGGGTCTCGTCGGCGGCGGGCAGCAGCAGTTCGGTGCCGGGCCTCAGCCGCATCGGGTCGTCGATGTCGTTGGCCTCGGCGATCAGCCGCCAGCGGGTGGCGTCGCCGTACTCGCGCCAGGCCAGCGACGCCAGCGAGTCACCGGCGACGGTGCGGTGCACCCGGCGCGCGGAGAGCGCGCCGGACGTCGGGTTCTGCCCCTTGGTGGGCATCGCGACCTCGGTGAGCGAGAGCGCGCAGGTGGCGCGGATCGGCTCGCCGGTCGGGTTGAAGAGCGTGTACGTGGCGCTGACGCTGGTCACGTACGCCACGAACTGCACCGTGTTGAACGACCCCCAGGAGAACCGCACCCAGGGCGGCGATGGCCGCTTGGTCGTCACGCTCTGCGGTGTCACCTCGCAGCAGGACAGGAGCAGTTCCACCTGCTTCTGCACCTTGCCGGAGTTGGGGGTCCCCGAGGAGTCGAGGAAGACCTCCAGCTGGAGCGTGGCGGGCACGGACCCGGTGAACTTCGGCGGGGCGCCGCGCGTGTAGGCGACCGCCGGCTGGGTGCGCCACTCCGCCGACCGCGCCATCTGCAGCTGCGTCGGGTTGAACTGGAACTCCACCTCTCCGATCCGCCCGCCCATCGAGCCGCCGAGATCGGTGGGCGGCTGGTGGATGGCGAGCGCGGCACGGACCAGGCTGGCGCCTGCCTTGCCGCCGGTGGGCGCGGCCATCTCAGGCACCTCCCGCGTCGGTGAAGCCGTGGTGCGCGATCTCCAGCGTCTCGGTCGCCACGGACGGGCTGTCCGGGCTCAGGCTCGGCCCCTGCCAGCTCACGGGCAGCACCTCGACGAGCCCCCACTGCGCGACGATCGACCCGTCCGCGCGCAGCGCGGCGATCTGCGCGGTGGGCCGCGAGATCCCGGTCGCGATGGACGAGATCCACGCGGCCACGCGCGCGGTGTCGGCGGTCAGGGGCCGGGTGAGGCGGATGGTGGAGAAGGTCACGCGGGTGGGCAGCTGCCAGACGAACCCGTTGTTGCCGCCCTCCTGCCGCTGCTCCACCTCCACCTGGGAGGAGAGCCCTTCGCAGCCGTTGAACAGACCGAGGTCCTGGCCGTCGATGGTGAGCTTGAAGAAGACGGTCGAGCCTGGGTCCAGGGTCGAGGGCATGGGTTCTCTTCCGGGTTCGTTCCAGTGGTGGCGGTGGGTGGGCCTCAGCGGCCGTGGTCGCGGAGTCTGCCGATCCGCTCACGGTCGCTGCGGAGTTCCGCGCGCAGCAGCCGCGAGAGCGGGGCCAGCAGCCGGCGGGCCAGCTCGTCCAGCTCGGACGGGCTGGACTCGGAGGCCGGCGCCGACCGCGAGGCCGGTGCGTCCGGGGCGGGAGCGGCGGCGGGCGCCTCGGCCTGCGCGGGCGCACGGGCCACGGTGGTGCGGGG
>NZ_LIRJ01000548.1 GCF_001419745.1 Streptomyces silaceus | reverse complement strand
GCCGGTGGGCGGGGCCGACGCCGTGTCCCCGGTCGACGACTCCGACGTCCCCGCCTCGGCGGACAGATGGAGCGGGACACGGCCGTCGGCCGGGGCGTCGTCGACGGGGGGTGCGGGCCGGTCCTGCGCCGGCGCCTTCGGCCCGGCCTCCCCGGGCGCGGTGGATCGCGGTACGCCGACGGGTGGTTCCGGGACCTCCGGCGCGGCCGTGTGCCCGGCCAGCCACAGCAGTTCGGCCACCTCGGTCGCCGAGAGGCGCTCACCGCCCGCCGCCCGGGCCAGGACACCGGCCAGCGCCTCGGCCGGCCGGGCGGGCCGCGTGGGGTCAGAGGGCATCGGGGCCCGGGTCCCTCAGCTGGGTCAGGTAGGGCATGAGCTGGTGCGCCAGCTCGTCGCGCGAGGCGGCGTCGATGCCCGCGGCGCCGGTCAGGTAGATGGCGTTGAGCAGCTGGTCGGTGGCGAGCNNGCAGCGGTGGCGAGCTCGCCACCGCTGCCGCGTTCCAGGAACCGGGTGATCAGGCCGCGCGCGTAGGCGTCGGGCCGGCCGAGGTGCGCGCGCACGATGTCCTCGAGGTGGTCGCCCTGCGGCTGGCGCAGCTGGAGGGTGACGCAGCGGCGCAGGAAGGCGGGCGGGAACTCGCGCTCGCCGTTGCTGGTGAGGACGACGAAGGGGAAGGCGCGGCAGCGCACCCGGCCGCGCGTGACGGTGACCGGCTCGTCCGAACCGTCCGCCGGCAGGTGCGCCGTCGGGGAGTGCCGGGCGACGCGGACCAGTTCGGGGATCTCGTACTGGCCCTCCTCCAGAATGTTGAGCAGGTCGTTGGGCAGGTCCAGGTCGCTTTTGTCGATCTCGTCGATCAGCAGGGCGCGAGGGCGTCCGTAGGGGAGCAGGGCGGTGCCCAGGGGTCCCAGGCGCAGGTGGTCCGCCACGCCGGACCGGTCCTGCGGCGTCGCGCCCATGGCGCCGTCCCTCGCGGCGTACAGGCGGGACAGCGGGTCGTACTGGTAGAGGCCGTCGTGCAGGGTGCTGCGGCTGGTGATGTTCCAGCGCAGCACGGGGCCGAGCCTGAGCTCCCGGGCGACCGCGTACGCGAGGCTCGACTTGCCGCTGCCCGGCGGGCCCGTCACCAGGAGCGGACGCCGCAGGTACAGGGCCGCGTTGACCAGCTGGACGCTCTGGTCGGTGGGGCGGTAGGTCAGCGCGCGGTGGGCCCGGTCCGGCGAGGTGGCCGCGTCGTCGTCCGCGGGGGTGGGCAGCTCGGGACCGCCGTCGAAGGCGCGCCACGGCGGGGGCGGAGGGAGCTCGGTGATGCCGTCGTGGGGCTCGCTGTTTCCGGTGTACACGGGCCACAGGGACATGCGTTCTCTCCGTAGGGTGCGGCGCTCAGGCGACAGGGGAGTGCAGAGGGGCTGCCGTGCCGGGGAAGCAGCGGGGGTCGTCCCACAGGAGCTGCACGTCCCTGGCCCAGTGCTTCTCCGGCTCGTCCGCCGCGTCGGCCATCTCGCGCAGCGTCAGGACGTGGCGGGGCAGTTCGGCGGGCGGCAGTGCGGCGAGGTGGGCGTCGAGCGCGTCGAGGAACGCCGTGCCCGTGCAGTGGCCGCGGTGGTCGGCCGCTCCGCCGTCCTCGGCTCCCTCGCAGCCGGTGCGCGGCCACATCAGCACGGGCACCGGGGCGTTCAGCGACGCCTCGAAGTGCGGCCGGACGTGGTCGGCCCGCGGCGGGGCGGTGAAGCCCGCCAGATGGGCCCCGCCCTGCCGCAGCCGGAACCTGAGGCTGCTCGGCTTCTCACCGGTCCCGCACTCGACGCGGTGCAGTGCCGTCCGGTCGACGCCGTCCAGTTTCTGCCAGGTACGGGAGAGCTGGTGCCGCAGCCCGCCGGTGCGCCGCGCCCGGTCGGTGACGACCAGGGGGTAGGAGCAGCCGAGAGGGGTGGGGTCGTCCGTGCTGCGCTGCCAGTGGGCCACGGGTTCGTTCAGCCAGTCACGGGGCAGCGCGAAGGCGATCAACTCCTCCGCGTCGGAGTCCAGTTGCCAGAAGGCCTCGTCGATGCGCCGCTGCACGTACTCGCGCACCTGGTCCCGCCGCAGCGTGCGCGAGCCGACCGGGCGGCGGTGGCCCTCCCGGTACGCGGACACCGTGACGAGGGCCTGGTCGCTGCCGGCGCCGCTGTGGTCGATCTCGACGAGGATGGGAGCCCAGGCCGGCCCGGCCGCCGTGGGTGCCGGCGGTGCGGCCGAGGCGTCGAGGAGGGCGGCGAGCCGGTCGGTGAAGCGGGTCACGGCGTCGGGGTCGTCGACCTCCCAGAGCACGTACCAGGCCGCGGACCACAAGGACGAGAACCCCTGGGGCGGCACGGGCGGCCCGAACGGTCCGGCGGCGTCGAGGTAGAGCCGCTCCGCCTCGTGGGCCAGGCCGCTGTCGGCCGCCTTCTCCACGAGCGCGCGTAATCGCTCCTTGGCCGGGGCCGGGTGGCCCGGGGTGGGGATCAGCTCGCCGAGCCGCGGCCAGTACCGGGCCATGACGGAGAGCGGCAGCATACGGCCGTTGCGTACGCCGGACGCGCCTGCCGCGGCGGCGACCATGCCCACGACCCGGCCGCTGTCGGCGCGGGTCACCGCGGCGCCGCTGAATCCCGGTGCCAGCACTTGGCCATGGGCGTTCCAGGCCTCCAGCTGGATCCATTCGCCGGCGATCAACTGGTCGGCCGTGGACCGGTATTCGGCGAGTGTTCCCTCGTCGTAGCCCCGGGGGAAGCCGTAGGCGAGCAGCCGGGGGCGCGGCTCGCCGTACGCGTCGTCGGGTGCGGCGAACCGGGCCGGGGCGATCGGCACCGCCCGGTCCAGTTCGAGCACGGCGAGGTCGCCCGAGTCGTCGCCCCGCCCGTCCCAGCCGCCGTGGACGCGCACGCGGGCCGGGACGGTGCCGATGTCCTTGTGGTGGGGGAAGGACACGCCGACCGCCGCGTCGCCGCTGTCCCTCACCACGTGCGCGCAGGTGAGGAGTCGGCGTTCGGAGACCAGGAAGCCCGCGCCCACTTCGCGGCCGCACTCGATGCGGGCGTGCCAGGACGCTCCGCTCATGAGGGCGTCGAGGGTGAGCCGTTCGACCGGGTCCGCTGGTCGGCGGGCGCGTCCGAGCCGCCCGGCGTCCACGTCAGCCGCACCGCGAGATGTCCCTCGGCCTGGCCCTTCACGATCACGGCGCCCGCCTCCGCGGACATCCGGACGCCGAACTCGATCTCGACCGAGTCGGGGCGCAGGCTGCCCTCGCGGAACACGCGGAGCGCGGACTCGGCGGCGGCCCGCGCGCCGTCCAGGGACGCCTCGAAGGTGCGGGCCGCGCGGGTCGGTTCGTCGCCGCGGGAGACCAGGCGGGAGCCCGAGCCGTCGTCGTCCACGTCGGCGATGACGACGCGCGCGCCGTCGTCGGTCGTGAACTCCACCAAGCCGCCCATGGCGTACCCCCGTCGAACCCGTCGAACCGCGTGCGCCGTGTCGCCCGCCGCCGCGCCGTGCTCCGCGCACCTGCCAACGGCATTGTTACGGAAGCTCCTTGTGACTGTCACCCACTCCTGTGTGACGGTCGGCCCCTCCTGTGGGGCGGGTCGGCCCCTCCTGCGGGGCGGACGGCCGCGCCCGTGGGGCGGCCCACCACGCCCGTGGGTCCGGACGACGCCGCCCCCGGCCCGGACGGCCTGGCCCTCGGACGGCCCGCCCCCGGA
>NZ_LIRJ01000547.1 GCF_001419745.1 Streptomyces silaceus | reverse complement strand
CGTCGACGGAGTTGTCGACGATCTCCTGGACCATGTGGTGCAGGCCGCGCTCCCCGGTCGAGCCGATGTACATGCCCGGCCGCTTGCGCACCGCGTCCAGGCCGTCCAGGACGGTGATCGCGCCCGCGTCGTACACGGCGGACCCGTCGTGCACGGAGGGTCCGTCATGCGCGGCAGATCCGTCGCCGTCGAGGTGCCGGATGTCGTCGAGGTCGGTGGTCTCGGGGGCGCTGGTGGAGGTGCGGACGCCTGAATCGGTCACAGATGCTCTCTTTTCGGGCACGACGAGTCGCGCTCCCGCACCGGAGTGCGAGAGCGGTCGGGTCACGGGTTCGGGAAGCGGGTCACGGGCAGGCCAAAGACGACCCCCCGGGCCGCGCGTCACGACACCCGGGAGGGCGCCGCGACGCACTCCAGAATACTGGACCGCGACTCCACGCATAGGGCCACAAGCCCTTCAGTTGCCCCTGTGGGCCCCGAACTCCCTGTGAGCCAATCCCCCCTGCCTCACACCCCCGTCAGCGCGCCAGAAGGGCACCCAGGGTCCTTCTCGGTGGCGTGCCGGGTGACGCCGTGGGAACTATTCCGAGGGCTTCTCCACCGCCCCGTGCGGCGAGACCGGGCGCTCGAAGAAGGTCTCCAGGACCACGGTCGCCTGCGTCCCGCTGACACCGTCGATCGCGTAGATCCGGCGCAGCACGTCCTGGAGCTGTTCGGTGGTCGCGGTCCTCACCTTCACCAGCACCGAGGCGCTGCCCGCGATGACGTGCGCCTCCAGGATCTCGGGGAGCGCGGCGAAGTCCCGCGCCGAGTCGCCCATCCAGGACGTGGAGTCCACCATCACGTACGCCAGGACGCCGCCGCCCACCGCCGCCGGGTCCACCTCGGCCGCGGTGCGGCGGATGACGCCGCGTTCGCGCAGCTTGCGTACGCGCTCGTGGGCGGCGCCCGCGGACAGGCCGACGGCCTGACCGAGCGCGGCGTAGGACTGGGTGGCGTCCTGCTGGAGCCGGTCCAGCAGGACGCGGTCTATGTGATCCACGACTCTCCATTCGACAGTTCCTTGCCGAGACCGTAGCTCATCCTTCAATCTTCCTGATGTGCCGAACAGTGTTCGGTCATCGAGTTCTTGGGAGGGGAAGAACATGAGCGACGGGCGTCCCGCGCTGTACGAGATGTTCGACGAGCGGTTCCGCACCGGGCGGTGCATGAACGGCGACGAGGGTCTCGAGGTCCTGTACACCGGCTGCCGC
>NZ_LIRJ01000546.1 GCF_001419745.1 Streptomyces silaceus | reverse complement strand
GGTGCCGCGCTCGCCGGGCGTCGTGCCCGCCTCGTACCAGCCCGCGAGGTTCTCCCGCTCGGGCGGCGGGACGTCGAGGCTGCCCTGGCGGGTCAGGCCGAGGCCCATCAGGGGCGCGTCGACGCCGATCGCGGGGATCCGCACCCGGTCGGGCGGGGAGGGCGGGAGCGGCGCCGGGCCCCGGTCGCGGGCGGCGGCCTCCCGGTCCTCGGGGACGCCGGGACGGGCGGAGGCGGCCTGCGCGGCGGAGGGCTGGGGCGGCGGATGCGACGCGGCGCCGCTGCGCAGCAGCCACGCCCCGGAGCACAGCGCCACGGCGGTGACGGCCCCTATGACGACGTTGGCGGTCCTTCCGCGAGGCACGCGGCGCCCCATGACGGTGCCGGTGGTCCTCGCGCGGGGCGCGCGGTGCGCTGTGTCCGCGTCGGTGGTCCTCCCGCGGGGCGCGCCGCGCCCTATGTCGGTGTCGGTGTCGGCGGTCTTCCTGCGAGGCATACGGCGTCCCCCTCGGGGTCGGGCGGGCCGGGCCCTCGTCCCCCTCCCCGCCCGCGAGGGGACACGGGCCGGGAGGGGGCAGGGGTGGCGGTACCGGTGGACAGCGGAGGATGTCCGTCAGATCCTGTCGCCTCTCGCCCGGCGGTGCAGGAGCCAGGTACCGCCCGCGGCGGCGACGGCCAGCGCCGCCACTCCCGCCGCGGTCTGCACGGGGTCGGGACCGAGCGCGCCGCCGACCCCCGTCTTCACGTGTCCCTTCGGGTGCGGCTGCTGCCGCTCGCCGGCCGCCGCGGTCGAGGTGACCGTCACCATCAGATCGCCCGCGACCTGCTTGTTCTTCACGCCGGAGCCGCCGGACCCCGAGCACTTCGCGACGATCTCGTACGTGCCGGGCTGCGCGGACGGCGGCACCTTGAACTGCCCGACCGCGTCCTCCTGGTGCGTGCTCGGCGCCAGCGTGAACGTGCCCGCGCCCACCGCGCTCGCGTCACCCGTCGCGGTCCCGCCCGAGCCGCAGGCGGTGGTGTTCACGGTGACGGTGGTGCCCGGCGTGACGGTGGCCGGGTAGATCTCCAGGCCCCCGGACGGCGCGGCGTACGCGGGGGAGGCCGCCGCGCCCGCCGCCGCCACGGCGAGAGCGGTACCGGTCAGCAGGCGGGCGATGCGCATGTACTCGTTCCTCCGAGAGCCTTCGCGGAGGAACGGCCCGCGGCACCCCCAAGTGCCGCTGCGTCGGTCGAACCCCGCTCTACCGAGGTAAGT
The DNA here is from genome assembly GCF_001419745.1 of Streptomyces silaceus. Classification (GTDB taxonomy): domain Bacteria; phylum Actinomycetota; class Actinomycetes; order Streptomycetales; family Streptomycetaceae; genus Streptomyces; species Streptomyces silaceus. The sequence continues at coordinate 4,455 of NZ_LIRJ01000546.1, read as the reverse complement.
GGCACTCGGCAGCGCACGCCTCCTGATGAGCCATCAGAAAGGCGGGGAAGAAGCGGCCCGCGGCCCGGTGGCGGCGGCGTTCCAGCAGGTCACCGGCGTGCGGATGCCGACAGCCCGAAGGGTGCGCGCGGCGCCTGTGAATGGGTGACCCCCCATCCGTGGCGGCTCCCGCCGCGGGCTCAGAGCGTGTCCCAGGGCACCTGGTCGTAGGCCCCGGCCACCGTCGCCATCAGCTTCTCGTCCACCGCGAAGGCGACGCCGTCGATCCGCCGCACCGGGCTGACCCCCCACGCGTTCGTGACGAAGGCCGCGGCGTACGACGGCAGGTCCGCCAGCGTCACCGGCGCGTGCCGCGTGGGCAGCCCCGCGGCGGGCAGCCGCCCCTCGACCAGTTGCATCGTGATGCCCGCCAGATGCGGGGCGTCGGGCCACACGACGTCCGTGCCGTCGAAGAACGCGATGTTCGTGACGGCGCCCTCGCTGATCGTCCCGTCGGGCCCGGTGAGCAGCGCGTCGTCGAAGCCCGCGCGCCGCGCGAGATCGCCGTGGCGCGCCTGCGCGAAGCCGCCCAGGTGCTTGATGTGGGCGAACGGCCGCTGATACGGCACGGACATCAGCGCCTGCGCGCGGTCCGCCATCGTGGCGGCCAGCTCGGTGGGCGGGCGGACCGTGACCATGAGGGACGGCTCGTCGTCGGGGGCGTGGACGTAGACGCGTACGGAGGCGTCGGGGGTGTCGTCGCGCAGGATGTGCCGGACCAGGCCGCGCACCCGCTCCCCGTCGAGGTCCTGCCCGAACAGCTCGCGGGTGGCCGCGTCGAGCCGCGCCAGATGGCGGTCGAGACCGCGCACCCTGCCGTCCCTGACCTGCATCGCGGTGAAGTGCCCGGTGGTGACGAGGGCCGGCCACAGCAGGCTCTCGGCGGTGGCGGGACGTCCGTCGATCTCAATGCGCTGCGCCGGCGCGGTCGTTGTCATGGGCGCCACGCTACGAGACGCCCTCGGGCGGCGTCCCCTCCCGGGGCTCCCCGCTCGGGTCCCGCTCCTCCACCAGGCGGCGCGGGCCAGGTCCCCGCTCGCCCAGCTCGTCCCACGGGTTGGACAGCGCGCACTTGGCGAGCGAGAGGCAGCCGCAGCCGATGCAGTCGGTGAGGTTGTCGCGCAGCCGCTGGAGGGTGCGGATCCGGGCGTCGAGGTCCTCGCGCCAGCACGCGGAGATCCGGGCCCAGTCCTCGCGGGTCGGCGTGCGGTCCTCCGGGAGCAGCCCGAGCACCTCGCGGATCGTGGCCAGCGGGATGCCGAGCCGCTGGGAGGTGCGGATGAAGGCGACCCTGCGCAGGGCGTCGCGGCTGTAGCGGCGCTGGTTGCCCGTGGTGCGGCGGGAGGTGATGAGGCCCTCGCGCTCGTAGAACCGCAGGGCGGAGGGGGCGACTCCGCTGCGCTCGGCCAGTTCGCCGACGGTGGCTTCCTTCGCGCGCGGATCCAGGGAGGCGCTCATTTCGTCAGCGTAGCCGCAGGCGCCGCTTGACCTGAACCAAGGTTTAACTATGAACCTTGGCGCATGACTGAGACCACGTCCCCGTCCCGCCCCTCCGACGCGTCCGCCTCCGCCGGGGTCCCCGGCACCGGCGCCGATGCCCCGCTGCGCGTCGCCGTCGTCGTCGGCAGCAACCGCGAGGGCCGCTTCGGACCGATCGTCGCCGAGTGGCTGCTCTCCCGGGTCCGCGAACGCCCCGACTTCGTCGTCGACGTCGTCGACCTCGCCGAGTCCGACCTGCCGACGGCCCTCTCCTTCGACCCCGGCCACGCCGTGGCCGCCGAGCTCGGCAAGGTCACCCCGAAGCTGGCCGCCGCCGACGCGTTCATCGTCCTCACCCCCGAGTACAACCACTCCTACCCGGCGTCCCTGAAGAGCCTCATCGACTGGCACCGTCCCGAATGGGAGGCCAAGCCCGTCGCCTTCGTCTCCTACGGCGGGCTCTCCGGCGGCCTGCGCGCCGTCGAACACCTGCGCCCGGTCTTCGCCGAGCTGCACACCGTGACCATCCGCGACACCGTCTCCTTCCACAACGCGGGCACCCTCTTCGACGACGAGGGCAACCACCGCGACCCGGCTCAGGCGAACGCGGCGGCCAAGACCCTGCTCGACCAGCTGGCCTGGTGGGGCTGGGCCCTGCGGTCGGCCAAGGCGGTACGGGCGTACGGGAGCTAGGCCTTCGCCAGGCGGGCGGCCGCCGTCAGGCCTTCGGCAGGCGGACCACCGCCACCGCGCCGCCGTCCGGCGCGTTGGAGAGGTCCACGTCGGCGCCGATCACCTGGGCCTGGCCGAGCGCGATGGTCAGGCCGAGGCCCGTGCCCTGGCCGCGCTCCTGCACCCCGGTCTGGAAGCGCCGCGGGCCGTCCTCGAGCAGATGGCCGGGGAAGCCGGGGCCGTGGTCGCGGACCGTGACCTCGACGCCGTCGACCCGCACCTCGACCGGCTCGGCGCCGTGCTTGCGGGCGTTGCCCACGAGGTTGGCCAGAATCCGCTCCAGGCGGCGCGCGTCGGTGCGGACGAACGTGCCGTACGCGCTCCGCGTGCCCTGCGCCGTGAACCCGGCCGGCGAACAGCCCGCGCGCTCCCCGATCGTCTCGACGAGCCGCCCCAGCGGGTGCACGTCCAGGTCCGGCTTCTCCACCTCCGCGTCCAGGCGCGCCACTTCGAGCAGGTCCTCCGTGAGCGTGCGCAGGGCGAGGACCCGGTCGCGCACCAGCTCGGTGGGGCGGCTCGGCGGCAGCAGCTCGGCCGCCGTGTGCAGCCCGGTCAGCGGGGTGCGCAGCTCATGGGCGACGTCCGCGGTGAACCGCTGCTCGGCCTCCAGGCGCTGCTGCAGCGACGCGGCCATCGTGTCGACGGCGGTGGCCAGTTCGGCGACCTCGTCCTTGCCGTGCCGCAGGCCCGGCGGGCGCGGATGGTCGATCCGGGCGTCGAGGTCGCCCTGGCTGATGCGGCGCGCGGTGGCCGCCGCGGTGCGCAGCTCACGGCTGAGCCTGCTGGACAGGGCGGCGCCGCCGAGCGCGGCGAGCCCGACGACGACGGCGCCCGAGACCATCAGCTGCCGGTCGAATTCGGCCATCTCGTCGGCCTGTTCGTCCAGCGACTGGCGGACGGACAGCACATGGCGCGGGTTGTCGCCGACCGGCCGCGCCGCCCAGACGCAGGGGTCGTCCGAGGCCATGTCGAGGTAGGTCTGGCGCTGCCCGGCCAGCGCCGCCTGCCGCAGCGGCGCGGGCAGGGCCGGGTCGTCGAGGGCGGATCCTGTGTCGTCCTGGTCGACCTGCCCCGTCAGCTCGTACAGCTGACGCACCCGCACCAGCTGCGCCACGGCCCCCGAACGGGCGCTCTCGCCGACCTGGTCGAGGCGGGCCTTGTGCACGAGCAGGCCGATGGCGACGGCGACCACCGCGCAGCCCACGGCGAGCAGCGCGGTGATCTTCCAGCGCAGGCCCAGGCTGTTCAGGGCGGCACGGATCCCGGAGCGGGGCGCCTTCCTGTCCTTGGCCGCGGCGCGGGGGCCGCGCCGCATCAGGGTCCTCCGGGTGCCGCGGACCGGGACGGCGAGGGCGAGGGTTCGGTCTTCGGTTCGGTCTCCGGGCCGGTCTTCGGTTCGGTCCTCGCGTCGGTCTTGGGCTCGGTCCTCGGCTTCTTGTAGTCCTTGACGTCACTGACGGTGGACATCCGCGCGCCGTCCCAGTGGAAGCGGACGGCCTGCTCGCCGCCGTCCGAGCAGGGCGTGCGCACGAGCAGGTCGGGGCCGATCGTCTCCACGGCCAGACTCCGGCCGGAGGTGAACAGGATCGGATAGACCTTGCCGCCGCGCTCGGTGTAGACGGCCAGGATGTTGCGCCCGCTCTCCGTGTCGGCGGCCACGAGCATCTCGGGCTTCTTGTCGCCGGTCAGGTCCACGAACATCGGGGGCCGCAGCCCGGCCCGCCCCGGGCGGTCGATCATCCCGCGGTCGGCGAGCGGCCTGGTGCGCGGGTCGGCCCGCAGGATCGCGTGGACGTCCATCGAGGCGAGCCCGCCGGACCCCACCTTCGGCAGCCCCTTCAACGGCTCCGGAGGCGGCTGGTGCGTGCCCGCCTGGGCGCCCGGCGCCCGCGAGGAGGCGCTCGCCCAGGCGGGCCAGNNGCGAGCGCGGCGAAGGGGGCGACGCCCAGGAGGACCAGGCGGCGAGGGAACGGGTTCATGGGTGGCTGACCGTCGTGAAGGAGCAGGTGGGCAAGGGCTGGTGGTGACCGGCCCGGGGACTGCACCGGGGATTCGGCAGAGGGGCCGGCCACCGCTCTCGACGGTAGGAACCGTCCATCACGGAAATCAGGAGGTTGTGTAACAGCCGCGAATAAAGGCGCGGGAATCGCCATGTTCGGGACCTTCGGCCTGGTCTGTGTCCTCTGGCGGGCGGGGGCTTCAGGG
>NZ_LIRJ01000545.1 GCF_001419745.1 Streptomyces silaceus | reverse complement strand
GCCCCGGCGCGTTCGGCCCCCGGCGTCGTCCCGCCGGTCGCGGACGAGAACCTCGTCGCGGTCCTCAGCAGCTCGGTCCGCAAGGGCCGCTGGCGGGTGAGCCGCCGCACGCACGCGTACGCCGTCTTCGGCAGCGTCGAGATCGACCTCAGCGAGGCGATCTTCGAGCAGCGCCACGTGGTCATCAAGGCGGTCTCGATCTTCGGCTCGGTCGACATCCGCGTCCCGGAGAACGTGTCGCTGCGCGGCTCCGGCTCGGGCATCCTCGGCAGCTTCGAGGTGAACACCCTCGACTCCCCGGACCAGGACGCCCCCGTCGTCTATGTGGACGGCCTCGCGGTCCTCGGCAGCATCGAGGCGCGCCCCAAGCGCGGCAAGCTCATCCGCGACCTGCACGACCGGCTGCGCAAACACCTCGGAAGCTGACGGCGCGAGCCGACGGCGCACGCCCGGCGCGAGGAAGGTGTACTTCCGTACATCGGAACTCAGTGCATAGGCGCGCACACAGCGGGTAGAGGTTGCTGCATCGTCTCTCGCACGCGAAGCCGTCGTCAGGAGTAGACCGTGCTGCAACCGCCGCATCAGTCCCTGCAGGTCGCCGCCGTTCCGGCCCAGCGGGTGCCAGTGCGAGATCGGAACGATGACGCCCCATGGCACACGGAGGCCGTGTGCCGTCGCGACGAAGCCGGACTGTTCTTCGCCCCGTCCAAGGAGCCGACCGCGGCCAGGCTCTCCCGCGAGGAGGCGGCCAAGCGCGTCTGCGCCCGCTGTCCGGTGATGGTCGAGTGCCGTGAACACGCCCTGCTGCAGCCCGAGCCGTACGGCGTCTGGGGCGGCCTCACCGCCGCCGAGCGCCGCGTGGTCCTCGCCCGCCGCCGTCGGCGCGACCTGGAATTGAAGAAGGCGACGCACACCGTCGCCGCCGCCGGCTAGCCGCCGGCACACGCGAAGGGGGCGCCCCCCGCACGGGGCGCCCCCTTCACGTGCGAACCGTCCTGGCCCGCGGGCCGCGTCGTTCTCGTACCGCTGCCGTCGGCGGTCTTCGTTGCCCGCTGCCGCCGTCGGTCTTCCGCCGGTGCTTCGCGTGCTCCTCCGCCCGCTACTTCGCGCGGTCGAAGTCGATGGCGCTGTAGGCGCGGAGTTTGGCGAGGCGGTGGTCGGAGTCGATCTTGCGGATGGTGCCGGACTTGGAGCGCATCACCAGGGAGGAGGTGGAGGCGCTCTCCGCGCCGTAGCGGACCCCGCGCAGGAGTTCGCCGTCGGTGATGCCGGTCGCGACGAAGAACACGTTGTCGCCCTTGACCAGGTCGTCGGTGGCCAGCGTGCGGTCCAGGTCATGGCCCGCGTCCAGGGCGCGCCGGCGCTCGGCGTCGTCCTTGGGCCACAGCTTGCCCTGGATGGTGCCGCCCAGGCACTTGATCGCGCAGGCGCTGATGATGCCCTCGGGGGTGCCGCCGATGCCCATCAGCAGGTCCACGCCGGTGCCCTCGCGCACCGCCATGATCGAGCCGGCCACATCGCCGTCCGAGATGAACTTGATGCGGGCGCCGGTCTCGCGGATCTCCTTGACGATGCCCTCGTGGCGGGGACGGTCCAGGATGACCACGGTGACGTCCTCGGGCGAGGAGTTCTTGGCCTTGGCGACTCGGCGGATGTTCACCGAGGCGGGCGCGTCGATGTCCACGTAGTCGGCGGCCTCGGGGCCGGTGACCAGCTTGTCCATGTAGAACACCGCGGACGGGTCGAACATCGCGCCGCGGTCCGCGGCGGCCAGCACCGCGATCGCGTTGGGCATGCCCTTGGCGGTCAGCGTGGTGCCGTCGATCGGGTCGACGGCGATGTCGACCTCGGCGCCGGTGCCGTCCCCGATGCGTTCCCCGTTGAACAGCATCGGGGCCTCGTCCTTCTCGCCCTCCCCGATGACGACGACACCGTTCATCGAGACGGTGTGGACCAGGGTCCGCATCGCGCGGACCGCGGCGCCGTCCGCGCCGTTCTTGTCACCACGGCCCACCCAGCGACCCGCGGCCATCGCGGCCGCCTCGGTCACCCGGACCAGCTCCAGGGCCAGGTTGCGGTCGGGAGCCTCGGGAGAGAC
>NZ_LIRJ01000544.1 GCF_001419745.1 Streptomyces silaceus | reverse complement strand
CAGTTCCCCCAGGCCCCCCGGCCCTCCATCTCCCGGAAGCTACACGCTTGTTCGACGTTGCGCGCCCCCTACCGGCCAGAAGCGGCCCGGAATGCCGAAATCCCGGCCATTCAGGGGTGATTGGGCGCACCGAGTGGTACACGAAAGACGGCGGCCGCCCCCTCGTGCGCCGAGGGGGCGGCCGCCGTGCGTGGCCCGCGGTGGGGCGCCGCGCTACTTCGCGACGAAGCCGATCGCCACGTACTCCTTCTCGCCCTTGGACAGGGGCTTGCTCAGCAGCTTCTTGCCGAGGAACAGGTGCCCGTTGCCGTAGAGGAGTTCGTTGGACTTCGGGACCATGCCGCTGATCGCGTCGGTGACCGCCTGGGAGCCCGGGGTCTCCAGGAGCTTGGTCTCCTTCATCGTCTTGCCGTCGAGCGAGACGACCTGGGCGCCCTTCTGGTAGCCGTGCGCCTTGTACGCGAGGACGTTGCCGCCGTCCATGCGGATCGGGAAGATCTCGCCGTTGTCGCCGGCGACCGCGCGGTCGCTGGTCGGCTTGCCGGTGGCCAGCGAGAAGGACACGATCTCGTTGGTGCGGTTGTAGCTCTCACCGCTGCCGTCGTGCTGGCGGGTGGGGACGTACAGCCGGTCGTTGCCGACCGCGATCGCGCGGCAGTCGTTGACCATGTTGACGCCGCAGTCGTGGTCGTACTTGCCGTCCTCCAGCGAGATCTTGGTGCGCAGCTTGCCGTTGCTCCCGAGGGAGAAGACGTCCGTCACGCCGGAGGCGGTGATCTCGGTGGTGTCCTGGCCGAAGACGACCGGGTTCGTCGAGATGATCTTGGCGTTGTCGACGCCGGGGGCGATCGGGTACGTCCACTTGTCGTCGCCGGTCTTCGGGTCCAGGAGCTGGACCTTCAGCTTGTAGTCGCCGTACGTGCCGCACTTGCGGACCGCGACGAGCTGGTCGCCGCCGGCGTAGCCGACGTCCTGGCACTTGCCGACCTTCGGCGTCCACAGCGACTTGCCGGTGACGTCCCAGGCGGCGCCGCCGCTGGAGGTGCCGGCGCCCGCGGCGATCGTGGTGCCGGAGATGGTGACTTCCTTGAACGTCGCCTTCATGCCGTTGGTCTCGGCGCTCTCGGTCCAGAGCTTCTTGCCGGACTTCAGGTCAACCGCGGAGACGTTGGTGCACTGCTGGTAGTCACCCTTCTTGTTCCGCTTGGCCTCCTCGGTGACGACCGCGGCGATGCCGTCCTTGGTGACCTCGCGCGACATCGCGCAGGTCATGCCGGAGAGCGGGATCGTCCACTTCTTCTTGCCGGTGTCGGGGTCGTAGCCGTTCAGCTCGTTGACGCCCGCCTTGGCGTAGATGTCGTCCGTCAGGACGGAGCCCGTGGCGGTCCAGATCTGGTCCTTGGGGATCTCCGGCTGGGGCAGCTGCATGAGGACCTTGGCCGAGGGGTCGGCCGGGGCCTTCTCCTTGGCGTCGCCCTGCTGGGGCAGCGCGTCGCCGCCCTCCCCCTTGCCGTCCTTGCCCTTGCCGCCCTTGCCGGACTCCTGCGCGGTGGTCTTCGTGTCGCCGTCGTCCTTCGACGTCGCGTAGATGACACCGCCGCCGACGATCAGCGCGATCGCGACGACCGCCGCGACGATGATCGCCATCTGGCTGCTGATCTTCTTCTTGCCCTCACCGGGACCACCGCCCGCGGCCTGCGGCTGCATCGGCATGGTGGGGGGCTGCGGCTGGTACTGCTGCTGGTAGCCCTGCTGATAGCTCTGCTGGTACTGCTGCGGCTGGGCGGGCTGGCCGGGCTGCCCCGGGTAGCCGTAGCCCTGCGGCGGCTGAGGTGCCTGCGGTGCCTGCGGGTAGCCGTAGGTGGGCTGGCCGGCCGGGGGTGCCGGCGGG
>NZ_LIRJ01000543.1 GCF_001419745.1 Streptomyces silaceus | reverse complement strand
GAGTCGGCGGGCGTGGGCGACGACTCGGGGGCGGCGACGCTGCTCGACGTCGTCGGCCGCCTCGTGGAGCGCGCCCGTGCGGCGGGTGAGCTGCGGGCGGACGTGACGGTGTCGGACGTCCTGCTGGTGATAGCGACGGCGGCGCCCTCGCTGCCGGACGCGGCGCAGCAGGCGGCGGCCTCTTCGCGGCTGCTCGACATCCTGCTGGAGGGGCTGCGCTCGCGGCCCGCCTCCTAGCGGATCCGGGCGGATCCGGTCGATTTCCCGGGCTTTCCGGTCGCTTCCGCGACACGTCATGCGGCGGAAGGCTCAACTCCGCGTCAGAGAGCGGATGTTGAGCCTTCCCCGAATGAGTGAACGGTAGTGCTCGATTTCGGGAAGTCGCCCCGGACGGGTGGTTGCCCGTCTCGGCTCTCGGCCGGAGCGCGGCCGTGTGGCACTCTTTCCCGGTGGTCGGGTCTGAGTGTGCAACCGGGGGCGTTCCGCGATGAGTGTTGACGGTCGGGACGAGCCGTCCGCCGGCTTCGGCGAGGAGCCCTCCTCGGGAAGCGGCGGCACGGAGACCGGTGGGCTGCCCTCCCGGCAGGTGCCCAGTCAGGGCGGGCCCGGCGGCAGCGCGGGCACCCCTGCGGGATCCGGCGCTCCGGGGAGTCCCGCGGGTGCGGGAAGTCCCACGGGTGCGCCGACCGGCGCGGCTGGTGCGGCTTCCGGCGCGCCTTCTGGTGCCGCCGACCCCAGCGTCCCTCCACAGCGCGAAGGCGGCGCGGGCGCCTCGGCACCCCTGGCCGGCGACGGCCCGGTGTCCGACGCCGACTTGATCTCCCGCATGCGCACGGGCGACGACTCCGCGTACGAGGAGCTCTACCGCCGTCACGCGGATGCGGTGCGCCGCTATGCCGGCACCTGCTGCCGTGACGCCCACACCGCCGACGACCTGACCGCCGAGGTCTTCGCCCGCATGCTGCAGGCGGTGCGCGGCGGCAGCGGGCCCGAGCACGCCGTGCGCGCGTATCTGCTCACCACCGTGCGCCGGGTCGCCGCCGGGTGGACGAAGTCGGCCAAGCGGGAGCAACTGGTCGACGACTTCGCGCTGTTCGCCGCGCAGGCCGCGCGCGGCTCCGACGTCACCGACGACGACACGCTCGACCTGGGCGCCGACGTCCTCGCGATGCACGAGGCCGAGCAGTCGATGGCCATGCAGGCGTTCCGGAGCCTGCCGGAGCGCTGGCAGGCCGTGCTGTGGCACACGGAGGTCGAGGAGGAGTCCCCGAGCGCCGTCGCCACCCTGTTCGGCCTCGACGCGAACGGCACGCGCGTGCTCGCGAGCCGCGCCCGCGAGGGCCTCAAGCAGGCGTATCTGCAGGCGCACGTGAGCGCCACGCTCACCGAGAGCGAGGAGTGCGCGCGCTACGCCGACCGGCTCGGCGCCTACGCCCGCGGCGGCCTGCGCACCCGTGCCGAGCGCGGGCTGCGCAAGCACCTGGAGGAGTGCGCCAAGTGCCGGCTGGCCGCGGGCCAGATCAAGGAAGTCGCCAGCGGCATCCCCGCGGTCGTGCCGATCGCCGTCATCGGCTGGTTCGGTGCCGCCGGGTACGCGAAGGTGGCCGCGCTCATCGGCGGCGGCACCGTCACCGCCGGTGCCGCGGGCGCCGCGGGGGCGGCCGCCGCGGGCGGATCGTCCGGCGGGGCGGCCGCGGGCGGCGGTGCGGCGGCGTCCGAGGGCCTCGGCGCCCCGGCCAAGGCGGGCATCGCGGCGAGCGTCGTCGTCGCGGCCGGTGTCGCCGCGGCCATCGCCCTCACCGGAGGCGGCGGCAAGCCCAAGGAGGACCCGCCGAAGGCCAAGGAGCCCGCGGTGT
>NZ_LIRJ01000542.1:793-1212 GCF_001419745.1 Streptomyces silaceus | reverse complement strand
CTTGAGGAGGAAGCCGCTGGCCCCGGCGGACAGCGCCGCGTAGACGTACCGGTCGAGGTCGAACGTGGTCAGCATGAGGACGCGGGGCTCGCCGGGTGCGCCCGTGAGTCGGCACCGGGAGGTACTACAGCGCCGCGACGGTCCGCACGACCGTGTCCGGCCTGCCCGGCACCGTCGACGTGGTGGCCTTCACCGGTGACGCCTCCTGGGGCGGCTACACGATGGTCTCGGGCCGCTGGATCGACCGTCCCGGCGAGGCCGTCGTCCCCACGCCCTTCCTGACCGCCACCGGCACCCGCGTCGGCGACACCGTCACCGTGAACGGCCTGTCCGCACCCGTCACGGTCCGGATCGTCGGCGAGGTCCTGGACCCCCGCAACGACGGCACGCAGGTCTTCACCGACTCCGCGACCCTCACC
>NZ_LIRJ01000542.1:0-778 GCF_001419745.1 Streptomyces silaceus | reverse complement strand
CGAGCGCGTGCGCGAGATCGGCGTGCACAAGGCGCTCGGCATGACCCCCCGGCAGACCGTCGCCATGGTCCTCACCTCGGTCACCGTCACCGGCCTCGTCGCCGGCGCCGTGGGCGTACCGCTCGGCGTGGCCCTGCACGGCCGGGTCCTGCCCGCCATGGGCGACAGCGTGGGACTGCGCCTGCCCGACTCGGTCATCGCCGTCTACCACGGCGCCGAACTGCTCCCGCTCGCCCTCGGCGGCCTCCTGATCGCCACCTTGGGCGCGCTCCTGCCCGCGGGGTGGGCGGCCAGGGCGCGGACCGCCACGGCCTTGCGTACCGAGTGAGATGCTCCGCGCCCGCCGTGTACGCGTGACTGAGGAAAGGTCAGGCGACGTCCCAGGCCGCCTCGATCATCCGGAAGATCTCGTCCACCGCGGCGTCCGGGTCGGCCGTCTCGCGGGCCAGCGCGTAGGCGTCGATGACGAATCGCGCGAGCGTGCGGCAGGCCGTGGCGCTCTGGGGCAGGTCGGGGTCGGCGGTGAGGGCCGTGGCCAGCGATTCCGCGTGGCGGAGCCGCATCGACTCCTCGTACTCCCGCAGGGCGCGTGACGCGTCGATCATGCGGTAGATCGGAGCGCTGCCGTCCGCCGTGCAGTGCCGCACCATGGCCCGGATCTCGTCGCGCAGCGCGGGGATGAGCGGCTCGTGCGGCGCCCGGTCGGTGACCGCCCGGACGAGCCGCTGCTCGAAGTCCTGGTCCTGTTCGAAGACCAGGGCCTCCTTCGCGGCGAAGT
>NZ_LIRJ01000541.1 GCF_001419745.1 Streptomyces silaceus | reverse complement strand
CGTGCTCGCGGTGCCGCTCGGCGTGCGGGCCGCCGCGGCCGGTGTGGCCGTCGGCGGCGCCCTCATGGTCGTGGTGCAGGCACCGTCGCTGTGGCGGCAGCTGCGCCACCGCTACCGGCCGGGCCCGGGCGCCGCGCTCGCCGGGGAGCCGTCATCGGCCAGGACCCTGCAGACGGCGATCATCTGGACGGTCCTGCTGTTCGCGCTGTGCCGCCAGTCGCAGGTCCTCATCGAACGGTTCCTCGCCTCGTCGCTGCCCGCCGGCGCCATCTCGCATCTCAACTACGCGCAGAAGGTCGCGCAGATGCCGATGGTCCTCTCCCTCATGCTGTGCACCGTCACCTTCCCCGTGGTCGCGCAGGCCCTGGCCCGCGGCGAGGTCGAGCGCGCCCGGGACCGCGTCGAGCGCGACCTCGTCCTGGCGGGCTGCATCGTGCTGCTCGGCACGGCGGCGGTCATCGCGAGCGCGCCTCCGCTCATCGAACTCCTCTTCCAGCGCGGCGCCTTCGACGCGCAGGACACCGCCGCCACGGCCGCGGTCATGCGCGTGTACGCACTGGGCCTGCTGGGACACACCATGGTCGGCGCGCTCGCGCGGGCGCACTTCTCGGTCGCGCAGACCACCTGGGTCCCGCTCTTCGCGATGGTCATCGGTGTCGTCACCACCGCGGGCATCGGCTTCCTGACCGTCGGCACCTGGGGCGTGTACGGCATCGCCGGGGCGAACGCGGTCGGCATCTGCGCCACCGCGCTCCTCCTGCTGCGCGGACTCGGCCCGCGCACCGTCCCGGTCAGGACGCGGGCCGTCATGGGCCAGCTGGCCCGCCTGGCGCTCGCCGCCGGCGTCTCCGCGGTGCTCGGCGCCGTGTGCGTACGGCGGGTGGCCGAGCCGATCCTGGCCGTACCCGCCTGCTTCCTGGTGGTGACCGTCTCCTTCGTGCTCCTGGGCTTGCTCCTGGGCGCGCAGCCATGGGTCTCCGCCCTTCGCTCCGTCACCAGAAAGCTGCGTCATGCCAGTTGACTGCTCCCCGCCCGCCCCGTCCGACGCGGACGTGTTCCTGCGCCCGCGGCCGCCCCGCAGCCCGGCCTGGGTGGCGATGTACCACTCGGTCGACGACCCCTCCGACGATCCGTACGAGATCACCGTCGCGCCCGACCGCCTGGCCGCGCAGCTGAGGTGGATGCGACGCCGGGGGCTGCGCGGCGTCTCGATGGAGCAGCTCCTGGAGGCCTGCGCGCGGGGCCGGGAGCACAACCTGGTGGGCCTCACCTTCGACGACGGCTACCGCGACTTCATCGACCACGCGCTGCCGCTGCTCCAGCAGCACGACTGCACCGCCACCGTGTTCGTCCTGCCGGGCCGCCTGGACGGGGACAACGCCTGGGACCCGCTCGGCCCGCGCAAGCCGCTGCTGGACGCCGAGGGCATCCGGCACGTGGCCGAGTGCGGCATGGAGGTCGCCTCGCACGGCCTGACCCACGTCGACCTGACCACGGTCGACGACGGGCTGCTGCGCCGCGAGGTCGGCGACAGCCGGGCGGCGCTGAGCGATCTGACGGGCAGCGAGGTGCGGGGGTTCTGCTACCCCTACGGCCACGTGGACGAGCGCGTGGCCTCCGCGGTGCGCGAGACCGGGTACGGGTACGCCTGCGCCATCTGGCCGGGCCCACTCGCCGGACCGTACGCCCTGCCGCGCGTGCACATCGGCCAGGGGGACACGAACCTGCGCCTGCGCGTGAAGATGAGCGCGAACCGGCTCAGGCGCCGCACCCTGGCCCGCTCGGCGGTGACCCGGTGAGGGTGCTGCACGTCATCACGGGGCTCGGCGTGGGCGGAGCCGAACAGCAGCTGCGGGTCCTGCTGCGCCACCTGCCGGCGGACTGCGACGTGGTCACGCTGACCAACGCCGGCGCCGTGGCGGAGGGCATCAGGGCCGACGGCACCCGCGTGACCGACCTCGGGATGGCGGGCAACCGCGACCTGGCCGCGCTGCCGAGGCTGACCCGCCTCATCCGGGCGGGCCGATACGACGTCGTGCACACCCATCTCTATCGCGCCTGCCTGTACGGGCGCCTCGCGGCCCGGATGGCGGGGGTGCGCGCGGTGGTCGCCACCGAACACTCCCTGGGCGACTCGCAGATGGAGGGCCGGCCGCTGAACGCCGGGGTGCGCGGGCTGTATCTGGCCGGGGAGCGGCTGGGGCGCATGACCGTCGCGGTCTCCCCCGCCGTCGGCGCCCGGCTGCACCGGTGGGGCGTGCCGCACCAACGGATCCGGGTGGTGCCGAACGGCATCGAGGCCGACCGCTTCCGCTTCGACCCGGCCGCCCGCGCCCGCACGCGCGCGCAACTGGGGCTGCCCGAGGAGGCGTTCGTCGTCGGGGGCGTGGGACGGCTGGTCCCCGGCAAGCGGTTCGACGTCCTGCTGCGGGCGGCGGCCCAGCTGCCCCGGGACGTCGTCGTCCTGCTGGTGGGCGGCGGCCCCGAGGAGCCGGAGCTGCGCGCTCTCGCCCAGCGCCTCGGGCTCGCCGACCGGGTGCGGTTCGTCGGCGAGTCCACGCACGAGGAGGACGGCGCGGCGCAGGACGCACCGGACCTGCCCTCGCTGCTGTCCGCCATGGACGTCCTCGGCTCCCCCTCCCCCGAGGAGGCCTTCGGTCTGGCGCTCGTGGAGGGCCTGGCCAGCGGGCTGCGCGTGCTGTACGCGTCGTGCCCCGCCGTCGAGGGCCTCGGCGCCGAACAGCGGACCAACGCCTCGTACTGCTCCAGCGATCCGGACTCCTTCGCGCAGGTCCTCTACGACCTGCGCGGCGACGTCCCGCCGCACCGCACGGCGCCGGCCTCGGTGCGGCACTACAGCATCACCCGCAGCGCCGAGCAACTGATGGGCGTCTACGCCTCCGTTGCCCTCGGCCCGACCCCGGAGGTGACCCCTCGATGAGCGACACCAAGCACCCGCGCACCGGCTCCCTGCGCGCCCGCCTCGCGCGGCTGCCCCGCTGGTGGCCCCTGCCCGCCTGCGCGGCCCTCGGCGCCCTGGCCGGTGCCGGGTACGGCGCCCTGCAGACGCCGCAGTACACGGCGACGAGCTACGTCGTGGCCGTCCCGCAGGAGAAGGCCGACCCGGCGACCGCGCTGGGGTTCGCCCAGGCGTACGGCCGGGTGGCCACGCAGCTCGCCGTGCTGGGCGACGCGCAGGTCGCGGCCGGCATGTCGGCCACCGAGCTGCAGGACCACGTGCAGGTGGCCACCTCGCCCGACGCGCCGATGATCGCGGTCTCGGCGTCCACCGACAAGCCGTCGACCGCGGTCATCACCGCCAACGCGGTGGCCCGGTCGCTGGCCACGAGCGCCAACCACTCCAAGCAGAGCACCCAGGTCACCCTGCTGCCGTTCTCCCGCGCGCTGAAGCCCACCGCGCCGTCCTCGCTCTCCACCGGGGTGACGGTCCTGGTCGGCGGGTGCGCCGGCGGTCTGCTCGGCGGTCTCGCGCTGCTGGTCCGTCCGCGCGCGCGGACGCAGGAGGAGACCGCGCCGGGGGCGTCCGTGCCCGGACCGGCGTCCGCCCTGGTGGGGAGCGCCCCGTGAGCGGGGCGGCGAACCCCGGCCTCAGAGCCGAACTCTGCGTGGACGAGGCCGAGTTCGACGCCCTGGCACAGCAGTGGGGCCGTCTGTACCGGGCGTGCGAGGCGGCGACGCCCTTCCAGAGCCACGCCTGGCTCTCCTCCTGGTGGCGGTCGTACGGCCGTCGCGGCGGGCTGCGGGTGGTGCTGGTCCGCGACGGCGACCTGCTGATCGCCGCGGCGCCGCTGATGCGGGTCAACACCCCGCTTCCTGCGCTGAAGCCGCTGGGCGGCGCGATCTCCGACTTCACGGACGTGCTCCTGGACGGCTCGGCCCGCGAGGCCGGGACGCAGGCGCTCCTGGCCGGGCTGCGCGAGCTGGCGAGGACCGCGCTGATCGACCTCGGCGAGGTGCGGCCGGGCGCGTGCGTGGAGAGCCTCTACGAGCGGTGGCCCGGCCCCAAGCGCAGGCTGGCGGACTCGGACTGCCTGGAGCTTCCCGCGCTGCCGATGGAGGCGCTGCTCAAGCGCCTGCCGACGCCGCGCGCGCAGCGCACGCGGGCCAAGATGCGCAAGCTGGACGCGCTGGGCGTGGAGAGCCGGATCGTGCCCGTCGACGAGGTCGAGGCGTCGGTGCGGACGCTGCTGCGCCTGCACGAACTGCAGTGGCAGGGGCGCAAGGTCACCGAGGAGCACCTGCGGCCGCGCTTCCGTGAGCACCTGCTGCGGTCGATGCGTCCGATGGTCGCCGCGGGCGAGGCGGTGGTGACGGAGTTCCGCCTGGACGGCGAGGTGATGGCCGCGGATCTGACCCTCCTGTCCGGCACGCTGGCGGGCGGCTATCTCTACGGCGCGCACCCGCAGTTGCGGGAACGCAAGGTCGATGTGGCGACGATGCTGCTGGACGCGTGCACCCGCCACACCGGGGGCGAGCATCCGCGGGCGCTGAGCCTGCTGCGCGGCACCGAGCCGTACAAGCACCACTGGCGTCCCGAGCCGGTCGCCAACCAGCGCTTCCTGCTGGCCCGCAGGCGCACGGCCCCGCTGGTGTCCGCCGCGCTCCTGGAGGCGTCGGGCCGCCGGTGGGCCAAGGAGCGGCTGCGCCGGCGCGCCGAGCGCCGCGGTGGCGGAGCCTCCCCGTGAGGGCTTCCGCCACCGCGGACCGGTGGGCGCTCAGGAGCGGCGCTCCCCCTTCCACCAGTCGAACCGCAGGCACAGCTTGCCGCCCAGCCAGTACTCGACCCAGTCGCCGAGGTCCAGCGGCGAGCAGGTGGGAGGCTTCACGGGCTCGGTCGGGGTCTCGTCGCGGCCGGAGAGCAGCTCACGGTAGACCTCGGCGGCGTCGGGGTTCTCCTTGCACTGCCACACGCCGTGCGGGCAGTAGTCGGTGACCGTGTTGTACAGCGGCTTCTTCTCGTCCATCCACTCCAGCATCCGGCGCATGTACTCCTCGTTGTCGCCGTTGCGGAACAGACCCCATTCCGGGTACGAGATGGGTTTCTTGTGGGCCGCCGCGAAATCGACGTGTTCCTGGAGTCCGTACGGTTCGTCGATCTGTTCGTCGAACGACATTCCGCGCGGCTGGTCGTACGAGTCCATGCCGACGATGTCGACGACCTCGTCGCCCGGATAGCACTGGGTCCACGGAATGGCGTCACGCCCCCTGCTGGGCGTGAAGTCGAACTTGAACTTCTGTCCCGTTACGGAGCGCATCGTGGTGACGATCCTGTTCCAGTACTTCTTCCAGGACTCCGGGTCCGGGGCGCAGCGATGCGTGTAGGTCGTGCCGTTCATCTCCCAGCCCAGCACGATCACGGTGTCGGGCACGCCGAGGTCGACGAGGCGCTGGGCGAGGGTGCGGAAGTGCTCGTCGAAGTCGCCGGCGGCCCCCTGCCGCAGCAGCCGGCCGACCTCGAGGTCGCCGACGCCGTCCTCGTTGCGCTCCAGCATCGGCACGTTGAGGACGAAGAGCCGGTCGTCCTTCTCCTTGCGCCAGTCCGCCCAGTCCTCCAGGAAGTCCGGGGAGCCCTCGATGTTGGTCCAGCGGTCGCCGGGCAGGTAGGTGTGGCCGACCCGCAGCTCGGTGCCCCCGAGCCACCTGCTCAGCTCGCTGATCCGCTTGACCCCGCGCGGCCCGTAGTCGAGGTACGCGCCGAAGGCGGGCGCCTTCTCCGCGGCCGTGGCGCTCGCCGAGGGCGACGGCT
>NZ_LIRJ01000540.1 GCF_001419745.1 Streptomyces silaceus | reverse complement strand
GCCCATGGACCGCACGGACCCCACCGGCTTCGAGGCGCGATTTCTCGCCACCGCCCACCAGAGCCCCCAAGAGGCCGCCGTGCTCACCGAGTTCGGGATCGCGGAGGGCGAGCGCTGGTCCTGGGACCGGCTCTCCCGGCCGCACCCCGACCGCCCCTTCGCCTCGCCCGGCGAGCACCGCTCCTGGCTGCTGCGCAGGCTGCGCGAGGACGCCGCACAGGCCGCACTCGGCAATGTCGCGGGCCCGCTGAAGGCCGCCCTCGACGTCCTGCGCGACCTGCGCAACGAACTCCGCCTGATCGTCGACCACGGCGGCCTGTCCGGCACCTCGCGCCGTGACCACCTCGACCGCTGGTACACGCCCCTCAACGCCTTCCTGTCGATCGGCCCGCCGCGCCGCCGCATCGAGGAGATGGCCGCGCTGATCGAGGCGGGCGTCCTGGAGGTGCTCGGCCCGCGCCTGGAGGTACGGCCGGGCGAGGGGGCCTTCCTCGCGCACTCCCCCGACGTGCCGGGCTCCGATGTGCGCGTCACCACACTCATCGAGGCCCGGCTCCCCGAGCCCGACCTGCGCCGCACCACCGACGAGCTGCTGGCCCGGCTCCTGCGGAGCGGCCGGTGCCGGCCCCACCGGGTCGGCGGCCACGAAACCGGAGGCCTGGACGTGACGCCCCGGCCCTACCACCTGATTGATCGTCAAGGCCGTTCCCACGCACGCCGGTTCGCTTTCGGGGTACCGACGGAAGGGGTCCACTGGGTCACCGCCGCCGGAGCCAGACCCGGCGTCGACTCCGTGACGCTGTCGGACGCGGACGCGGTGGCGCGGGCCGCGCTGCGGACGGCCGCCGCGACCGGGAAAGCGCTCACCCCGGTGCGGACCGGACCCGAAACGGAGGCGGCGACTGACCGAATGTTGAACTTGCAAGCACTAATTAGGTTCCCCTAATCTTGGGCCTCCGCTCGGTTCCGTCCCCAAACCGAAGGAGTCCCTCACCATGACTGGACGTCTCAACAGCGCCCAGCCCTACGCGATAGGCCTGTTCCGCATCGTCATAGGCCTGCTGTTCGCCTGCCACGGCGCCTCGTCGCTCTTCGGCGTGCTCGGCGGCGCGGACGGCAACGGCGGCACCGTCGACGCGGGCACCTGGCCGGGCTGGTACGCGGCCGTCATCCAGCTCGTCGGCGGCACCCTGGTCCTGCTGGGCCTCGGCACCCGCGCGGCGGCCTTCATCGCGTCCGGCTCGATGGCCTACGCCTACTTCAAGGTCCACCAGCCGGAGGCCCTGTGGCCCATGGAGAACGGCGGCGAGGCCTCGGCGATCTTCTGCTGGGCCATGCTCCTGTTCGTCTTCACCGGGTCCGGCGCGTTCGGGCTCGACCGGCTCTTCGCCTCGCGGGGCGGGAGCGAGGAGGGCAAGCCGTCGGAGCGCACTCCGGTCGCGGCCTGACCCTCGACGCACACGTCCCGTGACCTCCGCTCGGCGCGGGGCGGCGCCCCCTTCCTCGTACACACGGGGAAGGGGGCGCTTTCGTGTGCGTACCGTCCGCCGCGTCAGTCCGCGGGCGGCGGGGCGTCCGCGGACGGGGAGCCGAACGGCACCGTGAAGCACGCGACCCGGTCGCCCGCGCCGCCCTGCTCGCGGTGCAGGACCACGGAGGCGGCCCCGCCCGGTCTGAACCCCCAGTCGTGATGGGCGCGCGCCCACCCCGAGCCGTCCGCCCCGG
Source organism: Streptomyces silaceus (assembly GCF_001419745.1). GTDB lineage: Bacteria > Actinomycetota > Actinomycetes > Streptomycetales > Streptomycetaceae > Streptomyces > Streptomyces silaceus. The sequence continues at coordinate 6,487 of NZ_LIRJ01000540.1, read as the reverse complement.
CCGTGAGGTCCAGCCAGATCTCGTTCTCCGGGTTGAGGTAGGCCGGGTCCTTCGACGGTTGCACCGGATCGACGCGGTGCTGGTAGTGGCCGCCCGCCGCCTCGGGCGCCGCGCCGCACGGCTTCTGGTGGACGTGCACGCCGTACGCGTGACCCGGCCGCATCCCCCGCACGCGCACCGCGACGTCCGTGCCCCGCTCGCCGCCGTACTGGACGACCTCGATCCAGGACGCCGCCGGGACCAGCCCCATGTCGTACGTCACCGCCGGCGAGGGGACGAAGGCCGTCGGCGGCGCGAAGGTCGCCTCGGCCCGGGTCCAGTACGTGTCCGCCGCGCCGCCGCCGGCGCCGACCGTGCCGCCCGCGGCGAGCACGGCCGCCGCCACGGCACCGGTCAGTATTCCTGCCACCATCGACCACTCCTGTCGCTCGGATCCCCCGTGTCCCCCATGGCCCCTGTCTCGTTGGTACGGGACTCCGGGGGCGTACGCCGCGCCGGGGACGGCAGCCGGGTGAACGTGACATGGCGAACATCCGAGGCCCCAGTGGATCTACGGCACGGCACTCGGCGTACGCTGTACAGCTGTCATCAGGCCGCCCCTGCCGTTCCCCGGGACACAGCGGCAACGCGCTGCCGATCGGGGAGTCACGGGGAGTCGCGGTGTTGGAGAGCGTGGGGATGCTGACCGGCAGCCCCTGGATCTACGTGGTCGTAGCCCTGTCCGTCCTGCTCGACGTCTTCCTGCCCGTGCTGCCGAGCGGCGTCCTCGTCATCATGTCGGCCACCGCGGCGGCGGCCGCGCAGACCGGCACCGGGCAGATCCCGCACGGCGTCCCCGACATCCTGATGCTCACGCTCTGCGCCGCCACCGCCTCCGTGCTCGGCGACATGGTCGCCTTCCGGGTCGCCCGGCGCGGCGGCGAGCGCCTCGACCGCGCCATCGCGCGCTCCCGGCGGCTCACGCTCGCGCAGGAACGGCTCGGCACGGCGCTCGCGCGGGGCGGCGGCGTCCTCGTCGTCATCGCGCGCTTCGCGCCCGCGGGGCGCTCGGTCGTCTCCCTCGGCGCGGGCGCGGCCCACCGCAGGCTGCGCGAGTTCCTGCCGTGGTCGGTGCTGGCCGGTGTGGCCTGGGCCGGCTACAGCGTCGCCCTCGGCTACTTCGGCGGCCAGTGGCTCGGCGCGACGTGGCTGGCCACGGGCGTCTCGCTGCTGGCGCTGTTCGCGGCGGGCGCGGGCGCGGCCTTCCTCGTCCGCCGGCCCAGGACCGCCGCGCGGGGCGCGGCGGGCGGCTAGCGGGCTCGCGGCGAGGGCCGGAGACCGGCGGACTCGCACAGAACGCCGGAGACCTGGCGGGCGCACGCAGAGGGCCGGACGCGGCACCGGGTCAGGAGGCGGCACCGGTCAGGAGGCGGCGCGGGCCCCTCTGACCTCCAGGTTGTCGAGGAGCTCCGCGGTCGCCGCGGCCACGGCGTCGACGGCGCGGTCGAAGACCTCGCGGTTGTGCGCGGCCGGGGCGCGGAATCCGGACACCTTGCGCACGTACTGCAGCGCGGCGGCCCGGATCTCCTCCTCGGTCGCGTCCTCGGGGATGGCGGGCGGGCGGAGGGTCTTGATGCTTCGGCACATGACTTCAGCTTGCCACCGGCCACTGACAGCCGGCCGTCAGGCCGGGGCGTGCCCGGGGGCCAGGACGGGCGGCCGGTGCGCGGGGAAGTCCGCCGGTGACAGCTCGACCTGCGCCGTACAGCTGACGTCCCCGCACTCGCAGATGAAGGACGCCCTGGCGTCCGCGGCGCCGCCGACGGCCCAGGGGCGGGCGTAGAACCCCTCGTACTGCCGGACGGTCGCGCGATTCGCGTACCGCAGCAGACGCGCCCGCTCGGCCGCGCCGTCCGCCACGGGGCCGGCGGCCAGCGCGTCGGCGAAGAGCTTCTCGACCTCGGCGACCGTGTCCGCGGCGCTCCGCCGCCCGTCGACGGCCAGGACGCGGGCCCCGGCACGGTCCACCTGCGCCTCGATCTCACCGAGCAGCAGCCGGTACAGCTCGGCGACACCCGGGCGCAGTCCGCGCTCCGCGAGGCGGGCGCGCTGCACCTCGGGGGTGGGCAGCAGCCACACCGCGCGGTCGTCCGCACCGGCGACGCCGGGCGTGACGGGCGTGCCCTCGGCGACGGTCAGCGGGGCGGCGGGCAGGGCGCGCAGATCGTCGGCGATCATCGGGCCGCGCTCGTGGTGCAGGGACATCGCGAGCAGGTCGTCGGGCGGCGCCGACCAGCGCTCGGCGGGCGGGAGCCGCTCCCACCGGGCGGCGGCCGCGTGCCCGGCGGCGAGGGCGCGGTCGCGGTGTTCCCAGGTGTGGGCGTCGGCGTTGTACCAGCGCAGTCCGTGCCGCCGCGCGAGCAGCCGGGCGACGGTCGTCTTGCCGGTGCCGGGGGAGCCGGTGAAGACCAGATGGCGGCGCACGGAGGCGGCCTTGAGGCCGGCCTGCTGCCTGCGGCGGCCCACCTCGATCATGTCGGTGAGCGCCCGCACCTCGCGCTTGACGCTGTCCAGGCCGACCAGGGCGTCGAGTTCGCCGAGGACCTCCTGGGAGTCGCGGGCGGACTTCTCGGCCGCGGGCGCCGGAGCGGGCGCGGCGGTCTGCGTGGCCGGCTGCGCGGGTACGGAGCCGAGCAGCCCGACGGTCTGCGTGGCCGTCTGCGGGGCGGGCGTCTCCTGGGGCGCCGACGCGGGCGTGCGCAGGCCGCCGCTCTCGTCGCTCGCGCAGTCCTCGACGAGGGGCCCCTCCTCCGCGAACTCGAACCCGCCGCGCGCGCACCGCTCCGTGCGGCACTTCTTCAGCGTCGTACGACAGCCGTCGATGACGTGGAAGCCGTAGCCGCCGCTGCCGCTGACCCGGCAGCCGTGGAAGCTGCCGCGGCCGCCCGCGGAGACGTAGAAACCGGCCTCGGCGGGCGAAGTGACCGTGCAGCGCTCGATGGTGGGGTCCGCGCCCTTGGTGACGATCACGCCCGTCTGGACCGTGTCGACCGTGCAGCTCGCCAGGGTGCCGCCGCTGCCGTGGTCGCGGAACCACGCGCCCGTGGCGGCCTCGCGGATGCGGCAGTCGTCGAGCTGGGCGGTCGCGCCGTCGCTCACCGACACCGCGGTGTTGCGCACCTGCGAGAGGTCGCTGTCGACGACGTCGACGCGCGAGCCGCGGTCCAGGACGAACAGCGCGTCCGGCACGTCGTGCACCCGGCACGACTCCAGGACGGCGGTCGCGCCGTCGCTGACCCAGACCGCCGGGTAGTCGCCCGTGCTGTCGTGGATCTCGCACTGGTTGGCGTCCACGCGTGTGCCCGGGTCCCACACCGACAGGCCGTTGCGCCCGAACCGGCTGACCGTGGACCGGGTCAGGGTGAGCACGGAGCGCGAGCGCAGGTCGATCGCGTTCTCCGGGATGTCGTGGATCCGGCAGTCGGCGAGGGTGAGCACGGCGTCCGTGTCGAGCGTGACGCCGTCGGAGGTGGTGCGGTGCACGTCGCAGTCGGTCAGATGCGCCGCGGCCCGCCCGGTGACCTGCACACCCGAGCCCTTGACCTCGTACACCTCGCAGCCGATGGCCTCCAGGCCGGTGTGCTCGCCGGCCACCGCGAGCCCGGCGCCCGAGGCGTGGTGGACCCGGCAGCGCTCCAGGCGGGGGTGCGCGCCGCCGCGCACCGCGACGCCGGACTGGCCCGCCGCGACGATCTCGCACTCCTCGTAGACACCGCCGCCGCCGTCGAGCACCGCGATGCCGATGCCGCCGGGGTTGTCGACGGTGCAGCGCCGCACGGTCGGGCGCGCGCCGCCGCGCACCTCGATGCCGGCCGCGGACCGCGTCACCACACGGATGTCGGCGAGCTCAGGGGCGCCGTCCTCGACGAGCAGCGCGGGCGCGGAGGAGTCCTGGCCCTCGATGTGCAGGTCCTGCACGACGGCCGAGGCGCGGACGGTGAGCGGCACGCCGTCGGCCGGCGCGATGCGCACGGAGCCGGGGGAACCGTCGGGCCCGCGCAGCGTCACCGCGCGCTGGACGACGAGGTTCTCGCGGTAGGTGCCCGGGGCGACGGTCAGTATGTCGCCGTCGCCCGCGGCCTCCAAGGCGGCGGCTAGCGATGCGTATTCGCCGGTGCGGCGCCGCCACCGCGACGTGCCGGTGTGCGTCACCTGGACCGTGCCCTGTGCCATGGAGTTGCTCTGCCCCCACCTCGTCGTACGCGCGATCTTGCGTCGATGTGCCGTGTCGATGCGCAAGGAGCCGAAGAGTTCGGCCGGACCACCGTAGCGCGCGCGGACGCGGGGAGTTGACCCGATGGCCAGGCTCCCACCTGCGGGGCCGGTCAGGAACCGGTGCCGGCCTTGCCCCAGTCGGGGCCCACCCGGTCCCAGGCCTGGTCCAGGCGGGCGTGCCGCCCCCGCACGATGCGCCACAGGACGAGCCTGCGGGTGCCCTCGATGAGCCCGACACCGGCCGCGGCCGCGCCGAATCCGGCCAGGACCGCGTGGGTCGTGGCGGTCGCGCCGTCCAGCGGGCGGCCGACGAGCCGGCCCCGCTCGTCGGTCCAGAGCCTGAAGTGGTCGCCGGGGCCGGGGGACTTGAGGTCCGACATCACGACGCCGGAGCGCTCACTGCCGTCGGGCGCCGTCCAGCGCGCGTGTACGCGGGTGTGGGCGTCGCGCGCCGAGGAGGTCTCGGGGTCGGGGTCGATGGGCGGCGAGGCGACCTGACGCACGACGGTGCCCATGACCGCGTGGCGCTCCTGGCGCTGCTGTCGCACCGAGTCGAGGAGGGCGTCCCGGCACAGGTTCGTGGTGAGCGCGCCGGCCACGGGGACGGCGAGGACGATCAACACCAGGGCGGCCAGGGCCAGCCAGGCCTCGACGAGGTCGGTCCCGCGGCGCAGCGGATTGTGCCGCCACCGCCACAGCCCGACGATTGCTCGCACGGCCCTGCACCCCCTTCCGCGTCCGTCTTCACCGGGAACGGACCGGCCCGCGCGCGGGTGGCGAGAAGAGAGAGCGACATCACCCTTCGTCGGCCTTCGCGTCCACGTGCCTCAACGTCCGTTACCCGCCCACGAGTTCCCCGGTCGGACGCCGATCATTCGCGGGCCTTGACGGCATCACCGATGCGGATGATTCCGCAGGTCGGGGGCGACGGGACCGGCAGGGGCGTGCGCCGGGCGCGGACATGCGAGGACGCCGCCGGGCGGCGGCCCGGCGGCGACCCGATGCCGTGCGCGCGGGCGGCCGTTCGGACCCCGGGCCGCCCGCCGCCGGATCAGTACCCGCGGTACTGGCGGTTGTACGGATCCTCGTACGTCGCCGGGGCGGGACGCGGCGTGGCGGGACGCATCGCCTCGTACCCCGTACCGGGAGCTGGCCGCTGGGGCTGGGCGCCCGGGTAGCCGCGCGGACCCGCGGTCTGCTGCGGGATGTACGGCGCGGGAGCCTGCTGCAGCGGTGCGGGCTGCTGGGCCTGGTAGCCGTACGCCGGGCCCGGCTGGGAAGGGGCGGCCGGCAGCGCGGGCAGCGCCGACGGCAGCGCGGGCAGATGACTGTGACTGCCCGTGTCGTACACGGAGGGAACCCGAATCGGGGCGATCTGTGGCGTGCCCCGCTCGGCGACGAGCGAGTCATAGATCGGAGTGTCCGGGAAGGACGGCGCGGAGTAGTAACCGCCGCCATAGGTGGAGCGGGGGGAGGTCATGCTCCATAAGTTAAGCCCTTGATGTGCTGGTTGGGGAGACCGATAAGAGGGTTGTTTTGCGCGTCGGCTGTGGCCGCGGATCCCCAATGCGAGCGAACATGGGAAAATCGGTCGCTGAGCGGTGTTCGGATCGTGTAAAGGCCGCGTTCCCGAAGGGTTACCCGCGGTTGACCGTGGGCCCCGTGGGACATGCCCGTGGGCCTCTTCGCGGTCCGGGTAATAGGTTGGCCATGAACGGAATCGGCGGCCCTGCCGGACGCGGCGACTTGCGATGGGGGCGGACATGACAATGTCTAAAGGATCGAATGTTCCCGTACCCGCACCTGCGGTACGGGTCGAATTGGGATGGGGTTCGGGGGCAGGGGTGCCGGACGCCGACGCCTCCGCGCTCTTGTTGGGATCTTCGGGAAAGGTCCGCTCCGACGCGGACTTCGTCTTTTACAACCAGCCGGCGCACTCCTCGGGTGCGGTGCGGCACGAGGGCAAGCAGAACGCCGGCGCCGCGGTCACCGATGTGCTGACGGTCGATCTCGCGCGCGTGGAGCCCGACATCGAGACCGTGGTGCTCGCCGCGTCCGCCGACGGCGGCACCTTCGGGCAGGTGCCCGGCCTCTACATCCGCGTGCTCGACGCGGCGAGCGGCGCCGAACTGGCGCGCTACGACAGCGCGGACGCGACCGTGGAGACCGCCTTCGTCCTCGGCGAGCTCTACCGCCGCCAGGGCGCGTGGAAGTTCCGCGCCGTCGGCCAGGG
>NZ_LIRJ01000054.1 GCF_001419745.1 Streptomyces silaceus | reverse complement strand
GCGCCTCCGAGGGCTTCGACTTCGGGCTGCCCGAGGCGCTCCTCGGCGCGCCCCTCCTCGCCGCCGGCCTGCTCGGCGCGCTCGGCCGCCGCCGTCGGCACGCCCTGTGGCAGTCCGCCATGGGCGCGGTCGGCGGGCGCCGCGGCATGCAGCCGCCGACGCCCACCGGTGCCGCCGCCGACGTGCAGGACGCCCTGCTCGTGGGCGCCGACCCCGAGGGCGTACGCCTGCTCGACCTGTCGCTGCGCGGGCTCGCCGCCTCGCTCGCCGAGGAGAACCGGCCCCTGCCGACCGTGTACGCGGCCTGGCTGAGCAACGGCGACCTGCACCTCCAGCTCGCCCAGCCCGCGGGCCGCCCGCCCGCGCCCTGGCAGCTCGGCCAGGACCAGACGTTCTGGGTGCTGGCGCGCACCGACGCCGAGCGGTACGAGGACGTGGACACCGCCGCGCCGTACCCCGGCCTCGTCAGCCTCGGCACCCTCGACGACTCCCGGCTGCTCCTCAACCTGGAGTCCGTGCCCGGCATCGTCTCGCTGTCCGGCACCGAGACCGACCGCGCCGCCGTCTTCGCCGCGGTCGCCGCCGAGCTCGCCACCAACGGCTGGTCGGACCGCATGACCATCACCCTCGTCGGCTTCGGCCAGGACCTCACCCCGCTCGCGCCCAACCGGCTGCGGCACCTGGAGGACGTCGAGGCGCTCATCGAGACCATGGAGGCCGAGACGCGGCAGCGGCGCGGCGCGCTCGGCGCCGCCGGGCACGACTCCGTGCTCACCGGCCGCACCGGTCCCGCCCAGCACACCCGCTGGGCCCCGCACCTCGTGCTGCTCGCCGCCGAGCCGACCGGTGAGGACGCCGTCAAGCTCGCCGAACTCGCCGCCGAGGCCGGCCGGCTCGGCATCGGCTACCTCGTCGGCACGGACTCCGGGGACCTGCCCGGCGCCGCCTGGGAGATGGAGATCACCCGGGACGGCAAGCTGCTCGCGCCGCTGCTCGGGCTCGAACTGGCCGCCCAGACGCTGCCCGAGGCCCAGCAGAGGGCCGTCGTCCAGCTCTTCACGGACGCCGACCCGGACGGCGCCACGGGCCCCGGCGGCCCCGGCGACGGCTCCGCGGCCGTCGCCCCGCCGTTCCTCGTCGACGTCACCGAGCAGGGCAGGCCCGCGGTCTACGCCCGCCTCGTCGGTACGTACGAGATCATCGGCCTCGACACCCCCGACGGCGAGCGCAGCGCGCTGATGCACGAGGCCCTCGCGCTTCTGCTGCTGCACCGCGAAGGGGTGCACCCGCGGGTGCTCGCCTCCGCGCTGTGGCCGCGCGGTGTCACGGACGACGTGCGCGACGCGCTCGTCGAGCGGCTGCGCGAGTGGCTCGGCACCGATCCCGACGGGTCGCCGCGGCTGCGGGCGGACCGGACCGGGCGGCTCACGCTCGCCAAGTCCGTCGTCTCCGACCTGGACGTGCTGCGCTCGCTCTACCACGAGGCGACGCAGGGGCGCGGCGCCGGCAACCGAGCCGTGCGCGGGCGGATGCTCACCGACGCGCTGGTGCTGGTGCGCGGGCCGCTGCTCGCCGACCGGGCGCAGGGGCGGTACGGCTGGCTCACGCACGAGATCATCGACGCCCAGCTGCCGCTGCTCGTCGCCGACATCGGTCTGGCCCTCTCCGAGTTCCACCTGGAGAAGGGGCGCGCCGAGAAGGCGATCGAGGCGCTGAACGCGGCGCTCGGCTCCGCGCCGGGCGACGAGCGGCTCTGGAACGAGCTGCTGCGGGCCACGCACGCGACCGAGGATCCGGCCCGCCTGCAGCAGGTCGCCGCGGACCTCGTCGCCCGGAGCGGCGCGCGGGGGCTGCCGCCCCGGACGGAGGCGCTGCTCGACGAGTTGCTGCCGACCTGGCGCAGTGGCCTCACTGCCGTCGGCTGACGCCCCACGTACACCAGTGGCCTGAAGCCACGGTCCCCGGTGCCCGGCACCGGGGACCGTGTCCACCCCTCCCCGAGCTCCCGGCTCCGCCCGGGCAGGGGGAGCCCACGCCCCCGCGGAGCACCCGCCCACAACGGGAGCCGTAACGGCGCCCACGACGGGGAGACGGAGTCCCTTGCAGCTGGAGTTGATCCTCGTCCTCGGCGGCGCCCTCTGGGGCGCCCTCGCCGGGCTCTTCGTGCCCCGCGCCGCCTACCGCCTGTCCGTGCCGGCGGGTGAGGGGTGGCGGGGGGAGACTCCCGAGGGGCAGGTCCTGACCTCGTGGGTCGGGCTCGCGCGGAGCGGGCGGAGCGGCGGGTACGGGCCCCGTACCTCCGCCACCGTCGTCGTCACCGCCCTCGTCTGCGCCGCCCTCGCCGCCGCGACCGGCGCGCGGCCCGAGCTCGGCGTCTGGCTGCTGCTCGCGCCCTTCGGCGTGCTGCTCGCCGTCGTCGACTTCACCGTGCACCGGCTGCCGGACGTGCTCACGCTGCCGCTCGCGGGTGCCGCGCTCGCGCTGCTCGGCGGCGCGGTACTGCTGCCCGAGCACGGCGGCGCCTGGCTCGGCGCGCTCTACGGGGCGCTCGCGCTCGCGGGCGCGTACTTCGTGCTCTTCCTGATCAACCCCAACGGCATGGGCTTCGGCGACGTGAAGCTGGCCCTGTCGCTCGGCGCGGTGCTCGGCTGGTACGGCTGGGGGGTGCTGCTGCTCGGGACGTTCGCCGGGTTCGTGCTGGCGTCGCTGTACGGGCTGGGGCTCGTCGTGGCCCGCCGCGCCGGGCGCAAGACGGCGATCCCGTTCGGCCCGTTCCTGGTGTCGGGCGCGTTCGTGGGGCTGCTCCTGGGGGCGTACGCCGCCTGACGTCGGACGGCCGCAGGGGCTGGCGTACGCTGGCCCGGTACGTCCGCAACCCTTACGAAAGGGACCACCGGTGACCGAGAAGGCCGACCTCCAGTCCGTCCTCGACCGTGCCGCCGCAGGCGGACGGATCACTCCCGAGGAGGCGCTCGACCTCTACCGGGACGCGCCGCTGCACGCCCTGGGCGCCGCCGCCGACGCCGTGCGCCGCCGCCGCTACGCGGGTACGGAACATATCGCGACGTACATCATCGAGCGGAACATCAACTACACGAACGTCTGCGTGACGGCCTGCAAGTTCTGCGCCTTCTACGCCGCCCCGAAGGACACCAAGAAGGGCTGGACGCGCGACCTCGACGACATCCTGCGCCGCTGCGCGGAGACGGTCGAGCTCGGCGGGACGCAGATCATGTTCCAGGGCGGGCACCACCCGGACTTCGGCGTCGAGTACTACGAGAAGCACTTCTCGGCGATCAAGAAGGAATTCCCGCAGCTGGTCATCCACTCCCTCGGCGCGTCCGAGGTCGAGCACATGGCCCGCATCTCCAAGGTCTCCGTCGAGGAGGCGATCCAGCGCATCAACGCCGCGGGCCTCGACTCCTTCGCGGGCGCCGGCGCCGAGCTGCTCCCGGAGCGGCCGCGCAAGGCCATCGCCCCGCTGAAGGAGTCCGGCGAGCGCTGGCTGGAGATCATGGAGATCTCCCACAACCTGGGCGTGGAGTCGACCTCCACCATGCTCATGGGTACGGGCGAGACCAACGCCGAGCGCATCGAGCACCTGCGCATGATCCGCGACGTACAGGACCGGACCGGGGGCTTCCGGGCCTTCATCCCGTACACGTACCAGCCCGAGAACAACCACCTCAAGGGCCGCACCCAGGCGACGATCTTCGAGTACATCCGCATGATCGCCATCGCGCGGATCTTCCTCGACAACGTGGCGCACATCCAGGGCTCCTGGCTGACCACCGGCAAGGAGGCGGGCCAGCTCACGCTCCACTACGGCGCGGACGACCTCGGCTCGGTGATGCTGGAGGAGAACGTGGTCTCCTCGGCCGGTGCCAAGCACCGCTCCAACCTCCGCGAGATGATCGACATGATCCGTACGGCGGACCGCGTCCCGGCGCAGCGCGCCACCACCTACGAGCACCTCGTCGTGCACGACGACCCGGCGAACGACCCGGTCGACGACCGCGTCGCCTCGCACATCTCGTCCACGGCGATCGAGGGCGGCACGGCCCACCCGGAGCTCAAGCTCCTCGCCACCAACTGAGGCCCTGTTGCTGACCCTTCACGTCGCCGAGCACTCCCCGGAGACGGCGGTCCTGGCCGACGGCGCGAGCATCGCCGCCGTCGGCCCGTACGACGGGCTCGCCGCCGCGCACCCGGCCGCCCGGGTCCGGCGCTGGCCCGGCATCCTGACGCCGGGGCTGCTCAATCCGTACGGCCCCGAGCTGCTGGAGGCCACCTACCACCCCGACCCGCGCGAGGCCGACCGGTTCGGCACCGAGCACATCGGCGGCGAGCGCGCGGCGGCCCTCTTCCGGACCGATCCCGCCCGCCTCGGCGCGAGCGCCCGGCGCGGTGTGCAGCGGCTCCTCGCGCACGGCACGGTGGCGGTCGCGGGCGAGCTGCGGGCCCGCCCGGTCCTGGACGCGGTCCGCAGGGCGGGCCTCGCGGTGGGCGCCCGTCCGCCGAGGCTGCCGGGGCCCCCGTCCCTGTCGCCGACCCCGCTGGTCCTGCTCCCGCCCCTGACCGAGGGCGGCCCGGCCCGCTTCGCGGTCTTCGACGTGGCCGACCGGGGCGAGCTGGTGGGCCGCGGGGCGGCGACGTGCGTGGCGACGGTGATCGGCGGCCGACTGGTCTACCGGTCCCGCTGAGGGGTCGTGCCCCGAAGGAGCGCGGGGAACCGCGCGAGCGACCACGGCGGACCCGCACGCGCGAGAAAGTCGCGGCAGGCAGACGCGGAGGCGCACGAAAGGGAAGACGACCGGCCTGCCACAATGGCCGGGTGACCCGAGCCACCCTGGACAAGCAGCCGCACGAAGTCGCCACGATGTTCGACGACGTGGCGGAACGGTACGACCTCACCAACGACGTGCTCTCCCTCGGCCAGGCCCGCCTCTGGCGCAAGGAGGTCGCCAAGGCGGTCGACGCGCGCCCCGCGCAGAAGGTCCTCGACCTCGCCGCCGGCACCGCCACCTCCTCGCAGCCCTTCGCCCAGGCCGGTGCGTACGTCGTGCCCTGCGACTTCTCGCTCGGCATGCTGCGGGTCGGCAAGCAGCGCCACCCGTGGATGCCGTTCACGGCGGGCGACGGCACGAAGCTGCCGTTCAAGGACGACACCTTCGACGCGGTCACCATCTCCTTCGGGCTGCGCAACATCCAGGACACGGACGCCGCGCTGCGCGAGCTGTACCGCGTGACGAAGCCGGGCGGACGGGTCGTGATCTGCGAGTTCTCGCACGCGACCTGGGCGCCGTTCCGCACGGTCTACGAGGAGTACCTGATGCGCGCGCTGCCGCCGGTCGCCCGCGCGGTCTCCTCCAACCCCGACGCGTACGTCTACCTCGCCGAGTCGATCCGCAGCTGGCCCGACCAGCCCGCGCTCGCCGCGCGGCTGCAGGGCGCGGGCTGGTCGAAGGTGGCCTGGCGCAATCTGACGGGCGGCGTCGTGGCGCTGCACCGGGGCTTCAAGCAGGGCTGAGCGCCCCCGGTCCGGGCGTGTGGGCGAACGGCGCCGCGTAACGCTTCAGTTGAGAACAGGGATCCCGCACCGACGGGAACCGGCCGACGGGCAAGATGTGTCCGTTGTTGCGACCCTCCCGTTTCCTTATACGGCTCTTACGGGACGGTCCTGTTGCTGGTGAACTCCTGGACCGACGGAGCGTTTCGATGGCGTCCTACTGCCCACACTGCGGGGCTCCCGCTCCTGAAGAGGCCCGCTTCTGCATGAAGTGCGGCAAAGAGCGGCTCCCGGAGGCGACACCGCCGAAACCGTCGGCACCCGAACCGCCGGCCCATGAACCGACGGCGGTTCGGGTGCCGACGG
>NZ_LIRJ01000539.1 GCF_001419745.1 Streptomyces silaceus | reverse complement strand
CCACCGTCCGGCGCAGCCGCGTGCGCCGGAACCGTGGCCCCGTCCACGCCCGCGCCCGCACCCCTTCTCGCGACCGCCCCGCGCGCGCCCATCGGCACGCCCCCCGCTCTTCCCCGCTCGGCACGTCTCACGTCCCTCAGCGTGATGTCATGCCCTTATGCACTTCAACCATTACGGAGGCGAGGCCGCGCTGCTCGCCGCCGAGTTGGTCAACTCGCTGCCCGCGGCACCGCCCCTGGGCCCGCTCCTCGCCGCGCACGGCGTCGTGGCGCACGGCCTCACCGCGGCCCAGGAGGCCGGCCTGCGCGACTGGGCCGCGCGGCTCGCGGAGTGCTTCGNNGCGTCCAGCACCCCGCACATCTCCCTGCACGACGGCCGCCCGCACTTCCACTACAGCGCGCCCGCCGCCGACCCGGCCGCCCACGTCCGCGCCCTCACCGCGGCGGGCCTCGCCTACGTCGTCTGTTTCGCCGACGCCCACCGGCTCGGCCGCTGCGCCCGCGCGGGCTGCGGGCTCGCGTTCGTCGACACCTCCCGCAACGGACGGCGCGCGTACTGCTCGGTGCGGTGCGCCAACAACGACGCGGTCGCGCGGCACCGGGCACGCGGGCGCGGCTGAGGCCGCTCCCGGCGGCGCTCACTCCTCGCCGAGCACCTCGTCGGCCGCCGCCCGCACCCGGTCCTGGTCCGCGCGCACGGCCGCGTACCTGGACGCGTGGCGGCGCAGGTCGGCGCGCTGCTTCTCGTCGCTGACGACCCACCACACCCCGGCGGTGTTCAGCTTCCGGTTGCACTCGACGTCGGCGACGGCCGTGCCCAGCTCCTTCTTCGTACGCGAGGTGTTGCCGCCGTCGACGCCCTCGCGCCACGCCTTGTCACGGAAGGCGTGCGCCGGGCTCTCGTACCGCTTGAAGCCCTTGTCCTCGACGCAGCGCGACCAGTCGCGAAAGGCCCTGCGCACCCGCGCGTCCTTGGCGACGTCCTCGTCGAGCACGCGGGTGCGCCGGCCGACGTAGCCCCGCACGCGCGCCGTCTTCACCGGGTCGCCCATGATCCGCCGCAGGGCCTGTCCGCCGCAGCCGCCCTTGGGGACCTTGCGGCCCTTCACCTCGACGGCGCCCCCTCCGAGGCGGCCGTGCATCACCTCGAATTCCCGCGGCTCCAAGGGCCGTCCCTCCGGGAACTCCTCCTCCCGCCAGGACGTGGTGCGGTCCGGGTCGAAGCCGTAGCCCCAGCGGCGGACGTGCGCGAGGTCGAGCATGCCGTACGGGGACACCGTGGAGATCGCCAAGACGGTCCTGTTCCCGCCGCTTCCCGCCATCCTCCGACCGGGATGGAGCGGAACGTCGTCGAACCCGAAGGACCGCATGCACTGTTGCGCCGTGCGCGCCTGCGCCTCTTCCATGCGCTTGTAGTCGCCACGGCTGAACTCGTAGCGCTCCAGCGGGAGTTCCGGGAAGTCGTCCTTGGACTCGACCCTCGGCACACCGGACTCCCGCGCGGAGCCGTCCGGGGAGGCGGAGCCCCCCGAGGCAGCGGATCCGCACCCCGCCAACACCGCGCCCACCAGGGCGAGTACACCCCACCGCGCCTTCATCGCACCCCTCCCCAGGCGGCTCGTTCGAACCGTGGGACCCTACCGCCGCGCTTCCCGGCGCGGCGCCACAGGGGTTCGTCAACTGCTGCCGTCAGAGCCTTGCTTGCCCTCGTCCCCGCCCGCCGCCGGCCGCCTCCTGCCGCGCCGCGACCGGGGGCGCCTGGCGCCCGCCGCACGCTCGTCGTCCTCGGTGACGTACAACGCGCACTGGTCGTTGCGGCACGGCCCGGGGCGCCATTCGGGGACGAACACCCCGAGCACCTTGCGCCGCCGGATCGCCGTTCCCACCGGCCGCCCGCAGGACCCGCAGACCGGCTCGTCCCGTGGGGCGGGGCCGGACCGGGGCCCTTCGTCGCCCCGAGGCGCTTCGTTGCCCTGAGGCCCTTCGTTCTCAGGCCCTTCGTTGCCCATACCGCCAGGTTAGGCCGGTCGGGCCCGCCAGGGCAGCCCTGTGACCGGGCCCGCGGGCGCCGCCGGAGCGTCGTGGGCGCGGACTGCCGGCGCCGGGCCCGGACACGGCGTCCGCTCAGCGCCGTCGGATCCCCTCGCCCTCCCACCGCCGCCGGATCTCCACGGCGTCGTCCTCGCCGGCCACCACCTGCCGCGCGACCTCCGCGATCCGCACCCGCCGGGAGCGCGCGTACTCGCGCAGCGCCGCGAACGCCTCGTCGACGGAGCACCGCCACCGCTCGGCGAGCACGCCCTTGGCCTGCTCGATCGCGATCCGGCTGGTGAGCGCCGACTGCAACTGCCCGCGCTCCACCAGGCTCCGCTCCAGCGACTGCTGCCGCAGGACCGCGGCCGCCGCGAGATCGGCGAGGGTCTGCGCGAAGGCGACCCGGTCCTCGCTCAGCGAACCGGCGCGGTCGCCCCGCTCCTTGCCCCCGGCCGGCCACTCGGCGCCGCTCGCGGGCTCCGCGCCCCCGGCGTGGAACAGCCCGAGCGCGCCCACGGCCTGCGCCTCGTCCGGCGCCGGCGTCTCCTGCCGCAACGGCAGCACCTGCACGGCCACGAACCCCGCCGCCCGCGCCTGTTCCGCGTACCGCGGCCAGCGCGCGACCGACTCCGCCCCGCCGATGTCGACATCCATCAGGGCGACCCCCGATCGGCAGCTCTCCACGCACGGCCCCTCGCCCTGCTGCACCGCGGACACCTCAAGGGCCCGGGTCCGTTCGTCCGAGGCCTGGACGGCACCACTCTCCAGCAGCACCACCGCCCCCGAGACCCCGAGCAGATCCACACAGCGGACGGTCAGATCCTGCAGGAACTCCACGCCACCCTCCGATCCTGAACGACTACGACAGTTCGCGGGTGCAACAGCGGCGTCAGCCGTCGGCCCCCGCCACACACGGCTCGCGCCACATCGGCCACATCCGCGGCCCGTCGGGCAGGTCGAGCGCCGTGCCCATGAAGGAGAACCCCAGGCGTGCGTAGAGGTCCCGGCTGCGCTCGTTGCTCGCTTCCAGGTAGGCGTGCAGCCCCTCCCGGTCGCACCGTTCGAGCACGGCGCCGACGAGCGCGGTGCCGAGGCCCTCGCCCTGCCGGTCGGGATGCACGGCGACGAGGTGCAGATACTGGTGCGGCCTGTCGGTCGGGTGGATCGCGTCCGTCAGCCTGCCGATCAGCTCGACCCGTTCGTTGTCCGGGTCGACGGCCTGACGCAGCAGCACGGGACCGTCCTCGGCGTCTTCGGCACCCCCACCTCCCGCGCCGCCGTCGGCGGCCTCGGCAACGGCGTTGACCTCGGCGTTCTCGCGATCCGGTGCCCCGCCCGGCCCGTCCGTCCCCTCCCGCGCGCCGGCGGGCACCGACCACCACAGGGCCACGGCCGTGCCGTCCTCGGTGATGTCGACGTACCCCTCGTCGAGCGCCGCGTCGAAGAAGGCCCCCATCAACGCGCCGTGCGTGCGCAGGCGGTACTCCTCGCCGGGCAGCACCCAACTGCTCACCGGGTCCTGCATGAACGCCTCGTCGAGCAGCCGGACCACGTCCTCCCGGTCGCCCTCCCCGGCCCGCCGTATCGCCACACCCACTGCCCGCCCCTTACCGCTCGCCCTCGCCCGACGGCGCGCATATCCGACCGTCAAGTCCACACGAAGGCACGCCGGTTGAAGCCTAGGTGATCGCGTCCACGCGCATAGCGAGGCCCCGCAGCGTGGCCGGATCGCGGTGGCTCACAGGACCCTTTCGGACGTTGCGCGGCCGATCGCCGGGCACAATCCAGGCGAATATGCCAAAGTGATACGCCGCCGGTTCACCGCGTACCCTCCGCACGGCGCCCCGAACCCGCATCGGCCGACCCGTCACGATTGGCCTGTTCACTTTCGCAAGGGCCGGGATGTCGGCCTGCGCCCGCTCCTCCCCGTCACCGTGCGCCGCGCCCCCTTTCGCGTACGTACGTCCCCCAAGAAGTCCGCACCTCAGTGCGTCCGGCGCGTCACGAACTCGGCGAGCGCCAGCAGTCCGCCCGCCGACTCCGGGTCCGGGACCGCCCTGGCGAGCTGGCCCACCGCCCGGGACATCCGGTCGGCGGCGTGCGCCTGCGCCCAGTCACGGCCGCCCGCGCGCTCCACGGCTCCGGCCGCGCGCGCCGCGTCCTCCCCCTCGCCCCCGGTCCGGGCGGCCGGGCGCGCGTACAGCTCGGCGAGCTCCGCCCCGGCAGGCGTGCCCGAGGCCAGGGCCGCGACCACCGGCAGGGACTTCTTGCGCGCCGCGAGATCGGCGCCCGCCGGCTTGCCGGTGCGCCCGGGGTCGCCCCAGATGCCGATGACGTCGTCGATGAGCTGGAAGGCGAGCCCAGCCTCCCTCCCGAACCCGTCGAGCGCGTCGACCTCCTCGCTGCCCGCGCCCGCGTACAGCCCCCCGAGCGCACAGGCGCAGCCGAGCAGCGCCCCGGTCTTGGCCTCGGCCATGGCGAGGCACTCGTCGAGGGTGACCTCGTCCGGGCCGCGCCGCTCCAGCGCGCAGTCCGCGTGCTGGCCCGCGCAGAGCTCCACGACGCACGCGGCGAGGCGGGCGGCCGCCGCCGGGGCCCCCGGGTGGGGGTCCTCGGCGAGCAGCCGCTGCGCCAGCGCCTGGAGCGCGTCACCGGCGAGGATCGCGTCGGCGTCGCCGAACACGCGCCAGGCGGTGGGCCGGTGCCTGCGCGTGATGTCGCGGTCCATCACGTCGTCGTGCAGGAGCGTGAAGTTGTGGACCAGCTCCACGGCGGCCGCCGCCCGCACGGCCGTGGCGGGTTCGCCGCCGAGCGCGCGCACCGCGGTGAGCACGAGCGCGGGCCGGACGGCCTTGCCCGGGTGCCGGGCGGCGGGTGTGCCGTCCGCGTGCTCCCAGCCGAAGTGGTAGAGCGCGATCCGGCGCATCGACCCGGGCAGCGAGTCGATCGCCCTGCGCAGCTCCGGATCGACGTGCGTCCGCGCCGACGCCAGGATCTCCGCGGCCTCGTGTCCCGTCACGTCCACCGTGCCCGCCGTCGTCGTCGTGTCCGTCATGGACTCACCCCGGAAAGGATGCGGACGGTGGCGGTTCCTCGGCCTGTGGGCGCGTACGGATGGGGTGTACCCCGTGCCGTGGGCGGGGACACGGGCCTTGACTCACCTCCAGCGGCCGATCTCGACGTTCTCGAGGACGCCGAGCGCGTCGGGCACGAGCACCGCGGCGGAGTAGTAGGTCGACACCAGGTACGAGATGATCGCCTGCTCGCTGATGCCCATGAACCGCACCGACAGGCTCGGCTCGATCTCGTCCGGGATGCCGCTCTGGCGCAGCCCGACGACGCCCTGGTCCTCCTCGCCCGTACGCATGCAGATGATGGACGTCGTCCGGGCCTCGGTGACCGGGATCTTGTTGCACGGGAAGATCGGCACGCCGCGCCAGGTGGGGATGCGGTTGCCGCCCATGTCGATGGTCTCGGGCACGAGACCGCGCTTGTTGAGCTCGCGGCCGAACGCGGCGATCGCGCGCGGGTGCGCGAGGAAGAGCTTGGAGCCGCGCCTGCGGCTGAGCAGCTCGTCCAGGTCGTCCGGGCTGGGCACGCCGTCGTGCGGCTGGATCCGCTGGTCGTACTCGCAGTTGTGCAGGAGGCCGAACTCGCGGTTGTTGATGAGCTCGTGCTCCTGGCGCTCCTTGAGCGCCTCGACGGTCAGCCGCAGCTGCTGCTCGGTCTGGTTCATCGGCTGGTTGTAGAGGTCGGCCACGCGCGTGTGGATGCGCAGCACGGTCTGGGCGACGCTCAGCTCGTACTCGCGCGGGTGCGCCTCGTAGTCCACGAAGGTGCTCGGCAGGACGGCCTCGCCGACGTGGCCCGAGGAGAGGTCGATGGGCGCCTCGCCGAAGGTGTTGGTGCGCTGGGTCGGGATGGAGCGCAGCTGCTGGAGGTGGGAGCGCAGCGATTCGCTGCGCTCCGCGACCCGTTCCAGCTCCTGGCGGGGCAGGGTGAGCACCGTGCAGGCGGTGACCGCGCGCGCGGTGTACTCCCAGATGGCCTCGGAGTCGAGGAGGGACTGCTCGCCGAAGTAGGCGCCGTCGGCGAGGGTTTCGAGCACCGTGTCGTCGCCGTACGGGCCGGTGCCGACCTTCTCGACGCGGCCGTGCGCGAGCAGGAAGACCTCGTCGGCCGGGCTGCCGAAGGAGGTCAGGACGTCACCGGTGACGAACTCGCGCTGCTGGCAGCGCTGGGCGAGCTCCGCCAGGACCTCCTGGTCCTCGAAGTCCCGCAGCATGGGCAGCTCACCGAGCTCGGCCGGGATGACCTGGACCTGGTCGCCGGTCTTCACGAAGGTCACGCGGCCGTCGCCGACCGAGTAGCTCAGCCTTCGGTTCACCCGGTAGGTACCGCCCTGCACCTGGACCCAGGGCAGCATCCGCAGCAGCCAGCGCGAGCTGATCTCCTGCATCTGCGGCGCCGACTTGGTGGTCGTGGCCAGATTCCGTGCGGCCGATGTGCCGAGGCTCTGCTGCGGCTTCTCCGACTCCGTACGGATCTCTTCGCCTACCGACATTGACTGTGCCTCCCGAGTGGCAAGGGTGATCTGCACACAGCAGCCTTCCAGCACGGAACGTGCTCGCGCCATTACACAAAAGAGCGGGAATGGATCACGTCCCGGCGGGGCAGGAGGGGCGTTTCCACTCGTTCGGCCCAACTCGGGATGTGCCCGGCGGAGCGGACTGGTGGGCTCGGGAGATGACCACCCCCGAGGCCCCCGCCGACGCCGCCGCGCCAGAGCCGGCCCCGGCGGCGCCGCTCGCCCCGCCGGGCGAGCGCGGGCCGGTGCGCTGGCTGCGCGCCGCGGGCCGGGCCTTCGAGCCGGTCCGCCGCGCGCCCGTGACGGTGTTCGTCGTCGTGGCGCTGTGGGCCGTGGGCGCCTTCACGGGCAGCCTCGGCGGCGGTCCGCCCACCTCGCTCCTGAACGACGTCGGCGTGGGCGTGCCCGCGCTCGCCGAAGGACGCTGGTGGACCCCGCTGACCTCGGTCCTGTGGTGCTCGGGGATCGGCAACTACATCGGTTCCACGCTGCTGTTGCTGCTCCTCGGCTCGGCGGCCGAGCAGCGGATGGGCTCCGTGCGCACCGCCGTCGTGCTCGTCCTCGGCCAGGTGTTCGGCGCGCTCCTGGGCACCGGCGTGGTGAAGCTGGGCGAGCTGGCCGGCGAGGACTGGCTGAACGACCTCGCGCAGGACCTGACGGCGACGCCCGGCATCGGCGCCTGCGCGGTCGGCGCCTTCCTCAGCTTCCGGCTCAGCGCCCTGTGGCGGCGCAGGCTCCAGCTGTGCCTGATCGTGTTCCCGCTGATGCTCGCGCTGTACGTCGGCCACCTCCAGGGGGTGCTGCGGCTCGCCGGCACGGTCGTGGGCCTGGGGCTCGGCGCCCTCGCGCACCGGCACACGCACCGGCTGCGGATGCCGCACGCCTCGCACTCCGAGGGCCGCGTCCTGGTCGCCCTGGTGGTGGCCGCCTCCGCCCTGGGCCCGCTGATCGCCACGCTCTACAAGGACTCGCTCGGCCCGTTCAACGTCCTCGACCTGTACGTGTCCGGGGGCCCCAGCGCCCAGGACATCGCGGACGCCTGCGTGCGGGCGACCAGTACGGACTGCGCCCGCATCCACGCCCAGGACCACTTCTACGGCTCCCCGGCGATGCTCATGGGGATCGCGATCCCCCTGCTGCTGCTCGTGCTCGCCGAGGGGCTGCGGCGCGGTCTGCGGCTGTCGTGGCGGATCACGGTGGCCGCGCAGCTGCTGTGGCTCGGGCTCATGGCGTTCCTGCTGAGCGACATCGCCTCGCACCCGGACCGGTACGTCCTGGAGGGCAGCGACCTGTCCGACCAGAAGGCGGCGATGATCCAGGCGGTCGTCGAGCAGATGATGCTGCCTTTGCTCGTCCTGGTGCTGCTCTTCCTCACCCGCAGGCTCTTCGACCAGCGGGTGTCGCGCACCACCGTGACCTGGCTCGCGGGGACGGTCGGCGGGGCGCTGCTGCTCGCCTGCGTCGCGTACGTGGGCATCGGGTACGCGGTGCGCGACCAGTTCACGCCGGACGCGACGTTCTCGAAGCTGGTGTCGGGCCTGCCCACGCAGTTCTTCCCGCCCAGCTACGAACCGTTCTTCTTCCAGGGGCAGGCCCCGGTCCCCGTCGGCGGCACCGCGCTGTCCCTGTACGAGTACTGCGGGATGCTGTTCTGGGTGGTCACCCTGATCGCCCTCTTCGTGGCGTTCAGGCGCCCCCAGGTGCACGCCGATCCCGACGCGGCGACGCGCGCGCGTGCCCTGCTCCGCGCGCACGGCGGCTCCACGCTCTCGTATCTGACGACCTGGCCCGGCAACAACTACTGGTTCGCGGCGGACGGCCGGGCCGCGGTCGCCTACCGCGTCCACTCCACGGTCGCGCTCACCACCGGCGACCCCTTCGGGGAGCCTTCCGCGCGCGCGGACGCGATCGACGGCTTCGCCGAGTACTGCGACCAGCGCGGCTGGACGCCGTGCTTCTACAGCGTGACCGCCGACGCCAAGTCCCGTACGGACGCGCTGGGCTGGAGCTCGGTGCAGGTCGCCGAGGACACGGTCGTACCGCTCCCGGAGCTGGCGTTCACGGGCAAGAAGTGGCAGGACGTCCGTACGGCGCTCAACAAGGCCAAGAAGCAGGGCATCACCGCGGAGTGGCACACCTTCCCGAAGGCGCCCATCGCGCTGACCGACCAGGTCCGCTCGATCTCCGAGGAGTGGGTCGCCGACAAGGGCCTTCCGGAGATGGGCTTCACGCTCGGCGGCCTCGACGAGCTCGACGACCCGGACGTGCGGTGCCTCCTCGCGGTCGACGAGGACCGCACGGTGCACGGCATCACGAGCTGGATGCCGGTGTACGGGGACTCCTCCTCCGGGGAGGGCGCGGGCGGGGACGGAGAGGACGGCGGAGCCCGACCGGTGGGCTGGACCCTGGACTTCATGCGCCGGCGCTCCGACGGGTTCCGCGGCTCGATGGAGTTCCTGATCGCGTCCGCCGCGCTCGGCTTCAAGGAGGAGGGCGCCCAGTTCCTCAGCCTCTCCGGAGCGCCCCTGGCCCGCTCCGACACCGGGGAGCCGCCTGCCGCGCTGCAACGCCTCCTGGACTACGCGGGCCGCACCCTGGAGCCGGTCTACGGCTTCCGTTCGCTGCTCAACTTCAAGGCCAAGTTCCAGCCCAGCTACCGGCCGATGTACATGTGCTACCCGGACCCGGCGGCCCTGCCCTCCATCACCCGGGCGATCGGCAAGGCGTACCTGCCGCACATGAAGCCGGCGCAGGGCGTGCGGCTGATGCGCAAGCTCACCTCCTAGGCGCGCCGGGCCCTCGCGCAGGGCACCGCGGCTCCTCGCGGAAGCGGACTCCGGGAACTCCAAGATCTGCGCGCCCGTTGAACCCCTCGCGGGGCAACCGCACCGCCCGCACCCTTCGTATCAACGGCAGGAGACAGCAATGGCAGGCTTCCTGGACCGCGCCAAAGAGCAGGCGCAGCGGGGCCTCACGCAGGGCAAGCAGAAGTTGGACGAGGTCCAGGAGAAGCGCGCCGGCGACGCCCTCCTGAAGAAGCTCGGCGCCGCGTACTACGAGGAGCGCCGGGGCACCGGCTCCCCGCAGGCCACCCAACAGGCGCTGCAGGCCCTGGAGTCCCACATCGCCACGAACGGCGACGGTTTCCTGCGCGGCAACTGACCGGATCGGCTCGCACGGTGCCCGAACAGGCCACGGATCCTCTCCGAACAGCTGGTCCGGGCACCGTGGTTGCGGGTACAAGCAGGGCGTACGAGGCGGCCCGCGACCGGCGGCCGTCGCGCCCTGCAAAGGAGGCGGTCATGGCCCCACCCATGTCCGCGGGGAGCTTCCTGAACGCGCTTCGGGACGAAGGCGTGACCGTCGTCGAGGTCGGCGACTGGGAGCACCACAACCGCAACCACAAAGGCCCCTGGGGCCCCGTCCACGGCGTGGTGATCCACCACACGGTGACGTCGGGCAGCCAGCGCACGGTGGAGATCTGCCGCGACGGCTTCGCCTCGCTGCCCGGCCCGCTGTGCCACGGCGTCATCACCAAGGACGGCCGCGTCCACCTCGTGGGCTACGGCCGCGCCAACCACGCGGGCCTGGGCGACGACGACGTGCTGCGCGCCGTCATCGCCGAGAAGCGCCTGCCGCCGGACAACGAGGCGAACACCGACGGCAACCGCCACTTCTACGGCTTCGAGTGCGAGAACCTCGGCGACGGCGAGGACCCNNNCTGGACGCCATCGCGCGGGCCGCGGCGGCCGTCTGCCGCGTCCACGGCTGGACGGAGCGCTCGGTCATCGGCCACCTGGAGTGGCAGCCGGGCAAGGTCGACCCCCGCGGCTTCACGATGGACGGGATGCGCGACCGCATCGGGGAGCGCCTGAAGTGACCCGCACGTGACAATGGCGGGGTGCACCACACCCCGCCATTGTCACGTG
>NZ_LIRJ01000538.1 GCF_001419745.1 Streptomyces silaceus | reverse complement strand
GGCGAGGAGGCCCTGGGTGTAGGGGTGGGCCGGGGTCGTGAACAGGGCCTTCGCCGTGCGTTGTTCGACGACTCGGCCCGCGTACATCACGTAGACGCGGTCGCAGTACGCGGCCGCCAGGTGCAGGTCGTGGGTGATCAGGAGCAGGCCCAGGTCGCGGGTGGCGCGCAGGGAGCGGAGGAGGGCGAGGATCTCCGCCTGGGTCGTCACGTCGAGGGCGCTGGTCGCCTCGTCGGCCAGCGCGCCCGCGATGACGACGCGCTGGAGCATGCCGCCGGAGAGTTCGTGGGGGCGCTGGCGCAGGCGGCGTTCGGGGGACGAGAGGCCCACCGCTTCCAGGAGTTCCGCCGCGCGGGCCCGCGTCGCGCCGCGTTCGGTGAGGAAGTCGCCGATGCGGCGCACCGGGTTGAGGGCGGCGCGCGGGTCCTGGTGGACCATGGCGACGGGTCCCGCGCGGTGGGCGCGGAGCTGTTCGCCGGTGAGGGCGAGGACGTCCGTGTCGGAGGAGAAGCGGACCGAGCCGGTCGCCGACGCGCCGGGCGGCAGCAGGCCGATGGCCGCCTTCGCCGTCGTCGACTTGCCCGAGCCCGACTCGCCGACCAGACCCACGACTTCGCCGGGTGCGACGTGGAGGGAGACCTCGTCGAGGACCGGGCGCGCGGCGCCGGGGAGGTGGACGGTGAGGTCCTTGATGTCGAGGAGCGTCATGGCTCACTGGCTCCCTAGCCGGTCGGCGGCCCAGACCCCGACCACGTTGAAGGACACGACGACGAGGGCGATGGCGGTGCCGGGCACCATGGCGGGCAGGAGCGCGCCTTGGACGATGGCGGCCTGGCCCTCCTGGACCATCAGGCCCCAGTCGGAAGACGGGGGTTGGGCGCCGAAGCCCAGGTAGGAGAGGGTCGCCAGGGACATCAGGGCCTCGCCGAAGAGGACCACGAGGTAGCCGAGGACGGCCCGCGCCAGGTTCGGGACGACGTGGACGGCGCAGATGCGGGCGCCGCCCATGCCGAGGACGCGGTAGGCGTCGACGTACGGCTTGCGCGCCTCCGAAAGGGCCAGGGAGCGCGTGTACTTGGCGATCGTCGGGGTGAAGGCGAGGCCGAGCGCGAGGACCGAGGTGGTCATGCCCGCGCCGAAGACGGCGATGATCAGGACGGTGAACAGCAGGCCGGGGAAGGCGTACATCACGTCCGTGAGCCGGGAGACCAGGGCGTCCACCCAGCCGCCGCGCCAGGCGGCGAGCACACCGAGGGTGACGCCGAGGGCGGCCGCGACGGCGAGCAGCAGCACCGGGGCGATCAGGCTGGTGCGGGCGCCGTACAGGGCGCGCGAGAGCAGGTCCTGGCCGGAGGAGTCGGTGCCGAGGAGGTGGTCGCCGCCGGTGCCGACCAGCGAGGCGGAGAGGTCGATGGCGTCGGGGGCGTAGGGCGCGAGGAGCGGGGCGAGGACGGCGGCGAGGACCACCAGGGCGAGGAAGGCTCCGGCGGCCATGACGCCGACGGGGCGCCGGCGGCCCGCGGCCGGCGGGGTGAGGGCCAGGGCGGGGGCGGTCATGACGTGGCTCCCTTCACTCGGGGGTCGAGCAGCGGGTGCACCAGGTCGACCAGCGTCGTCACGACGATGTAGCCGGTGACCATGAGGAGCAGGACCGCCTGGGCGACCGGGAAGTCGTGGGTGTTGATGGCGCCGACGAGCAGTGAGCCGATGCCGCTGATGCCGAAGGCCGTCTCGACGACGACGGTGCCGGCGAGCATCCCGGCCATGACGAGTCCGCACATCGTGACGATGGGGCCCAGCGCGTTGCGCAGGACGTGGCGGCGGACGATGTCCCGTTCGGGCACGCCCGAGGCCCGTGCGGCCTCGACGTGGTCGGAGGCGGCGGCGTCGGCCATCGCCTGGCGGGTGACGCGGCTGATGATCGCGAGGGCGCCGAGCGCCAACGACAGGGCGGGCAGGGTCAGATGGTGCAGGGTGCCGGTGAACCCCTCGCCGCTGCCGGTCACCGGGAACCAGCCGAGCCGTACGCCGAAGAGCGAGACGAGGGCGATCGCGGCGACGAAGGAGGGGACGGAGGCGGCGAGCGTGGTGCCGCCGACGACCAGCGAGTCGACCCAGGTGGAGCGCCTGACGGCGGCGAGGACGCCCGCGCCGACGCCGAGGACGACGAAGAGCACGGTGGCGTACGCGACGAGCTGGAGCGTGGTCGGGAAGCGGGCCGCGACGAGGTCGACGACCTGGTCGCTGTACTTGAAGGACCGGCCGAGGTCGAGGTGGACGCAGTCCCACAGCCAGCGCCCGTACTGGACGACGAGCGGCTCGTCGAGGTGGTACTGGGCGCGGACCGCTTCGAGCCGCTCGGGGGTCAGCTTGTCGCGGCCGCCGGCCAGGAACACGGCGGGGTCGCCGGGCGCCGCGTACACGGCGGCGAAGATGACGAACGACGCGGCGAAGAGGGTGGCCGCAAGGCCCGCAAGGCGGCGGGCGATCCGGGACAGGAGCGAGAACATGCCGCTCACCTAGCCCTTCTTCAGGCCGAGTTCGGCGGCCCACGGGTAGTAGAGGTAGGACTGCGAGGCCGGCGGGCCCGTCATGCGGTCGTCGAGGACGAGCGCGGTGGGCACCTGCGCGAGCGGGATCCACACGGCGGCGTCCACGAAGCGGCGCTGCACGTCGACGGCGAGTTCGGCGCGCTTGCCGTCGTCGAGGGTGCCGAGGGCCGCGCGGACGCGCTGGTCGTACGTGGCGTCCTTGAAGCCGACCCAGTTGTTGGAGGAGTCGGAGAGGCCGTTGTCGTAGAAGCCCATGGGGTCGGCCTTGGAGATGTACCAGTCGCCGACGAGGACGTCGATGCCGGCGCGGGCCTGCGGGTCGCTGTAGAACTCCTCGAACTGGGCGGTGGGCACGGTCTTGATCTGTCCCTTGACGCCGATGCGCTGGAGGGCGGCGCGGACGGCGTTGGCGACGACGGTGCGGCCCTGGCTGCTGTCGGTGCCGATGACGACGGGGTCGGCGGGGGCGCCCGCGGACCGCACGAGCTTCTTGGCCTCGGCGAGGTCGGCGGCGGTGGGCGTGGCGGGCGCGAGGCGTTCCAGCTTCTTCTGCGCGGCGGCGAACCGGGGCTTCTCGTAGCCCCACGCGCCGGAGCCGACGGGGGTGGCCCAGGGCTGGACGAGACCGCCGTAGCCGGAGCGGGCGATGCCGGTGCGGTCGACGGCGAGCGAGAGGGCGCGGCGGATCCGCGGGTCCTTCAGGCCGCCGCGCGCGGTCGGGATGAGGACGAGGGAGGCCGTGGAGGGGCCGTAGTACTGGTCGATGCCCCGGGTGGCGCGCAGGGCGGAGGCGGTGTTGGGGGACTCGGCGTAGGCGCCGTCGGCGGCCCCCGTCTTGAGGGCGTTGACCAGCGCGCTGTCGGAGGCCCAGCGGAAGGTGACCTGCCGGGTCAGCGGCTTCTTGCCCCAGTACCCGTCGTACGCCTCGATGGTGAGGGAGTCGCCGGACTTCCAGCCCGCGAGTGCGTACGGTCCCGAGCAGGCGTCCTTCTGCCCGGGGGTGCCGAACTCCTTTCCGGACGCGCTGACTTGCCGCTTGTTCCAGACGATGCCCGCGTCACCGGCGAGGGCCTTGGTGAAGAGGGCGTCGGGGGCCTTGAAGCGGATGGTGATCTCGCGGGCGCCGGTCTTCTCCATGGAGCGGACGTTGCCGAACTCGTCGGCCTGTTCCATGTCGGGGTCGGCGTGCCGCTTCAGGCTCCACAGCACGTCGTCGGCGGTGAGCTTCGAGCCGTCGTGGAAGGTGACGCCGTCGCGGACGGTCAGGACGAGGGTCCTGTCGTCGGGCGTGCGGGCCTTGGTGGCGAGGTGCGGCCGGACGCTCATGTCGGGCTGGAGCTGGTAGAGCCGCTCGCAGACGTTGGTGAGGACGACGCGGCCCGCGCTGGAGCCCTGGGTGTCGAGGTCGAGCGAGTCGGGCTCGTCCTCCAGGAGCCAACGGGCCTTGTCCAGGTGTCCCTTGGCGGCGGGGGTGGTCGCCGTCAGCTTCAGCTTGGCGGCGTCGGCGGGCGCGCCGCCCAGGGCCGTGGTGTCGGCGCCGGCGCAGGAGGCGGTGGCGAGCAGGGCGGTGGCGGCGAGGCCGGCCGCGGCGGCGCGGCGCCGTGGTCCGGGGGTGCTCATGAGGGGTCTCCGTACGGGCCGTCGTAGAGGTTCCAGGGCATGTGCTGGTAGTCGCGGTCGCACGGGGTGCCCGCGGTGACGTGGTAGTCGCCGCTGGTCAGGTCCACGCAGGAGGAGACGAGTGTGGCCCAGTGGCGGACGGCGGGGCGGCGCGGGTCGGGGTGGGTGCACAGCGACTCGGGCAGGCCGAGGTGGTCGGACAGGGCGTCCTTGATCAGCTTGCGGGACTCGTCGGGGCCGGTGGAGCCGCGCAGCGCCCGCAGCCCCTGTTCGGCGCGCGGGACGCGGACCAGGGAGTCGGAGGACATCGGGCGGTAGTCGGCGGCGAGGGCGGCGGGGACGCCCGCCTGGTAGTGGTTGCCGTGCACGAGGAGGCCGTCGGTGGGGTACATCCAGCCGTGTCCGGCGGGCGTCGTCTCCAGGTCGACGGCGAAGCCCTCGCGGCAGGTCAGCAGGGCGTTGCTGGCGATGTGGGCGCGGGTGCGGCAGAGCACGTCGAGGGCGTCGGTGATGGTGGCCTGGTCGAGGACGTCGCGGCGCACGACGGTCTGCGGGAGGCCGACCGCGTCGTCGAAGCGGCCGCCGAGGCCGTTGGCGTTGAGGGCGATGCCCGCGGAGTTGGCGCCCTGGCGGCCGATCTGCCCGGCCTCGACCTGCATGATCAGGGTGGGTCTGGGCGGCTGCACGACGCGGAGCATCACGACGGTGTCGGCGACGCCCGCGCGCCAGTCCCAGTTCTGTCCGGCGTAGACGTGGCCGTCGCCGCTGGCCTCTCCGTAGGCGGCGAAGGAGGTGCAGCCCTCGGCGGGCTCCTCCTCGGCGGTCATGTCGGCGAACGACTTGTCGTAGATGACCTCGCCGCGGGCGTTCAGGGCGAGCACGTCGAGCAGGCGCACTCCGGCGCCGTCGGCGATGCCCTGCATCTCGTCGAGGAGGTGGGGGGCGTGGGCGCGCACGGGGTCGAGCCAGCGGGCGGCCCGTGCGGTGACGTTCTCCCAGGTCAGCCCGGACGACTGGCCGAAGGCCTCGGCGTAGTAGCCGAGCGCGGCGCGGATCCGGGGGCGGACGGCCTCGCCGTACTGGCGGCCGCGGTCGGTCGGCGTGCCGGAGATCTCGATCACGGGGAGCGTGCGGGGTGCCATTGTTCTCCTAGCGACGGAGAGGTCCGGCAACGACGTGTTGTAACGTCGGTTACGAGATTCTCTCCTCTTGGAATGCGTTGCCCAGGAGAGTAACCGCCGTCACACGAGAGTCAATAGCCGTAATGGAAATTTCAGAGGGCATGGAGCGGCTCCGTTCTGCCGTGCGCGACCAGTGGGAGACCCTGTCCGCCTCGGAGCGCGCGGTCGCCCGGTACCTGGCGAGCGCGCCGCCCGAGTCCCTGCTCTTCGCCAGCGCGCAGGAGCTCGGCACGGCCAGCGGCACCAGCAACGCCACGGTCGTCCGCGCGCTGCAGCGCCTCGGGTACGCGGGGCTGCCCGCGCTCAAGCGCGAGCTGGCCTCGGACTTCACCTCCGCGGTGGCGCCCGAGGTCCGCCTCAAGCAGCGCATCGCGCACGTCGGCCGGGACCTCGGCGACATCTGGGGCGACGTCTTCGACGAGGCGCAGGAGCGCATCGAGCACGCCCGCCGCCTCACCCCGGACGACGCGCTGCGCGCGGCGGTCGGGGCGCTCGCGGAGGCCGGCGAGATCCACTGCTACGGCGTCGCGGCGTCCGAACCGGCCGCGCGCCACCTGGCGTTGGCGCTCGGCCGCATCGGCCGCCGCGCCCGCCACACCGGGGAGACCGGGTTCGCACTGGCCGACGCGCTGCTCGGCATCCGCCAGGGCGACGCCGTGGTGATCTTCCAGCCGGGCCGCGCGCTGACCGAGCTGACGGTCCTGATCGAGCGGGCGCGGGCGGTCGGCGCGCGGGTCGTCCTGGTCACGGACGAACTGGCGGAGCTGTACGGGTCACGGGTCGACGCCGTCCTGACCGCGCCGCACACCCCGACGGGCATCACGACGGAGGCGCTGACCGCGCTGGTGGTCGCGGACGCGCTGCTCCTCGCGCTGACCACGCTGGACGAGGCGCGGGCGGTGGACACGTCGCATCAACTGACGGCGCTGCGGGAGCAGTTGCTGTCCCCGAAGGGATCTTCGCCGAAGGGGCCTTCGCCCAAGGGGCCTTCACCTAGGGGGTCCTCGCCGAAGGACCCCTCCTCGAAGGGAGCGTCGGCGAAGGCCGCGTCGCCGAAGCCGTCGTCGCCGGGGCCGCGGCAGGACTGACGCCCGCCCACTCCTCAGACGTGCTGCATGACCAGGACGAACGTCGTGCCCGGCACCAGCGCCTCGTACGCGTGCGGCACGTCCCCCCGGTACGACATGTAGTCGCCGGGACCCAGCTCCACCGCCTCGCCGCGCGGGCCCGCCAGCAGCCGGCCCGTGCTGACGACCAGGTGCTCCACCGACCCGGGGATGTGCGGGTCGGACTCGCGGGCGGCGCCCGGCTCCAGCGCGCCGTGGTAGATGTCGCGCCGCACGCCGGTCGGCCCGGCCGACAGCAGCGTGCCCGCGTAGGACGAGTTCTCCGCGCGCATGGTCGGCCCCTCGCCCGCGCGGATCACCGTCACCGCGGGCGCGGGCGACTCCACGAGCACGCTGAACGGCACCCCGAGCGCGACCGCCAGCGACCAGAGCGTCTCGATGCCCGGATTGCCCGTCGCCGCCTCCAGCTGGGACAGCGTGGATTTGGCGATGCCCGCGCGTTTGGCCAGTTCAGAGAGGGAGAGCCCGGCCTTGGCGCGCTCGCGGCGCAGGGCCGCGGCGACCCATTCGCGGGGCATGCGGGACCCGTCGGTCGTCACGTCGTTCGCTCCTGATTCTCCCCGTACGTTCGCTACAGGGGACCGATCGTTCGGCTTGACGAACGCTCCCCATGGACCCCATCCTACGACCCATGCGTTCGTCACACCGAACAGACAGCCCGCCACACCGAACGGACGAGGGGTTCGTCCGCCTCTCGCACCTGCCCCCGGGCGTCCTGCGCGACATCGCGCTCGTCTGGCTCGCCGACGCGGTCGTCGGCCTCTCCTTCGGCGCCATCGCCGTCGCGGGCGGCCTGCCGCTCTGGGTGCCGGTGGTCATGTCGCTGCTCGTGTACGCGGGCTCCGCCCAGTTCAGCGCGGTCGGCATCCTCACCGCGGGCGGCGGACCCGTGGCCGCGGCGGCCACCGGCCTGCTGCTCAACTCCCGTACGGCGGCGTTCAGTCTGGCGCTCGCCGACGACCTCGGGCGGTCCTGGGCGGCGCGGCTGATCGGCGCGCACCTCGTCACCGACGAGACCGCCGCGTTCGTGCTGGCCCAGCGGGGCCGGGCCCGGCGCAGGGCAGCCTTCTGGATATCCGGCGTGGGGCTGTTCCTCGCGTGGAACCTCAGCGTGCTCGTCGGCGCCCTCGCCGGGTCCGCGCTCGGCGACACCGACCGGTTCGGCCTCGACGCCGCGTTCCCCGCGGTGCTGCTCGCGCTGGTGCTGCCCGCGCTGCGGGCCGACAGCGCCGCCCGGCGGGCGTCGGCGGCCGGGGCCGTCATCGCGGTCCTGGCCGCGCCGGTGCTGCCCGCCGGGGTGCCGGTACTGCTCGCCCTGCTGGGTCTGCTCGCGGCCCGCCGCGGACCCCGCCGCCCCCGTCCCACCGCCCCCAGGAGCCCCGCATGAACGCCACGCTCGCCTGCGTCCTGACCCTCGCCGCGGGGACGTACGTCTTCCGGCTCGCCGGACCCGTCCTGCACGGCCGCGTCGAACTCCCCGCACAGGTCCAGGAGTTGCTGACCGTCGGGGCCACCGTCCTGCTG
>NZ_LIRJ01000537.1 GCF_001419745.1 Streptomyces silaceus | reverse complement strand
GGCCGCCGTCGGCGCCCTCGTGGCAGAGCGGGTCGGATGTCGTCGTGCCCGCGACGAAGCTGGAGAAGCGCGCGGAGAGTCTTTCCTTGCCGCCGCTGTTCGGGCGCGGCTGCAGGCCGGTGTAGCCGACGTCCGGGGCGTTGGTGAAGCCGAACTGCTGGGCGAAGTAGATGCCGCTCTTGTGGGCCGTCGCGGTGTTCACGGTGATGGGGAAGGTGAGATTGCTCAGCCCGGCCGCCGGGGCACCGGACACCTGCCAGCTCACGGAGACGTTGCCGCCTCCGACGTCCGCGTGCGCGGACCCGGCCANNTGGCCGCGGCGACCGCGGCGCAGCGACGAAAGGCCTTGAAGGACATGTGCTGTTCCTCTCTGTGGGGGGAACTGCCGCTCTGTGGAGGGAACTGCTGCCGAACCGGTTGTACGCACGCGGGGCCCGCGCCGCCATGGACGTTCGCGCGAACGGACTTGGACTCTTGACGGCCCCGCCGGTCGATGCTGGCCTGAGGTCCGCGACCGGCCCGGGATGCACCACCGGACCGCGTCCGCGACCGGCCCGGGGTTCGCACGTCTCCGCAGGAGGTACCGATGAGGATGCTGATCAACGTCGCCGAGACCGTCGTCACC
This sequence comes from Streptomyces silaceus, assembly GCF_001419745.1. GTDB lineage: Bacteria > Actinomycetota > Actinomycetes > Streptomycetales > Streptomycetaceae > Streptomyces > Streptomyces silaceus. Next base: position 6,165 of record NZ_LIRJ01000537.1, on the reverse strand, counting down.
GACGCGCTGCGCGGGATGGCCGCCGCGCATCCGGAGCTCATCATCGACGTCGAGAACCGCGTGATCGTCCGCAGGGACGCCCCCGTCACCGGAAAGGTCGCCCTCGTCTCGGGCGGCGGATCCGGGCACGAGCCGCTGCACGGCGGGTTCGTGGGCCCCGGCATGCTGTCGGCCGCCTGCCCCGGCGAGGTCTTCACCTCGCCGGTGCCCGACCAGATGGTGCGGGCCGCGGCCGCCGTGGACAGCGGCGAGGGCGTGCTGTTCGTCGTGAAGAACTACACGGGCGACGTGCTCAACTTCGACATGGCCGCCGAACTCGCCGAGGACGAGGGCATCCGGGTGGCGAAGGTGCTCGTGGACGACGACGTGGCCGTCGACGACAGCCTCTACACCGCCGGGCGGCGCGGCACCGGCGCCACGCTCTTCGTGGAGAAGATCGCGGGGGCCGCGGCCGACGCGGGCATGCCGCTGGAGCGGGTCGAGTCCCTCGCGCGCCGGGTCAACGAGAACGCCCGCAGCTTCGGCGTCGCGCTCAGCGCGTGCAGCACCCCGGCCAAGGGCAGCCCGACCTTCGAACTTCCCTCGGGCGAGCTGGAGTTGGGTATCGGCATCCATGGCGAGCCAGGGCGTGAGCGGCGCCCGATGATGACCTCCGGAGAAATCGCCGACTTCGCGGTGAACGCCGTCCTGGAGGACCTCGACCCGCGCGATCCGGTGCTCCTGCTCGTCAACGGCATGGGGGCCACTCCCCTGCTGGAGCTGTACGGCTTCAACGCCGAGGTACAGCGCGTGCTCGTCGAGCGCGGCGTCCCCGTGGCCCGCACGCTCGTCGGCAACTACGTGACGTCGCTCGACATGGCCGGGGCCTCCGTCACGCTCTGCCGGATCGACGAGGAGCTGCTGCGGCTGTGGGACGCGCCGGTCCGCACACCGGGGCTGCGCTGGGGCATGTGACGGGCCGCTGCCCGTACCGGTCCCGCCCGGATCCCACCGCCCCCGTATCCATCCCCCGACGACGCAAGGAGAACCTGTGCTCGACGCCGACTTCTTCCGCCGCTGGCTGACGGCCGCCGCCGCGGCCGTCGACCGCGAGGCGGACCGGCTCACCGAGTTGGACTCGCCCATCGGCGACGCCGACCACGGCAGCAACCTGCGGCGCGGCTTCACCGCCGTCGCGACCGTCCTGGAGAAGGAGGAGCCCGGCACGCCGGGGGCCGTACTCGCCTTGGCGGGACGGCAGTTGATCTCGACGGTCGGCGGGGCTTCGGGCCCGCTCTACGGCACCCTGCTGCGCCGCACGGGCAAGGCGCTGGGCGAGGCAGCCGAGGTCGACACGGCCGGGTTCGCCGAGGCGCTGCGCACCGGTGTCGACGCGGTGGCCGCGCTCGGCGGCGCCGCGCCCGGCGACAAGACCATGCTGGACGCGCTCTACCCCGGCCTCGACGCCCTCACCGAGTCCTTCGGCGCGGCCGAGGCGGCGGCGCTGGACGGCGCCCTCGCGACGACACCGCTGCGGGCCCGCAAGGGCCGAGCGAGCTATCTGGGCGAGCGCAGCGTCGGACACCAGGACCCGGGCGCGACGTCCTCGGCGCTGCTCTTCGCGGCGCTCGCCGAGGCGGCGCGGGGCGGCGGACCGCCGGAGGACCGGACGCGGGAGGACGGCCATGGCGGCTGAGGAACAGCTGGTCGGCGTCGTGCTCGTGTCGCACAGCGCCCCCGTCGCGGAGGCGGTCGCCGCGCTCGCCACGGGCCTCGCGGGCGGTGGCCCCACCGCTCCCGTCGCCGCCGCGGGCGGTACGGCGGACGGCGGGCTCGGCACCAGCACGGAGCTGATCGCGGCGGCCGCGGCGAACGTCGACCGCGGCGCGGGCGTCGCCCTCCTGACCGATCTCGGCAGCGCGGTCCTCACCGTGAAGGCGCTGCTCGCCGACGACGAACTCCCGCACGGCGCACGGCTGGTGGACGCCCCGTTCGTGGAGGGCGCGGTCGCGGCCGTGGTCACCGCGTCGGCCGGCGCCGACCTGGCCGCCGTGGAGGCGGCGGCCACGGAGGCGTACACCTACCGGAAGGTGTGAGCCCGCGCGCGGACGCTACTTCCGCCGGACGAACTGCCGGGCCAGCGCGTCGCCCCGCGCGACCGCGGCCCGGTGGCTCTCGATCGGGGTAACCTTCGGCCCCTTGAAGAGGATGTACGTGACGCCGGGGCCCGCGCCGCCCGTCCTCGGGTCGGCGCGGATGCCGAGCGCCTTGGCCGTGGCGTACGACGCCTCGCCGATGAGGTCGGTGGGGCCGGTGTCACCGACGACGGCGTACTGGACCCGGTCGCGGTGGATCACGGCCGCGACGGTGCCGCCGGTGATGCCGTGCTTGGTGTGGTTCCAGCGGCGCCCGGCCCCCGGCACGACGACGTAGGGCAGACGCTCGGCGTTGAGCTGCCGGCCGTCGGACTGCTGGAAGGCCGTGGCGTGGAAGAAGAGCGGGTCGGTGCGGCGGTTGCAGGCCTTCGTCGGCTGCCCGTCGCAGTCGATGTCCATGTCGGCCTTCCAGAAGACCGCGCCGCGCGTCCCGCAGACGGGGACGTTCTCGACGGCGCCGTCGTCGGTGCGGAACTTGCCGCGCGAGATCTGTTTGCAGGACCGGGTCCTCGCCAGCAGGTCGGCGGCCCGCACGGAGCCCTCCTGGGCGGCGGCCGGAACCTGCGCGCCAGGCACGCCCTCCGTACCCGGAACACCTACCGCGCCTGGCGCCCCCGCCACCCCCATCGGCGCCTTCGCGCCACCGCGCCCGTCCGAATCGCCCCTCGGGTCAGGGGATCTGACGGCCGGTCCGGTCGACGGCGGCTGCGCCGCGGCGGGGCAGGAAGCGGGGGCCAGCAGGGCGGCTCCGGCAGCGACGGCCAGAGCCGCCGTTCTGGTACGCACGTGAAAGAACCCTTCGTGGGGATGACTGACGGCTTGTAGGCCAGATATCCCGATCTGCGCCCAGACGTACCCCCACTGCACCGTTCGGGGGACGGACCCCCTCCCTCCAGCCCCTTGATGTGCCCCCGTCAGCTGTGTCAAATAGGTCCGGACCAATGCCGACGAGTGGAAGGCGGCACCCCGTGCGACGGACCCCCCATCTGTCCACCCCCCTGGCCCTGCTGACCGTCGTGGCCGCGACCGCGGCCACGCTCGGCGGCTGCGGATGGGGCGGCGAGGACACCAAGGACACCAGCCCGCCCGCCGCGCCCCGGGGCCTGACCGTGCAGACGGGCAGCGCCACCACCGCCCACGTCATGTGGAACCAGGCCGCCGACAACACCGGCGTCACCGCCTACGAGGTGTACCGGGACGCCAAGAAGGTCAAGGAGGTGCCGAGCAGCCGCCACATGGTGGACGTCGTCGGGCTCGAGGCCTCCACCACGTACACCTTCACCGTCCGCGCCCGCGACGCCGAGGGGAACGTCAGCGAGGACAGCAGGAAGCTCACCGTCACGACACCCAAGGCGACCACCGCGGACCGCAGGGCCCCGACCCGGCCCACCGGCCTGAAGGGCGAGGCCGAGGGCAGCCGGGCGGCGATGCTCTCCTGGGGCAGGTCGACGGACGACAAGGCCGTGGCCTCGTACGAGATCTACCAGGGCGGCTCGAAGATCCACAGCGTGGGCGGCGGGCAGACGGCGACGCTGGTCACCGGACTGCGGCCCGGCACCGACTACACCTTCACGGTCAAGGCGCGCGACGCCGCCGACAACTTCTCGCCCGCGAGCGCCGAGGTCCGCCTCACCACCGCGGCGGGCAAGGACTCGGGGCGCGGCACGGCACCCACCGCATTCCGCGCGGCGACGCACCGCAAGGACGGCGCGTACTACATCGACCTGTCGTGGACCCCGCCGCGCACGGGCGGCGCGGTGACGGAGTATCAGATCCAGCTGGACGGCCGCAACGTCACCTCGCTCGTCTTCGGCGGCACGGCGCCCGAGGACAGGGCCGAGCACAGCTTCTACATCGGCAGGGAGGCCGGGGAGCGGCACCGCATCCGGATCCGGCCCAAGCTGCCGGACGGGACCTGGGGCGGGTACTCCCCCGAGCGGACGGTCACCACGGGCGAGTGACCGGGGCCCGCCCCCGGCTCAGCCCTTTCCCCGCGCGGCGGCGGCCCGCTGCTCCAGCAGGGCCGCCGCGCGCCGGCACCAGTCGCGGGACTCCCTCTCGAAGGCGAGCCCGCGCAGGCAGGTCAGATAGGGGCCGACGCGCTCGCCGGTGCGCAGGAACTCCTCCTCGTCGGCACCGCCCCGCAGCTTCACCAGAAGCTTGTCCAGTACCTCGATCTTGGCGTCGGCGACCGCGGCCCGCTCCGTGAGCTGCTCGATCACCGGCGCCGCCGCGACGCCGTCGACGGCCTGCACCTTGACCAGCAGGTCGTCGCGGATGAAGGACGGCTTCGCCGCGCGGGCGGCGAAGCGCTCCATCTCGGCGAGCCCCGCGTCCGTGACCCGGAACAGCCGCTTGTTCGGGCGGCCCTCCTGGACCACCTCCCGGCCCGAGACCAGGCCCTCCGCCTCCAGCTTGGCCAGCTCGGCGTAGAGCTGCTGGGGCAGCGCGTGCCAGAAGTTGGCGACGCCGATGTCGAAGCCCTTGGCCAGTTGGTAGCCGCTGTACTCGCCGTCCAGCAGTGCCGCGAGCACCGCGTGTCGCAGAGCCATCGCCGGACCCCCTTCCCTTTCGTCGCCGCGTACCCCCATCATAGTCATCGATCTGAGTAGTCATATTGATGACTATGGAGCGCCGGTCACGAACGGCGCCTCGCCACTCGTGCCGCCGACCGTCCGGGAGGACCCATGACGCACCCCACCGCCGCCCGCTTCCGCGACATCGTCGAGAAGCGCGACCTCTCCGCCCTGGAGGACCTGTTCACTCCGGACGTGCGGTTCTACAGCCCGGTGAAGTTCACCCCGTTCGAGGGCCGACCGATGGTGCTCGGGCTCTTCGGCGTGCTGCTGCGCACGTTCGAGGACTTCCGGTACGTCGGCTCCTACACCGGCGAGGCGCGGACGAGCGCCGACGGCAGCGAGGCGGAGTCGGACGTCCTGCTCTTCCGTACGACCGTGGCGGGCAAGGAGATCCACGGCATCGACCTGCTGCACTTCGACGAGGAGGGCCGGATCAAGGAGTTCACGGTGATGGTCCGCCCGCAGTCGGCGGTCCAGACGCTCGGGCAGGCGGTGTACGAGGGCCTGGTCGCCGACGGGCTGGTCCCCGCCCCGTGACGGGCCGGGATGGCCCCTGATACGCCGGGTGACGGTCCGACAGACCCCGCTGACGGTCCGACAGGTCCCGTGAGCGCCCGTGATACCCGCCCGAAGTGACGGCCGATCAGGTACCGGCCTGAGCCGGACGAAGGATTCCGTCACCTGCCCGGCGGCCCTCCGCATGCGGCGCGCGGCCCCGGCGCGTTGGCTCTTCGTCAGGTAGCACGGGCGTTTCCCGACATGCGGCGGCGCATGGGTTGTTCCGCCTCCCGTGCCATCGGAGGGCAGTCTCATGCGTACTACTCAGATATGTGTCCGGGCCGGCCTGACCGTCTCCGCCGCGGCACTGCCGCTGATCCTCGGTGCACCTTCGGCTTCCGCGGGCGGCGGGATCAATGTGACCGCCACCGGATCCACCGTGCAGGTCACCACCTCCGCCTGTGCCAACGGCGGCACGGCCTCGCTCATGGGCGGCGCCGACGCCAGCTTCGCCGGAGGCCGGCAGGTGGACGTGACCAATGGCAGCGGTACCTGGCAGAACGTCAGCGCCGGCACCTACACGGTGCTCGTCATGTGCAAGGACAACTCGTCCGTCGGACCTCAGACCGTCACCGTCGGCACCACGCCGACGGCCTCCTCGACCTCCGCGCCCGCACGCGGTGTGCGGGGTGGACTCGGGGGCGGTACGGAGGACCGGGGCACGATCACGCTCGTCACGGGCGGGGCCCTGGTGGCCGCCGCCGCGGGCGGCGGCTTCTGGTACCTGCGGCGCCGAGGAGCCGCGGGCCGGACCTGATCGCGGGCACGGCGACACGAGCACCACCGACCGCCGCCCCTCCGCCGACCCGGCGGACGGGCGGCGGTTCCGTGTGGAGTTCCCTGTGGGTCCGTGCGGAGGTCCCGTGCCGCGCCCCCCTCCTCAGCCCCACCGG
>NZ_LIRJ01000536.1 GCF_001419745.1 Streptomyces silaceus | reverse complement strand
CCGCGCACCCGCCCGAGCGGCTGCGCGAGCTGATCGACGACACCCGCCCCGCGCTCGTCCTCACCGACGGCACCGTCGACGGCCTGCCCTGGACGACCCTCATCGACGAGGCCGCGCAGCTGTCCGGCGCGCCGCTGGGCGACGGCGAACTGGCCGCGCCCCGCCACCCCGAGCACCTCGCCTACGTCATCCACACCTCCGGCTCGACCGGCCGTCCCAAGGGCGTCCTCGGCCGCGTCGGCGGACTCGCCGCGCTCGCCCACAGCCTCGTGGACCGCTTCGCGCTGGACGCGGACACCCGTGTCCTGCAACTGGGTTCACCGGCGTTCGACATCTCCGTCGCCGAGATGTGCATGGCCTTCGGGCCCGGCGGCACCCTCGTCGTGCCGCCCCCGGGACCGCTCGCGGGCGACGCCCTCGGGCGGGTCCTCGACGAGCGGCGGATCTCCTGCACGATGGTGCCGCCCTCCGTCCTGGCGTCGGTGCCCGAGGGCCCGTATCCGCACCTGCGCGCCCTCGCGGTCGGCGCGGAGGCCTGCCCGCCCGCCCTGGTGGCCCGCTGGGCCGTCGGCGGACGCCGCTTCCACAACGCGTACGGGCCGACCGAGTCCACCGTCGCCGCGACCCTCTCGGGGCCGCTGACCGGCGACGGCACGGCCGTGCCCATCGGCACACCCGTCGCGGGCACCACCGCCCATGTCCTGGACGCGCGGCTGCGCCCGGTGCCCGTCGGGGTCGCGGGCGAGCTGTACCTGTCCTCGCCCGGTCTGGCGCGCGGTTATCTCAACCGGCCCGCCGCGACCGCCGAGCGCTTCGTCGCCGACCCGTACGGCCCGCCCGGCGCCCGCATGTACCGCACGGGCGACCTGGTGTACCGCGACGACGACGGCACCCTCCACTACCTGGGCCGCACCGACGAGCAGGTCAAGCTGCGCGGCCTGCGCATCGAACCGGGCGAGGTCGCCGCCGCCCTGACCGGCCACCCGGCGGTCGCCCGGGCCGCCGCCGTCGTCCGCGACGACGCGGCGGGCCGCCCCCAGCTGGTCGGCTACGCGGTGCCCGCCCCGGGACACGCCCTCGACCCGAACGCGCTCCTCGCGTACGCCGCCACCCGGCTGCCCGCGCACATGGTGCCCTCGGACGTCGTGGAGCTGCCCGCGCTGCCGCTGACCCGCAGCGGCAGCGCGGGCAGCTCCACGACGTCCGAGGGCACCATGTGCGCGGGCAGCCGGGTGGCGGCGTACGCGAGGAGCGCGTTCGGGTCGAGGGCGTGTCCCGGGGCGGGCACCGCGTAGCCGACCAGCTGGGGGCGGCCCGCCGCGGCGTCGCGGACGACGGCCGCGGCCCGGGCGGCCGGCGGGTGGCCGGTCAGGGCGGCGCCGACCTCGCCCGGTTCG
>NZ_LIRJ01000535.1 GCF_001419745.1 Streptomyces silaceus | reverse complement strand
GCCGAGGGCGCTGTGGGGGGTGAGGGTGCTGTTGGTGGCGCGGGTGCCGCGCGTGGTGAGGGGCGCGCTCGTTCGGGGCATCGTGGGCTGTCCTTTCTGCTGGTTCCCATGGACCAGCCCGGCCGCATCGAGGTGCGGCCCATCCGGCAGATGACGGGGACCAGCGAGTTCAACGAGGTCTTCTTCGACGGCGCCCGCGCGCGTGCCGCGCATGTCGTGGGCGGCGTCGGCAACGGCTGGCGCGTCGCCATGGGGCTGCTCGGGTTCGAGCGCGGAGTGTCGACGCTGGTCCAGCAGATCGGCTTCGCGGAGGAGCTGGCGGGCGTGGTCCGCCAGGCCGTGGCGAGCGGCGCCGTCGGCGATCCCGTGGTGCGGGACCGGCTGGTGCGGCAGTGGGCCGAGCTGCGCGTGATGCGGTGGAACGCGCTGCGGACGCTGGGGAGTCCGGGTGCCGTCGGCGCGTCGGGCGGTGCGCAGGGGGACAGCGGCGGCGCGCCCAGTGTCGCCAAGTTGCTGTGGGGGCGGTGGCATCAGCGGCTCGGGGAGCTCGGGATGGCGGTGCGGGGTGCGGTCGCGGCGGTCGGGCCCGCGGACTGGCGTGCCGACGCCCCGTACGAACTCGACGCGCTGCAGCGGCTGTTCCTGTTCACCCGCGCCGACACGATCTACGGCGGCTCCGACGAGATTCAGCGGAACATCATCGCCGAGCGGGTGCTCGGTCTGCCGAGAGAGGCCAGAGGGCCTCGGTGAGGGGTGTGCGTGGTGCGGGGCGTTGTCTTCGACGGTGAGCGGGCCGAGGTCGTCCACGATCTGGAGATACGGGACCCGGGGCCCGGGGAGGTCCTGGTCGCGGTGGCCGCGGCGGGGCTGTGTCACAGCGATCTCTCGGTGATCGACGGGACCATTCCGTTCCCGCCGCCGGTCGTGCTGGGGCACGAAGGGGCGGGCGTGGTGGAGGCGGTGGGCGCGGGGGTGACGCATGTGGCTCCCGGGGATCACGTGGCGCTGTCGACCATCGCGAGCTGTGGGGCGTGCGCGGAGTGCAACCGGGGGCGGCCGACGATGTGCCGCAAGGCCATCGGGCGTCCTGACCGGCCGTTCTCGCGGGGCGGCAAGCCGGTGTACCAGTTCGCGGCCAACTCGGCGTTCGCCGAGCGCACGATCGTCAAGGCCGTGCAGGCGGTGCGGATCCCGGACGACATCCCGCTGACGTCGGCGGCGCTGATCGGGTGCGCGGTCGTGACCGGGGTGGGGGCCGCGCTGAACCGGGCCAGGGTCGGGCTCGGGGACACGGTCGTGGTGATCGGTACGGGCGGGATCGGGCTCAACGTGTTGCAGGGCGCGCGGATCGCGGGGGCGTCGACGATCGTGGCGGTGGACGCGAACGCGGAGAAGGAGGCGGTGGCCCGGCAGTTCGGGGCGACGCACTTCTTCGGGTCGACGGAGGGTGTGCGGGACGTCCTGCCGGACGGGGTGGACCATGCCTTCGAGTGCGTGGGGCGGGTCGAGCTGGTGCGGGAGGCGATCGATCTGCTCGACCGGCATGGGCAGGCGGTGCTGCTCGGGATGCCGGCGGCTACGGCGGAGGCGTCGTTCGTGGTGGCGTCGATGTTCCTGGACAAGTCGATCCTGGGGTGCCGGTACGGGAGTTCGCGGCCGCAGCGGGATTTCGCGCTGTACGCGGAGCTGTACCGGAGCGGGAAGCTCCTGCTGGACGAGCTGGTGACGGCGACGTACGCGGTGGAGGACTTCCCCAAGGCGGCGGAGGACGCGGCGGCGGGGAGGGTGGCGAGGGGCGTCTT
>NZ_LIRJ01000534.1 GCF_001419745.1 Streptomyces silaceus | reverse complement strand
GCGGGGGCCTCGGCGGCGGCCGGGGCCGGAGCCTCGGCCGGGGCGCCGGAGCCGTCGTCGATGACGGCGAGCTCGGCGCCGACCTCGACGGTCTCGTCCTCGGCGACCTTGATGGAGGCCAGGATGCCGGAGGCCGGCGACGGGATCTCGGTGTCGACCTTGTCGGTCGACACCTCGAGCAGCGGCTCGTCGGCCTCGACGCGCTCGCCTTCGGCCTTCAGCCAACGGGTGACAGTGCCCTCGGTGACGCTCTCGCCGAGCGCCGGAAGGGATACGGAAACCGCCATGGTTTCAGTTGCTCCTTACGAAATTGCGGAAGTCTGGTCGTCGCGCCCGATGACTGAGGTCAGTCGTGGGAGTGCAGCGGCTTGCCCGCCAGGGCGAGGTGGGCCTCGCCGAGCGCCTCGTTCTGCGTCGGGTGGGCGTGGATGAGCTGGGCGACCTCGGCCGGCAGCGCTTCCCAGTTGTAGATCAGCTGGGCCTCGCCGACCTGCTCGCCCATGCGGTCGCCGACCATGTGGACGCCGACGACGGCACCGTCCTTGACCTGGACGAGCTTGATCTCGCCCGCGGTCTTGAGGATCTTGCTCTTGCCGTTGCCCGCGAGGTTGTACTTGAGGGCGACGACCTTGTCCGCGCCGTAGATCTCCTTGGCCTTGGCCTCGGTGATGCCCACGGAGGCGACCTCGGGGTGGCAGTACGTCACCCGGGGCACGCCGTCGTAGTCGACAGGGACGGTCTTCAGACCGGCCAGGCGCTCCGCCACCAGCATGCCCTCGGCGAAGCCGACGTGCGCGAGCTGCAGGGTCGGCACCAGGTCGCCCACGGCCGAGATGGTCGGGACGTTGGTCTGCATGTACTCGTCGACCAGGACGTAGCCGCGGTCCATGGCGACGCCCTGCTCCTCGTAGCCGAGGCCGGCCGAGACGGGGCCGCGGCCGATGGCGACCAGGAGGACCTCGGCCTCGAAGGTCTTGCCGTCGGCGAGCGTGACGCGCACGCCGTTCTCGGTGTACTCGGCCTTCTCGAAGAACGTGCCGAGGTTGAACTTGATGCCGCGCTTGCGGAAGGCGCGCTCAAGAAGCTTGGAGCTGTTCTCGTCCTCGACGGGGACGAGGTGCTTGAGGCCCTCGATGACCGTGACGTCGGTCCCGAAGGACTTCCACGCCGAGGCGAACTCGACGCCGATGACGCCGCCGCCCAGGATGATCGCGGACTGCGGCACGCGGTCCAGGGTCAGCGCGTGGTCCGAGGAGATGACGCGGTTGCCGTCGATCTCCAGGCCCGGCAGCGACTTCGGCACGGAACCGGTCGCCAGGAGGATGTGGCGGCCCTGGATGCGCTGGCCGTTCACGTCCACGGAGGTCGGGGAGGAGAGCTTGCCCTCGCCCTCGATGTACGTCACCTTGCGGGAGGCCACCAGGCCCTGCAGGCCCTTGTACAGGCCGGAGATGACGTCGTCCTTGTACTTGTGGACGGCCGCGATGTCGATGCCCTCGAAGGTGGCCTTCACGCCGAACTGGTCGGCCTCGCGCGCCTGGTCGGCGATCTCGCCGGCGTGCAGCAGCGCCTTCGTGGGGATGCAGCCGTTGTGCAGGCAGGTGCCGCCGAGCTTGTTCTTCTCGATCAGGGCGACGTCCAGGCCCAGCTGCGCTCCGCGCAGCGCCGCGGCGTAACCGCCGCTACCGCCGCCGAGGATCACTAGGTCGAAAACGGTGCTGGCGTCGTTCGCCACGTCACGTCCTCCATGCATGTGCGCCGTACGCCGGACCCCTGTTTTCGCGGGGGACGACCGGTCGGTCGGCTGGTATTCGGCCGCTCTTGTTTCGGCCCTTTGGTGGGGGCCCTGTCCTGCCGAGAACCCATCTTCGCACTTGTCGGCCGGAGACGGGACGCCGGGCCAGGCTGTGAGACGTCTGATCCACCGTCTGCGGGGGTTACCACTGCGTATGAACGTACGGATTTCGTCGAGGGCGAAATCGCGCGGGGCCCCGGACGTCGGACGTCCGGGGCCCCGCGGCGGCGTACGGGGGATCAGCCCAGGTCGCCCGCGGCGGTGTGCTCGGCGAGACGCACCAGGGTGCGGACCGCGGAGCCGGTGCCGCCCTTGGGCGTGTAGCCGTACGGCGCGCCCTCGTGGAAGGCCGGGCCGGCGATGTCCAGGTGGGCCCAGGTGATGCCCTCGCCCACGAACTCCTGGAGGAAGAGACCGGCCACCAGGCCGCCGCCCATGCGCTCGCCGATGTTGGCGATGTCGGCGGTGGGGGAGTCCATGCCCTTGCGCAGGTCGGCCGGGAGCGGCATCGGCCAGGTCGGCTCGCCGACCTCCTCGCCGATCTCGTGGATCGACGTACGGAAGGCGTCGTCGTTCGACATGATGCCGAAGGTGCGGTTGCCGAGCGCGACCATCATGGCGCCGGTCAGCGTCGCCACGTCGACGATCGCGTCGGGCTTGTCCTCGGAGGCCTTGGCGATGGCGTCGGCCAGGACGAGGCGGCCCTCGGCGTCGGTGTTGAGGACCTCGACGGTCTTGCCGCTGTACATGCGCAGGACGTCGCCGGGGCGGGTCGCGGAGCCGGACGGCATGTTCTCGGCGAGCGCCAGCCAGCCGGTGACGTTCACCTCCAGGCCCAGGCGGGCCGCGGCGATGACGGCGGCGAAGACGGCGGCGGCGCCGGCCATGTCGCACTTCATCGTCTCGTTGTGACCGGCCGGCTTGAGCGAGATGCCGCCCGAGTCGTACGTGATGCCCTTGCCGACGAAGGCGAGGTGCTTCTTCGCCTTGGAGCTCGTGTACGAGAGCTTCACCAGGCGCGGCGGGGCCTCGGAGCCCGCGCCGACGCCGAGGATGCCGCCGTAGCCGCCCTTGGTGAGCGCCTTCTCGTCGAGCACCTGGATCTTGACGCCGTGCTCCTTGGCGGCCGCGGTGGCGACCGCCGCGAAGGCCTCGGGGTTGAGGTCGTTCGGCGGGGTGTTGACCAGGTCGCGGGCGCGGTTCAGCTCCTCGGACACGGCGACGGCGCGCTCGATCGCGGCCTTGTACGCCTTGTCGCGGGGCTTGCCGCCGAGCAGGGCGACCTCGGCGAGCGGCGCCTTGGCGCCCTTGCCGTTCTTCTTCGCGGACTTGGCGTCGCCCTGGTCCTTGTAGGCGTCGAAGGAGTACGCGCCGAGCAGCGCGCCCTCCGCGATGGCGCCGACGTCCTCGGCGTCCTCGACGGGCAGCGCGAACGCGGCCTTCTTGTGGCCGGTCAGGGCGCGGGCGGCGACACCGGCGGCGCTGCGCAGCGCGTCCGTGCCGTACGTCTCGTCCTTCTCCGGGACCTCGCCCAGGCCGACCGCGACGACGACCGGGGCCTTGAAGCCGGACGGCGCGGGCAGCTTCGTCACCTCGCCCGCGGCACCACTGGCGCCGAGGGTCTCCAGGACGGAGGCGAGCTTGCCGTCGTACGCCTTGTCCACGGCCTCGGCGCCGGACGCGACGACCGCGCCCTTGGCGCCCTTGGCGACACCGACGACGATCGCGTCGGCGCGCAGACCGGACGCGGCGGCGGTGCTGAGAGTCAGAGCAGTCACGGTGGTGAGGTCCTCTTTCAGTGAGTTTCGACGGGCTGTGGGGTGGTGAGCCCGTCGCGAGCCTACGCCCGTGAGCGCTGCGGTGCGCCTCACTGTGCGTGTTCGGCGGGGTGTCGGGCACGCCGGGGCGGTGGCCGAACCCCTCGTCAGCCGAGCGCGAGGACCACCAGGGCCGCCGTCGCGGCCGTCTCCGCGAGGCCGCCGAACACATCGCCGGTGACCCCGCCGAACCGCCGTACGCAGTGCCGCAGCAGCAACTCCGCGGCGCCGAGCGCGAGGACGACGGCCGCCGCGCCCCGGACGGCGTCGGCCGGGCCGAGGAGCGCCCCGCAGGCCGCCGCGCCGCCCGTCACGGCCGCGGCGACCAGCAGGGCGGGGACGCGCGGGACGACCCCGGCGACGGCGGCGCCCAGGCCCTCGGGGCGGGCCGGCGGCACTCCGGCGCGGGCGGCGAGCGTCAGCGCG
>NZ_LIRJ01000533.1 GCF_001419745.1 Streptomyces silaceus | reverse complement strand
GCGGGGACCGCCTGTTCGGTCCGCGCTGCCGCGCGGCGCTGCGTTCCGGGGAGCCGGGCGCTCCAGCGCGTGAAGTTCACTGCGGTAGGCCTCGTGGTGTCGCTTCTGGATCGGGAACACAGCATGTCGAGAGCGGACGTCCCTGGTGTCGGCCTGGCGGCCTGCCCATGGTCACACGAACAGTCTGACCGACCGGACTGACATCCGTCAGACGCCGGTCCTGTGCGGGGAGTTCCTGACTCCGGTCAGGAGGACTCCTTCGGGCGCTTGCCACCGGCCGCGAGTTCGAACTCCGCACGGGGGTGTTCCAGCGATCCCAGGGAGACGATCTCGCGTTTGAACAGGCCGGAGAGGGTCCATTCGGCGAGCACACGGGACTTGCGGTTGACGGTCGGCACTCTGCTCAAGTGGTAGACGCGGTGCATGAACCAGGCAGGGTAGCCCTTCAGCTTGCGTCCGTAGACGTGCGCGACACCTTTGTGCAGTCCCAGGGAGGCCACGGAGCCGACGTATTTGTGCCGGTACTCCTGGAGGGGCTTGCCCCTCAGCGATGCGGTGATGTTGTCACCGAGGACCTTGGCCTGGCGGACGGCGTGCTGGGCGTTGGGGGCGCATTCCGTGCCGGGCGCGTCGGCGGTGACGTCGGGGACGGCGGCGGCGTCTCCCGCGCCCCACGCGTGTGGGGCGCCCTCGACGGTCAGCTCCGCGGTGCACTTGAGGCGGCCGCGTTCGTTCAGGGGCAGGCCGGAGGCGGCGAGCACGGGGTGCGGCTTGACGCCGGCGGTCCACACGACGGTGCGGGTGGGGAAGCGCGCGCCGTCGCTGAGGACGGCGACGCGGTCCTCGCACGAGTCAAGACGGGTCTCCAGGCGTACGTCGATATTGCGCCGTCGCAGTTCGCGCACCGTGTACTTGCCCATCTCCTCGCCGACCTCGGGCAGGATCCGGCCCGATGCCTCGACGAGGATCCACTTCATGTCCTCGGCCTTGACGTTGTGGTAGTAGCGGGAGGCATAGCGCGCCATGTCCTCCAGCTCGCCGAGCGCCTCGACGCCCGCGTAGCCGCCGCCCACGAAGACGAAGGTCAGGGCCGCGTCGCGGATCGCGGGGTCGCGGGTCGAGGAGGCGATGTCCATCTGTTCGATGACGTGGTTGCGCAGGCCGAT
>NZ_LIRJ01000532.1:815-2856 GCF_001419745.1 Streptomyces silaceus | reverse complement strand
CCCCCGCGAACCCCGTCTCGACGGCGTGGCCCCGCCGCGTCCGCTCAACCCCCGCCCGGGAGGCAGCACTTCATGACACCGCGCATCCGTACCCTGGCGCTCGCCTGCGCCGCGGCGGCCCTCGCCGCGCCCCTGGTGACGGCGCCCGCGCAGGCGACGCCGACCCCACCGCGCACCGGATTCGAGGAGACGAACGGCGCCCGCTGGACCACCCAGCCCGAGGAGCAGGAGCTCCTGTCCACCGTCGACAGGGCGAGCGAGCGGGTGTCCGTCTCCCGCATCGGCGCCACCAAGCAGAACCGCCCGCTCCAGTTGGTCCGCATCGGGGAACGCCCCGCCAAGAACACGGTGTTGCTGATCTGCAGCCAGCACGGCGACGAGCCGTCGGGCCGCGAGGCCTGCCTGTCGACGATCCGCGACCTCGCGTACGCGCAGGACAAGAGGACCAAGCGGTTCCTGAGCCGCACCACCCTCCTGGTCGTGCCCACCGCCAACCCCGACGGACGCGCCGCCGACACCCGCGGCAACTCCGACGGCGTCGACATCAACCGCGACCACATCTCCCTGGCGACGGCGGAGGCCCGCGCCATGGCCGCCGTGATCCGCGACCGGCAGCCCGACGTCATCTACGACCTGCACGAGTACGGCGCGACGCCCAAGTACTACGACAAGGACCTCTTCGACCTCTGGCCGCGCAACCTCAACACCGACGAGGCCGTGCACGACGAGGCGCAGACCCTGTCCAAGGCGTACGTACGGCCGGCCGCCGAGGACGCCGGGTACACGACGGGCACGTACGGCATCTGGACCGACCCCGTCACCGGCGAGCCGATCAAGCAGACGGCGGGCGACGGCCAGGAGCGCATCCTGCGCAACGTCTCCGGCATCAAGCACGCCGCCGGCCTGCTCATCGAGAGCCGCGTCGACCCCCTCACGGACGCCGAGAAGAAGGACGAGGCGCTCAACAACCGCCGCCGCGTCGCCTCGCAACTCTCCGCGCTCGGAGGTCTGTTCGACTACTCCGACGAGCGGCGCGGGCGCATCGAGGCGGCCACCACGGCGGCGCGGGCCGAGGGCTTCCGTGACCGGGGCCCCGTCTACCTCGGGGGCGCCGACAACGACCCCGCCGAGCCGGCCGAGATCATCCAGGACCCGCCCTGCGGCTACCGCCTGAATGCCGCCCAGTACGGCGACATCAAGGACGAACTGGCCCTGCACGGCGTCACCGTGAAACGCCGGAAGTCCGGCGCGTACGTCCCGCTGCGGCAGTCCGCGCGGGCCCTCGTGCCGCTGCTGCTCGACGAGCGGGCGCCGTATCACCTCGTCACAGGTACGCCCGACATGAGCTGTTGAACGGGTGAGATGTGCGTCACATGTGGTAGGGGGTAACGGAGAACAAAGTCTCGACGTAATCGACCCCTTGAAAGGTGTCACCTGTGACGCAGGATCAGCAGAAAGCGGACGGCGGGGGAGGGGCGCCCGACATCGCGGCGCCCGACCCCGCCGGCCGGTCCCCACAGACGGACCGGGTGGTGTTCGGTGTCACCGCCGTCCTCACCCTGGCCTTCGTGGTCTGGGGCGGGGTGGCGACGGACTCGCTCGAGAATGTCTCCACGGACATGCTCAACGGTCTGATGCACAACGGCGGTTGGTTCTTCATGCTGACCGCCACCGGCTTCGTCGTCTTCGCGCTCTGGCTGGCCATCAGCCGGTACGGGAAGATCACCCTCGGCCAGGAGGGTGAGGAGCCGGAGTTCAAGACCGTCTCCTGGGTCGCCATGATGTTCAGCGCCGGCATGGGCATCGGTCTGATGTTCTACGGTGTGAGCGAGCCGCTCGCCCACTTCACCACGCCCCCGCCGGGCACCGACCCCGCGGACGACGCCGCGGGGATGGAGACCGCGCTGGCCACCACCCTCTTCCACTGGACGCTCCACCCGTGGGCGATCTACGCGGTCGTGGGCCTCGCCATCGCCTACAGCACCTTCCGACGCCGCCGCCGGCAGACCATCAGCGCCGTCTTCGAGCCGCTCATCGGGGA